>NZ_JBJDQT010000047.1:0-37278 GCF_044903565.1 Streptomyces sp. NPDC004065 | reverse complement strand
AGGTGAGTGAAGACGGCAATCTCCACTACGCCCGGAGGTCCCCCCATGATCAACAACCGACGGTAGGCGTGTCACCAACCTCCCGGCCGAGTACAACTAGCGCGGCCCAGGACAGCCGTACCGGGCCCGGTACGAGTCCGGGCGGAGTCGCCGTACAGCGCACGCCGTACAGCGCACGCCGTACACCGCGCACCGGACGGGGGCGGGCCGGGCGGGCGTGCCGCTCCCGTTCAGAACAGCGGCTCGGGCAGCACGCCCTCCAGCGCGAGCAGCTTCCGCTTGGTCTCCAGTCCGCCGCCGAAGCCGCCGATGTTCCCGTCGCTCTCGACGACCCGGTGGCACGGCACGACGACCGGCAGCGGGTTGGCGCCCATCGCCATGCCGACCGCCTGGGCCCCCTGGGGCCGGCCCACGCGGCCGGCGAGATCGCCGTAGCCGACCACCGTTCCGTACGGGACGCCTCTCGCCAGCTCGCGCAGCACCTGGCGGTTGAAGCCGGAGATCAGCGACCAGTCCAGGGGCAGCCGGAAGTCCCGCAGCGTGCCCGCGAAGTAGGCCTCCACCTGGCGTATCGCCTCGGCCAGCAGCGGAGAGCCCGGCGCGTGGACCGGCTCGCCGCCCAGCCGGGACGCCAGCCGGGCGAGCGCCCGGTCGCGCACCGCGTCGGAGGCGTGGAACACGACGTTGACCAGGCCGTCCCGGGTGGCCGCCAGCAGCAGCGGGCCGATGCCGGTACGTACGACCTCCCACACCACCTGCCGCGTGTCCTGCCCCTGGGTGTCCTGCTCGTGGCTGTCCATGCGACCACGGTACGGGCCACCGCTGACAACGGGCCGGTCTCCGCCCTCGCCGCGGGGCTCGGGCGCATCGCGGGGCTCGGACGCGCCGCGGGGCTCGGGCGCGCCGCGGGGCTCGGGCGCGCCGCGGGGCTCACGCGGAGTCCAGCGCCCGGCACACCACGTCCGGCCGGTCGGTGATGATGCCGTCGACGCCGAGGCCCGCCACGGTCCGGGCGCCGGGAGCGTCGTCCACCGTCCAGGTGAACACGCGCATCGGGTCGCCGTGCGGACCGCGCCGCGCGTGGACGCCGGTGACGTAGGCGTCCGTGAGCCCACTGTGGGAGGGGTTGATCAGATCGGCGAAACCCGCGTACGCCGTCAGGTCCTTCGCGGCCGGGCGGCCGAGGAAGGCGGTCCGCACCCCCGGCCGCAGCGCGTGCACGGTCCGCACACTGCCGGCGCTGAAGCTCTGCACGATCAGCCGGCCCGCCCGGTGGGAGCGGTCCAGCCAGCCCTCGTCGCCGAGCAGCTGGAGGGTCTGCCGCTCGATGCCCGGATACAGCTCGGGATTCTTGATCTCCAGGAGCAGCTTCTGGTGGTTGTGCTCGACCCGGCGCAGGTACTGCCGCAGCGTCGGCACCCGCGTGCCGGCGTACGCGGGGCCGAACCAGCTGCCCGCGTCCAGGCGGGCGATCTCGGCGGCGGTGAGGTCCTTCACCCTCCACGGCGCCCGGCCGGGGAAGACCCGCTCGGCGTCGGTGGTGCGGCGCAGCCCGGCGTCGTGGACGACGACGAGCTCGCCGTCCCTGGTGCGCTGCACGTCGTTCTCCACCCAGGGGATGCCGAGGGCGGCGGCCCTGTCGATCGCGGGAAGCGTGTTCTCCGGCGCGTAGGCGGAGGCGCCCCGGTGGGCGACGACCAGGGGGTGCGCGGGCGCACCCGCCGCGCTGACCCGGGGGACCGGGGCGAACAGGGCGAATCCCAGGAGCGCGATGGTCGTGGCGGCAACGGAGCGCGCGTGCACGGGGGTACTCCTCGCGTCGATCGATCACTTACAGCACACGATGGACAACGACGAGTCGCGGCGCGCGGGTGCGGGGCGGCCAAAGGCGGTGCGGGACGGTCCGGGGGGCGCTCACCAGTGCCGCACAAGTGCGGTCGCGACGTGTTTGTTTGCCGGAGAGTCGTTCGGCCATTGCGGTGGCAGTCATACTCTCTGCGTCAACCTGGGCCGCCCGAGCGACCCGGGGGCGGGGGCACACTTCACGACATTCGGGACGCAACAGGGCGGAAGGGCAACCGCGGATGCAGGGCACGGTCGACGGATTCAGCTACGGGCTGGTCACCCCGCTGGTGGCCTGCCTCATGGCCTGCCTGGGAGGGGCCCTGGGGCTGCGGTGCACCACCCGCGCCCTGCGCGCGGCGCGCTCCTGGCGCCCCGGCTGGCTCGCCCTCGGCTCGGCGGCGATCGGCTCGGGCATATGGACCATGCACTTCGTCGCGATGATCGGATTCTCGGTCCGGGGAGCGCCGATCCACTACGACCGGCCTACGACGTACGCCAGCCTGGCCGTCGCCGTCGTCATGGTGGGCGTGGGCGTCTTCATCGTCGGCTACAAGGGCGCCACCGGGTCCGCGCTGTTCACCGGGGGCACCATCACCGGCCTGGGCGTCGCCTCCATGCACTACCTGGGGATGGCCGGCATGCGCCTGAACGGCACCTTCGGGTACAACACGCTGACCGTGGCGGCCTCCGTCGTCATAGCCGTCGTCGCGTCGACCGCGGCCCTGTGGGCGGCCGGACAGGTCCGCGGCTTCCTGTGGAGCGTGGGCGCGAGCCTCGTCATGGGCCTGGCCGTCAGCGGCATGCACTACACCGGCATGGCCGCCCTCACCGTGCATCTGCACGGAGGGGCGGGCGGGCCCGCGGGCGACTCGCCCGCGGCCCTGCTGGCGCCCATGCTCGTCGGCCCGCTGGCCTTCCTGCTTCTGGCCGGCGTCGTCGTGTTCTTCGACCCGCTGATGATCACGGGCCGCCCGGACTGGACCCCCGTCGAGCGCAAGCCCGGGGTGCCGGCCCGCGAACTCCTCGCGCACCCCGCCCGCCGCCCGGCGGCCCGCGCCCGCGGGACCGCGGCCCACGAGGGGTACCGCACCCCGCAGAACCGCTGATCCGGACCCATTGTCAGTGCCGGGTCGTACGGTGGATGGCATGCGGCCCGTCTCTCACATCGAACGCACGGTGGCGCCCTTCGAGGTCGTCAGCCCCTACCAGCCCAGCGGCGACCAGCCGCAGGCCATCGCCGAGCTGGCCCGGCGCATCCAGGCCGGCGAGAAGGACGTCGTCCTGCTCGGCGCCACCGGTACCGGCAAGTCCGCCACCACCGCCTGGATGATCGAGAAGCTCCAGCGCCCCACGCTGGTCATGGCGCCCAACAAGACCCTGGCCGCGCAGCTGGCGAACGAGTTCCGCGAACTGCTGCCCAACAACGCCGTCGAGTACTTCGTCTCGTACTACGACTACTACCAGCCCGAGGCGTACGTCCCGCAGTCGGACACCTACATCGAGAAGGACTCCTCGATCAACGAGGAGGTCGAGCGGCTGCGTCACTCCGCGACGAACTCGCTGCTCACCCGCCGCGACGTCGTCGTGGTCGCGTCCGTCTCCTGCATCTACGGCCTGGGCACCCCGCAGGAGTACGTGGACCGCATGGTCCCCCTCCGCGTCGGCGACGAGATCGACCGCGACGAGCTGCTGCGCCGCTTCGTGGACATCCAGTACACACGCAACGACATGGCCTTCACCCGCGGCACCTTCCGGGTGCGCGGCGACACCATCGAGATCTTCCCGGTCTACGAGGAGCTGGCCGTCCGCATCGAGATGTTCGGCGACGAGATCGAGGCGCTGTCCACCCTGCACCCCCTCACCGGCGAGATCATCAGCGACGACCGGCAGCTGTACGTGTTCCCGGCCTCGCACTACATCGCCGGCCCCGAGCGCATGGAGCGCGCCGTCAACGGCATCGAGAAGGAGCTGGGCGAGCGCCTGACCGAGCTGGAGAAGCAGGGCAAGCTGCTGGAGGCGCAGCGGCTGCGGATGCGCACCACCTACGACATCGAGATGCTCCGCCAGATCGGCACCTGCTCCGGCGTGGAGAACTACTCCATGCACTTCGACGACCGGCTGCCCGGCACCCCGCCCAACACCCTGCTCGACTACTTCCCCGACGACTTCCTGCTCGTCATCGACGAGTCGCACGTCACGGTGCCGCAGATCGGCGCCATGTACGAGGGCGACGCCTCCCGCAAGCGCACCCTCGTGGACCACGGTTTCCGCCTGCCCTCCGCCCTGGACAACCGCCCGCTGAAGTGGGAGGAGTTCCAGGAGCGCATCGGCCAGACGGTGTACCTGTCGGCGACCCCCGGACAGTACGAGCTCTCCCGCTCCGACGGCCAGGTCGAGCAGATCATCCGCCCCACCGGTCTGGTCGACCCCCAGGTCGTCGTCAAGCCCACCGAGGGCCAGATCGACGACCTCGTGCACGAGATCCGGGAGCGGGTGGAGAAGGACGAGCGGGTCCTGGTCACCACGCTCACCAAGAAGATGGCCGAGGACCTCACGGACTACTTCGTCGAACTCGGCATCCAGGTGCGCTACCTGCACAGCGACGTCGACACCCTGCGCCGTGTCGAGCTGCTGCGCGAACTGCGCAGCGGCGAGTTCGACGTCCTGGTCGGCATCAACCTGCTCCGCGAGGGCCTCGACCTGCCCGAGGTGTCCCTGGTGGCGATCCTGGACGCCGACAAGGAGGGCTTCCTGCGCTCGGGCACCTCCCTCATCCAGACCATCGGCCGCGCGGCGCGCAACGTCTCGGGCCAGGTCCACATGTACGCCGACAAGATCACCCCGGCGATGGAGCGGGCCATCGAGGAGACCAACCGCCGCCGGGAGAAGCAGATCGCCTACAACAAGGCGCACGGCATCGACCCCCAGCCCCTGCGCAAGAAGATCAACGACATCGTCGCGCAGATCGCCCGCGAGGAGGTCGACACCGAGCAGCTGCTCGGCACGGGCTACCGCAGGACCAAGGACGGCAAGGGGGCCAAGGCGCCGGTGCCTTCGCTCGGCGACAAGACGGCCAAGGCGGCCAAGGCGGCCAAGCCCGCGAAGACCGCCAAGGCGGGGGCGAAGGAGACGGCGCCGACCGACCGTCCCGCCACCCAGCTCGCCGAGCAGATCGAGGAGATGACCGAGCGCATGCGTGCCGCGGCGGCCGATCTCCAGTTCGAGGTCGCGGCCCGGCTGCGGGACGAGGTCTCCGAGATGAAGAAGGAACTGCGGCAGATGCGGGAGGCGGGCCTGGCCTGAGCCCGGCGGCGTGACCCGTCCCGCCGCTCCCGCCGGGACGGTCACCTGCGAAACCCTGCCCGGATGCGGTGTGTTGCAAGACCGACACAAAGTGCGGACCGGTGTGCGGCGATGTCAGTGGCCCTGCGTAGGGTTTCCTGCAACCGCGCGAGCCGCGGCAACCGGGGAGTCGTTCGAGAGGGGAACCAGCCGTGACCGTCAACATGACCAAGGGTCAGGCCATCAGTCTGCAGAAGAACGACGGGGGCAGCCTGGCCGCGGTGCGCATGGGCCTCGGCTGGCAGGCGGCGCCCCGCCGCGGCCTGTTCGGCTCCCGCACCCGCGAGATCGACCTCGACGCCTCCGCCGTGCTCTTCGCCGACAAGCAGCCCGTGGACGTGGTCTTCTTCCGTCACCTCGTGAGCGACGACGGCTCGGTGCGCCACACCGGCGACAACCTGGTCGGCGGGGCGGGCCAGGGCGGCGACGACGAGGCCATCCTGGTGGACCTGCAGCGCGTCCCGGTCCACATCGACCAGATCGTCTTCACCGTGAACTCCTTCACGGGCCAGACCTTCCAGGAAGTGCAGAACGCCTTCTGCCGGCTGGTCGACGAGACCAACGGCGCGGAACTCGCCCGCTACACCCTGGCCGGCGGCGGCAACTACACCGCCCAGATCATGGCGAAGGTGCACCGTGCCGGCGCCGGCTGGACGATGACGGCCATCGGCACCCCGGCCAACGGCCGCACCTTCCAGGACCTGATGCCGGCCATCCTGCCGCACCTGTAGAACACGTAGGACGCGCGGGCGAGCGGCTCACGGCACACACGGAACCAGGGGGAAGAAGGCGATGACGGCCGAGCTGGTGCGGGGGCAGAACCATCCGCTCTCCGAGGTCCGCCTGGAGATCCGGATCTCGGCCGGCACACCTGTGCTGGCCGCGGCCACACTCGGGGACGAGAACGGCAGGGTGCGGGGCGAGGAGTGGGTGGTCCACCCCGGCGCCCCCGTCCTGCCCGGGGTCGAGGTCTCCCGGCAGGCCGCCGCCGACCACCGGCTGGCACTCGACCTCGGCGCCATGCCGGAGGCCGTGCACCGGATCACCGTGCTGCTCGCCCTGCCCGCCACCCCCGGCGGACCGGCCCGCTTCGGCACGGTCGCCGCGCCCTTCGCCGCCGTCACCGGCCTCGACGGCGGCGAACTCGCCAGCTACACCCTCACCGGCCTGGACGCCGAGTCGGCCGTGATCGCCCTGGAGCTGTACCGCCGGCAGGGCGCCTGGAAGGTCCGCGCGGTCGGCCAGGGGTACGCGGGCGGCCTCGCCGAACTCCTCGCCGACCAAGGACTGCCCGAGGCCGGCCGGCTCGCCGGTACGGTGCACGAGGCGGTGGCGCGGGGACTGGCCCGCTCGGTGGCGGCACCTCCGCCCCGCACCGCGGACGGCGACCGCGCCCGGCACGCGACCGCACCGGCGGCCGGGCCAGAGCACAGCGGTCCCGCGCCGTCGCGGACCGCCCCGGCCGCCGGGCCCGCACAGCCGGGGGCGACCCTCGGCGGCCAGGCGCCCGGCACGCCCGGACCGACCGCATCGCAGTCGCCGTACCAGGACGCCGGCACGCCGCAGCCGCCGTACCCGGACGCGGCGGGCACGCAGGACGGCGCGGCCGCCCCCCGGCCCGCCGCGTCCACGGACGGACCGATCGACTACAGCCACCCCCGGCGGCAGCCCGCGGCGCCTCCGCCGCCCGCGCCGGCCGCACCCCCGGCCGGGCCCGGGCAGCCCGCACGGCCCGTCGCCGGAGACGCGACCGGCTGGTCCATGGACGAGCGGCTCTACAACCAGGTCTGGGGCATGTTCGAGGACCTGGCCCGCACCACGGCCGCCTACCGCAGCGCCGTGGACTTCGCCGACTCGCGCAGGGAGAAGGAACTCGACCGCATCCTGTCCGACCCGCGCAGCCGCATCGGCGGGCAGGGCGACGCGGCACGTGAGGCGGCACGCGCCAAGCACACCCAGCTCGTCGACCAGGCCAGAGCGGCCCTCGACCGGGACCTCGCCCAGCTCGCCGCCGAGTCGGAGGTCGTCGAGCCCGCGCTGCCACCGGCGTACGCGCGCTGGGACAGCCCCGTCTGGCACGGCTACCGGGTACCGATGGAGATCCCGATGGCGATACGCCTCGGCGACCTGCATCTGCCCGAGAGCCCCTCCCTGCGCATCCCCATGCTGCTCCGGCTGCCGCTGGAGCGGGGCCTGTGGATCGACAGCGGCCGGTCGGCGTCCCCCGGAGCCCTCCTCACCGACGAGGACGAACTGCGGAACCTGGCGATGCGGACGGCCGTGGCGCACGCGGCCAGGCTGCTGGCCGTGTATCCGGCCGGTGCATTCGGCGTGCACGTCATCGACGCGGCCGGGTCCGCCGCGCAGACACTCGTGCCGCTGGTGCAGACGGGCGTGCTCGCCGGGCCTCCCGCCCTCGGCGCGGCGGGCGTCACGGACGTCCTGGGACGGCTCACCCAGCGGGTCGACCTGGTGCAGATGGCCGTGCGCGGCGGTGCGCCCGACGCGCTTCCGCCCGGTCTGGACACCGCCGAGCAGTTGCTGATCGTCAACGACTTCCCGCACGGCTTCGACGACCGCGCCGTGACCCAGCTGCGCTACCTCGCGGACGAGGGCCCCGCGGTGGGGGTCCATCTGATGATGGTCGCCGACCGCGAGGACGCCGCGGCCTACGGCCCGTTGCTCGACCCGCTGTGGCGTTCGCTGCTGCGACTGACCCCGGTTCCCGACGACCACCTGGCCGACCCCTGGGTGGGCCACGCCTGGACCTACGAGCCGCCCGCCGTGCCCGCGGGAAGCCAGGTGCTCGAGCAGGTGCTGGGACAGGTCGGCGCGGCCCGCCGCGACTGGGGCCGGTGACCGCGACACCGCCTCACCAAGTGCAGGTAAAGCCACTCTGAGCAGGCGATTTGATCTTTTCTTTGCCTGGCTCTTTACCGTTCCTTGGTAATTCGGGTACTGTTGTCCGCACGGAGGGGAGTACTCCCGTCCACCGCGGCGCACTCGTCACTACGGATCGGAACGGATCCCGGGGCGCCGGCCCGTCCCCGGGTGGAAGAGACCTCCGGCAGCGATGACGCTGACACATTCGCACGTGACGCATCCGCCGGAGGTACCGTGGACGTTTCCATGGCCCTGTGGGCCCTCACCATCACCGGACTCGCCGCACTGATCGCGGCCGACTTCTTCATCGGCCGCAGACCGCACGACGTGTCCATCAAGGAGGCGGGGGTCTGGACCGTCGTCTGGATCGCCCTGGCCTGTCTCTTCGGCCTCGGCCTGTTCCTGTTCGGCGGCGGCCGGCCGGCCGGCGAGTTCTTCGCCGGCTTCATCACGGAGAAGTCGCTGAGCGTCGACAACCTCTTCGTGTTCGTCCTGATCATGGCGAAGTTCGCGGTCCCGTCGCGGTACCAGCAACGGGTGCTGCTGGTCGGCGTCCTGATAGCCCTGGTGCTGCGGGCCGTGTTCATCGCCGCCGGCGCCGCGATCCTCGCGAGCTTCTCCTGGGTGTTCTACCTCTTCGGCGCCTTCCTGATCTGGACCGCGTGGAAACTCGTCCAGGAGTCCCGCGCCGGCCACGAGGACGAGGAGTACGAGGAGAACAGGCTGCTGAAGGCCGCCGAGCGCCGCTTCGGCGTCTCCGACCGATACCACGGCACCAAGCTGTGGATCCAGCAGAACGGCAAGCGGGTCATGACGCCGATGCTGGTCGTGATGCTGGCGATCGGCACCACCGACGTACTGTTCGCCCTTGACTCGATCCCCGCCATCTTCGGGCTGACCCAGGACCCGTACATCGTCTTCACCGCCAACGCCTTCGCGCTCATGGGCCTGAGGCAGCTGTACTTCCTGATAGGCGGCCTGCTGAGGAAGCTCGTCCACCTGTCCTACGGCCTGTCCGTCATCCTCGGCTTCATCGGCGTCAAGCTCGTGCTGCACGCGCTGCACGAATCCGGGGTCCACGTCCCCGAGATCAGCATCCCCGTCTCCCTCGGCGTGATCTGCGCGGTCCTGGCCACCACCACCGTCACCAGCCTGATGGCCGCCCGCAAGCAGGGCGCGGTCGAGGAGGTGAGGGAAGGAAACCGAAGCGAGGTGAAGGACAGTTCCCACGTCTGACCGGGGGCCCCGGGAGCACACACCGCACCGCTCCGGTACGCCTCCTGACACCGGAGCGGCGGGGACCCCGAGGACGCGACGGAGCGGGAGTGCGGACCCCGCCGCCGTCTGCGACGATCGCACCATGCTCACGAGGCTGAGGGCGCTCACGAAGGCGTGGACGGCCATCGTGCCCTTGCTCGCGGTCGTCCTGCTGATCCTCACCTGGGGGCGCAACCTGCCCGGCGCGGCCGTCGTACTGGTCACCGTGATCCTGGCGGGATCGGTGCTGGCCGCCGTGCACCACGCGGAGGTCGTCGCCCACCGGGTCGGAGAACCCTTCGGCTCGCTGGTCCTGGCCATCGCGGTCACCGTGATCGAGGTCGCCCTCATCGTCACCCTGATGGTGGACGGCGGCGCCAAGAGCGCGACCCTGGCCAGGGACACGGTGTTCGCCGCCGTGATGATCACCTGCAACGGCGTCGTCGGACTGAGCCTGCTGGTCGCCTCCATCCGTCACGGCACGGCCGTCTTCAACGCCGAGGGGACCGGTGCCGCCCTCGCGACGGTGGCGACCCTCTCCACGCTCAGCCTGGTCCTGCCCACCTTCACCACCAGCAAGCCCGGACCGGAGTTCTCCGGGGTCCAGCTCACCTTCGCGGCGCTGTCCTCACTGGTGCTGTACGGCCTGTTCGTGACGACCCAGACCGTGCGGCACCGCGACTACTTCCTGCCGATCACCCGGCAGGGAGAGGTGATCACCAGGGAGGAGCACGCGGAGCGGCCCCCCGCCCGCGTCGCCTGGGCGAGTCTGGGCCTGCTGGGCATGGCTCTCATCGGCGTGGTCGGACTGGCCAAGGGGGTGTCGCCCACCATCGAGTCCGGGGTCGCGAGCGCCGGGCTGCACCACGCGGTCGTCGGCGTGATCATCGCGCTGCTGGTGCTGCTGCCGGAGACCATCGCCGCACTGCGCTCGGCCCGCCGCGACCGGGTGCAGACCAGCCTCAACCTGGCCCTCGGCTCCGCCATGGCCAGCATCGGCCTGACCATCCCGGCCGTCGCACTGGCCTCCATATGGCTGCCCGGGCCGCTGATCCTCGGCCTCGGCTCCACCCATATGCTGCTGCTCCTGCTCACCGTGGTGGTCAGCTCCCTGACCGTGGTGCCGGGGCGGGCCACCCCCCTGCAGGCCGGCGTCCATCTGGTCGTCTTCGCCGCCTACCTGGAACTGGCGGTCAACCCCTAGACGCCGTCACCTGCCGATCGGCCGCACCCTCCCCGGCCGGCCCGGGACGGGTCTCGGGCAGCAGCGCGAAGCACACCAGACCCAGCAGCGCCAGGCCGGTCAGATAGGCGCCGACGCCCCACGGCACACGCCCCGAGCGCCCGGCGAGCGCCGTCGCCACCAACGGCGTGAGGGCGCCGCCGAGAACCCCGCCGAGGTGGTAGCCCACCGAGGCGCCCGTACAGCGCACCCGGGGCTCGTACAACTCCGGCAGATACGCGCCGATCACGGCGAACATCGTGACGAAGGCGAGCAGCGCGCCCAGGAACCCGAGGAACATCAACGCCGGCTCCCCGGTCCCCAGCAGGGCCACCATCGGGAACATCCACGCCGCGGTCGCCGCGCAGCCCGCCAGACACAGCGGCCTGCGCCCGTAGCGGTCGCCCAGCAGCGCCGCGAGCGGCGTGCAGGCCCCCTTCACCACCACCGCGGCCATGACGCAGGCGAGCATCACCGTTCGGCTCACCCCGAGCCGCTCGGTCCCGTACGCCAGGGACCAGGTCGTCACCGTGTAGAAGACGGCGTAGCCGACGGCGAGGGCGCCCGCCGTGAGCAGCAGCAGCCGCCCGTGACGGCGGACGACCTCGGCGAGCGGCACCCGTACGGGCACGTCGATCTCCCGGAAGCGGGGGCTCTCGGCCAGCGACGCACGCAGCCACAGCCCAGCCACGACCGGCAGCCCCGCGGCCCAGAACGGCACCCGCCACCCCCACTGGGCGAACTGCGCGTCGGAGAGCGCCGCCGACAGCGTCAGCATCACGCCGTTGGCGAGCAGGAACCCCAGCGAGGGACCCACCTGCGGGAAGCTCGCCCACAGGCCCCGCCGCGCCGGTGGCGCGTGCTCGGCCGTCAGCAGCACCGCCCCGCCCCACTCGCCGCCCAGCCCGAGCCCCTGCAGAAAACGCAGGACGACCAGCAGCACGGGAGCGGCCACGCCGGCCGTGCCGTACGCCGGGACGCAGCCCACGGCGACCGTGGACGCGCCGGTCAGCAGCAGCGAGGCGATGAGCACCGGCCGTCGCCCGTGCCGGTCCCCGAGGTGGCCGAAGAGCACCGAGCCGAGCGGCCGCGCCACGAAGCCCACGCCGAACGTCCCGAAGGCGGCGAGCGTCCCCGCCGCCGGGGAGAACGCGGGGAAGAACAGCGGGCCCAGGACCAGGGCCGCCGCGGTGCCGTAGACGAAGAAGTCGTAGAACTCGATCGCGGTGCCGGCGAGCGAGGCGGCGGCCAGCCGGAGCATGGACGGTGCCGTTGCGGTGCGTACAGCGTGCATGCCGCGTCAACCACCCGCGGTGATCAGGGGTTACGGGGCGCACGGAGGCATCGGGCGCAGGTGCGGGCAACCTGGGGTACCGCAGGCGCGCCGTGATAGACCGGGGGCGAGCGGCGGACCCGAGGACCGCTCGACGACGAACGGACCGGAGGAACCGTGCCCCGCACCCTGGCCAACGCCCCGATCATGATTCTCAACGGCCCCAACCTCAACCTGCTCGGGCAGCGGCAGCCGGACATCTACGGCTCGGCCACGCTCGCGGACGTGGAGGCGCTGTGCGCCGAGGCGGCGGCCACGCACGGCGGCACGGTGGACTTCCGGCAGTCCAACCACGAGGGCGAACTGGTCGACTGGATCCACGAGGCGCGGCTCGGCCACTGCGGGATCGTCATCAACCCCGCCGCCTACTCGCACACCTCCGTCGCCCTCCTGGACGCCCTCAACACCTGCGACGGACTGCCGGTGGTGGAGGTCCACATCTCCAACATCCACCAGCGCGAACAGTTCCGGCACCACTCCTACGTCTCGCTGCGCGCCGACGGGGTCATCGCCGGCTGCGGCGTGCAGGGGTACGTGTTCGCGGTGGAGCGCGTCGCCGCGCTGGCGGGCCCGGCACAGGCGGACGCCTAGCCACCGGCACGCGGACGCGCGGACGGGCGACGGGCGGACCCGGCCGGACACAGCCGGGGCCGCCGGCCGAGGGCGGGGAATGAAGACCGGCGGCCCGTACCGCGCAGGAGCCGTCATCCCGTGCGGGGCTGCTCCCAGTCGACCGCGCGCCGGGATGAGCGGAAAGCGCACGCGTGGCGCCGGTGCGTGCGAAGCGTTCGCACGGGGTGCGCGGGCGCGGCCGGCCGGCGCCGGCTCACCACCCGCGCGCGTGCCACTCGGGACGGTGCGGGCGCTCCGCGCCGAGCGTGGTGTCGTTGCCGTGCCCGAATCTTCGGGCGAATGGCGAGCCGGGGTCGCCGGCCACCATGGACGAGCACGACCACCGCGCATCCGACCGAGGATGACATGAGCGACGTCCCCGCCGGGAAGAAGCCGGCCCAGGAGATCCCGTTCGAGGAGATCCCCGCGCTGCTGCCGACCATGGTCCCGGAGTGCGCCGACTCCGTCGCGGAGATGTTCCACCAGCCCGCGGAAACGGCTGTCCTGACCGAGGACGCGGCCGTGATGCTGTACGAGCTGCCGGCCGGATGCTTCACCACACCGGTGCTGATGCCGCAGCTGCGGAGCGACAGCCCGGACACCGACCTGCTCACCCGCTGCTGGGACTTCGTGGAGCGCATCGTGGACCACCCCACGCAGCACGTCGGCGGCGCCGTCTACTTCGAGGTGCTGGATCAGCTCCTGACCCACAGTGGCCTGGTTGGAGGCCGCCTGGCCCTACATAAAGGAACGGACCCGGGCCCGCACGCTGCTGATGCTCGACGACTTCGACGTCCGCCTGCCCGGGATCAACCGGCGCCAGGAACTGCCCAGGAACCGCAGGCGTCGGCGTTGACCGTGGCTTTGTGATCCCGGGGGTGGAACAAGGACCCGCGGCCGGATGGCCGGCGGGCCCGTGGATCACCAGCCTCGTGCGCGCCACTCCGCGAGGTGGGGCCGCTCCGCGCCGAGCGTGGTGTCGTTGCCGTGTCCGGGGTAGACCCAGGTCTCGTCCGGGAGGACGTCGAAGATCTTCGTCTCCACGTCGTGGATCAGACGGGCGAACGCCTCCGGGTCCTTGTGGGTGTTGCCGACGCCGCCGGGGAAGAGGCAGTCGCCCGTGAACACGTGCGGATGCCCGTGCGGGTCGTCGTAGACCAGCGCGATCGACCCCGGCGTGTGGCCGACGAGGTGGCGCGCGGTGAGCTCCACCTGCCCCACCCTGATCGTGTCGCCGTCGTCCACCAGGACGTCGGTCGGCACGGGGATGCCCTCGGCGTCCTCCCGGCCCGCGTACGTACGCGCCCCCGTGGCCGCCACCACCTCCGCCAGCGCCTGCCAGTGGTCGGCGTGCCGGTGGGTGGTGACCACGGAGGCGATGCCGTCGTCACCGATCATCCCGAGCAGCGTGTGCGCCTCGTTGGCCGCGTCGATGAGGAGCTGCTCGTCGGTGGCCCGGCAGCGCAGCAGATAGGCGTTGTTGTCCATCGGGCCGACCGCGATCTTGGTGATCATCAGGTCCTTGAGCTCGTGCACCTGCGCCGGGCCGCCGACCTTCACCTCTCCGCTGTACATCATGGCCGCAGCCTATAGCCGGAAGCCGCCGCCGGTCCGCCGACGGGCTACAGCGGCGGGAGCGCCGGGAGCGCGCCGCCCTCCGCCTTCAGCGTGGCGCCGGTGCGCCGTCCGGCGAGCCAGCCCAGCAGGTCCGCGGGTGCGCCGGTGACCGTGACCTCGGTCCCGGCCCCCTCCCGGCCGGTGGTCCACGCGCGCGTGCCGTCCGTCAGCCGGGTCGGCGGCACGTCCGGGTGCCCGGTGAAGCGCTGGGCGAGGAAGTCGATCTCCCGCTCGGTGAACTCGTCCGGCAGGTCCTCCAGCTCGTACCCGATCCCCAGGTCCACGTGGTGCAGCTCGACCTCCACCCAGCGGCGGAACGGCAGCCGGGACGCGGAGTCGGTCACACCGTTGCGCAGCTCCACCGTGCGCGACCAGTCGGCGGGCACGGCCGCCGCCTTCTCGAAGCGGGCCGCGCTCTCGCGCACGTCGGCGAGCTGGACGTCCAGGGGGCGCGGGGCGTCCCGCTCGATGTCGGCGTCCCGGGCCTCGGCGGAGGTGTACATCGGCCGTCCCTCGAGCACGTTCACGAGCGCGTCCGCGTTCCGGGCGACATGGGCGAGGACATGGCCGCGGGTCCAGCCGGGCAGCCGTGACTGGTCCGTCACAGCGGCGTTGTCCAGCTTGGCGGCTGCGGTGAGCAGCCGTTCGGTGGCGAGGTGTACAGACTGCAGGTCGCGTACGTGATCCATCATGACGCCGACCCTAGCCGCGCCACCCGTTCGGGTGAAGGAGGCGGACCTCGCCCGCAAATCGAATGCGCGTGCTATAAGGTCGACTGCGGCGTCGGGCATGCTGGAGGGCCGGGGTTTGTTGACTATCCAGGCGCTTCCGGGATCCCACCCGGCGTTGTCAGTGGCTCCCCCTAGTCTGAGAAAGCACGGGGGCCCCGCCCCTGTCACTTCTCTCAAGAAAGGTGCGGACCGGCGTGGCCGACCGTCTCATCGTCCGTGGCGCGCGTGAGCACAACCTGAAGAACGTCTCGCTCGACCTGCCCCGGGACTCGCTCATCGTTTTCACGGGCCTGTCCGGGTCGGGTAAGTCCTCCCTGGCCTTCGACACCATCTTCGCCGAGGGCCAGCGGCGCTACGTGGAGTCGCTGTCCTCCTACGCCCGGCAGTTCCTCGGCCAGATGGACAAGCCGGACGTCGACTTCATCGAGGGTCTGTCCCCGGCGGTCTCCATCGACCAGAAGTCGACCTCGCGCAACCCGCGCTCGACGGTCGGCACCATCACCGAGGTCTACGACTACCTGCGCCTGCTGTTCGCCCGGATCGGCAAGCCGCACTGTCCCGAGTGCGGCCGCCCGATCTCGCGCCAGTCCCCGCAGGCCATCGTCGACAAGGTCCTGGAGCTGCCGGAGGGGAGCCGGTTCCAGGTGCTCTCGCCGCTGGTGCGCGAGCGCAAGGGCGAGTTCGCCGACCTGTTCGCCGACCTGCAGACCAAGGGCTATTCCCGCGCGCGGGTGGACGGTGAGACCGTTCAGCTGTCCAGCCCGCCCACGCTGAAGAAGCAGGAGAAGCACACCATCGAGGTGGTCGTCGACCGCCTCACCGTCAAGGACTCCGCCAAGCGCCGCCTGACCGACTCCGTGGAGACCGCCCTCGGGCTGTCCGGCGGCATGGTCGTGCTCGACTTCGTCGACCTCCCCGAGGACGACCCCGAGCGCGAGCGCATGTACTCGGAGCACCTGTACTGCCCTTACGACGACCTGTCCTTCGAGGAGCTGGAACCGCGGTCCTTCTCCTTCAACTCGCCCTTCGGCGCCTGCCCCGAGTGCACCGGCATCGGCACGCGCATGGAGGTCGACCCGGAGCTGATCGTCCCGGACGAGGAGAAGACCCTCGACGAGGGCGCCATCCACCCGTGGTCGCACGGCCACACCAAGGACTACTTCGACCGGCAGATCCACGCCCTCGCCGCCGCGCTCGGCTTCCGCACGGACATCCCCTTCGCCGGGCTGCCCCAGCGCGCCAAGAAGGCCCTGCTGTACGGCCACAAGACCCAGATCGAGATCCGCTACCGCAACCGGTACGGCCGCGAGCGCGTGTACATGGCCTCCTTCGAGGGCGCCGTCAACTTCGTCAAGCGCCGGCACGGCGAGGCCGAGTCCGACGCCAGCCGTGAGCGCTTCGAGGGCTACATGCGCGAGGTGCCCTGCCCCGGTTGCCAGGGCACGCGCCTGAAGCCGGTCGTCCTCGCGGTCACCATCATGGGCAAGTCCATCGCCGAGGTCTCCGCGATGTCCATCAGCGACTGCGCGGACTTCCTGGGGGAGCTGAAGCTCAGCGCCCGTGACAAGAAGATCGCCGAACGGGTGCTCAAGGAGGTGAACGAGCGGCTGCGCTTCCTGGTCGACGTCGGCCTGGACTACCTCTCGCTGAACCGCGCGGCCGGCACGCTCTCCGGCGGCGAGGCGCAGCGCATCCGCCTGGCCACCCAGATCGGCTCCGGCCTCGTCGGCGTCCTGTACGTCCTGGACGAGCCGTCCATCGGCCTGCACCAGCGCGACAACCACCGGCTGATCGAGACCCTGGTCCGGCTGCGCGACATGGGCAACACGCTCATCGTCGTCGAGCACGACGAGGACACCATCAAGGTCGCCGACTGGGTCGTCGACATCGGCCCCGGCGCCGGCGAGCACGGCGGCAAGGTGGTGCACAGCGGCTCCCTGAAGGAACTGCTCGCCAACGCCGAGTCGCAGACCGGCCAGTACCTGTCCGGCAAGAAGTCCATCCCGCTGCCCGACGTCCGGCGCCCGCGCGACCCGTCCCGGCAGCTCACGGTGCACGGCGCCCGCGAGAACAACCTCAGGGACATCGACGTGTCCTTCCCGCTCGGGGTGTTCACGGCGGTCACCGGCGTGTCCGGCTCGGGCAAGTCGACCCTGGTCAACGACATCCTCTACACCCACCTGGCCCGTGAGCTGAACGGCGCGCGCAACGTGCCGGGGCGGCACACGCGGGTGGACGGCGACGACCTCGTCGACAAGGTGGTGCACGTCGACCAGTCGCCCATCGGCCGCACCCCGCGGTCCAACCCGGCGACGTACACCGGAGTCTTCGACCACATCCGCAAGCTGTTCGCCGAGACCACCGAGGCGAAGGTCCGCGGCTACCTGCCCGGCCGCTTCTCCTTCAACGTCAAGGGCGGACGCTGCGAGAACTGCGCGGGCGACGGCACCATCAAGATCGAGATGAACTTCCTCCCGGACGTCTACGTCCCGTGCGAGGTCTGCCACGGCGCCCGGTACAACCGGGAGACCCTGGAGGTCCACTACAAGGGCAAGTCCATCGCCGACGTGCTGAACATGCCGATCGAGGAGGCGACCGACTTCTTCGAGGCCGTCCCCTCGATCTCCCGCCACCTGCGGACGCTCAAGGACGTCGGGCTGGGCTACGTCCGGCTCGGCCAGTCCGCGACCACGCTCTCCGGCGGCGAGGCGCAGCGTGTGAAGCTTGCCAGCGAGCTGCAGCGCCGCTCCACCGGGCGCACCGTCTACGTCCTGGACGAGCCGACCACCGGTCTGCACTTCGAGGACATCAGCAAGCTGCTGAAGGTGCTGTCCGGCCTGGTCGACAAGGGCAACACGGTCATCGTCATCGAGCACAACCTGGATGTCATCAAGGTGGCCGACTGGATCGTCGACATGGGCCCGGAGGGCGGCGCCGGCGGTGGTCTGGTCGTCGCCGAGGGCACGCCCGAGCAGGTCGCGGCCGTGCCGGCCAGCCACACCGGCAAGTTCCTGCGCGAGATCCTCGGCGCCGACCGGATCAGCGACGCCGAGCCGGTGAAGGCGCCGCGCAGGGCCGCCGCCAAGAAGGCGGTCGCGGCCACCTCCACGGCGCGGAGGACGGCCACGGCCCGGGCGGCGGACGGCACCGCGGCCAAGAAGAAGGCCGCACCCGCCAGGAAGACGACGCGGGCGCGGAAGGCCTGAGCCGACAAGCCGTGTGCGGCCGCCCGTGGGCAAGCGCCCCGGGCGGCCGCACGGCTGCCCGGGCAGCCGCGGAAGCCGCCCCCGGTCACCACCTCCCCAGGCGCCCCCGCCCGCTACGGCTCACCCACCTCCGACGCGTACGGCGGCTCCGCGCCCGCGCGTGAACAGGTGATCGCCGCGGCACGGGCCGCGAACCGCAGCAGCCCTGTCCAGCCCTCCGCGCCGAGCCCGGCCAGCCCCTGAGCGGAGAGGGCGTCGCGGGCGGACAGGCCGTGTAGCAGGGCGGCGTTGACGGTGTCACCCGCGCCGATGGTGTCCACGACGTCGACCTTCTCACCCGGCACGGAGTACTCCCGGCCGTCCCGGGTGTGGGCGGTGAGCCCCTCGCCGCCATGGGTGATCACGACGGCCGAGGGCCCGGCGGCGAGCCACTCGCGGGGTGTGCCCCCGAGCCACCTGGCGTCCTCCTCGGAGAGCTTCAGCAGGGACACCGAGGGCAGCCAGCCGCGGAAGCGCGCGCGGTAGGCGTCCGCGTCGGAGATCAGTCCCGCGCGGATGTTCGGGTCGAGCGCGGTGAACACCCCCCGGGCGGCCGCGGTCCGCATCAGCTCCTCGTAGGCGCTCGCACCCGGTTCCAGCACGAGCGAGCACGTGCCGAAGGACACCGCGCGGGTCCCCCCGGGAAGCCCGCCGGGCACGGTGAACAGCCGGTCCGCGGTGCCCTCGACGTAGAAGGTGTACGCGGCCGAGCCGTCGGCGCCCACCGTGGCGACGGCCAGCGTGGTCGGCTCCGGACCGCGCTGCACGGCGGAGACGTCCACGCCGGCCCGCCGCAGCCCGTCGAGCAGCGCCTCGCCGAAGGCGTCGTGGGACGTGCGCGAGCAGAAGGCGGTGGGGGAGCCGAGCCGGCCCAGCGCGACGGCCGTGTTGTAGGGGCCGCCGCCGAGCGCCGGCTTGAGGTCAGCCAGGGCACCCGTGCCCTGCGGTACCAGGTCGATCAGGGCCTCACCGGCGACGACGATCACGAGTCGGTTCCTTTCTCGGGCCGTTCGGGGCAGCCGCAGGACGTGCGGTGGACGAAGGTGCAGGACAGGCGCACGGTCCGGGTGGGCCGGCCCGGGTGTGCCAGGCGGTCCAGCAGCAGCCGGACGGCCTGCGCGCCGAGCTCCTCGGCGGGCTGGGCGATCGCGGTCAGCCGGGGTGAGAACAGGTCGGCCCAGACGAAGTCGTCGAAGCAGCCCAGCGCGATGTCGCCGGGCACGGACAGGCCCCGTGCCCGCAGGGCGCGCAGGGTGCCGATGGTCATCGCGTTGTTGGCGGTGACCAGCGCGGTGGGCGGCGCGGCGAGCGACAGCAGGGCCCCGGTGGCGCGTTCGGCGCCCTCCGCCGTGGAGTCGCCGTGCGCCACGAGCCGTTCGTCGTGGGGGAGTCCGGCGGCGGCCAGGCCGTGGCGGTAGCCCGTGACCCGCTCGCCGGTCGTGCTGAGCCCCGGCAGGCCCGCGACCAGGCCGATCCGGCGGTGGCCCAGGGCGGCGAGATGGGTGACGAGGCGGGCCGTCGGCCCGGTGCCGTCGGCGCACACCTGGTCGAAGCCGGGTGCCGGGCGTACGCCGTCGCCCGGTTCGGCGGCGGGCGCGCCGCCGCGAACGCCGTCGCGGCCGTCCGCCGCGCTCTCCGCCCCCGTGGGGGCCCCGGCCTCCGGCCCTGTGGGGACTTCGGCCTCCGGCCCCGTGCGGACCTCGGTCTCCGGCCCCGTGCGGACCAACCGGTCGAGGAACACCGTCGGCACCGCGTGCCGCGTCAGGTACTCGAGCAGCGCGTGCGGCTCGGCGGACGGGGCGACGATCACGCCGTCCACACGGCGCTCGTGCAGCAGCCGGACCGCTCTGCGCTCGTGCCCGGGATCGTCGTGCGGATCGGCGACGAGCAGGCTGTAGCCGTGCCGCAGCGCGCAGCGCTCGACCCCTTGGAGGATCTCGGTGAAGTACGGGTTGCTGAGGGCGGACACCGCGAGGCCGATGGACCGGGTGCGCGAGGTGACCAGCGAGCGGGCGGGACCGTTCGGGGTGTAGCCGAGTTCCTCGACGGCGTCGAGCACCGCCTGGCGGGTGTGCGGGAGCACGGGCCGGGTGCCGTTCAGCACGTGCGAGACGGTCGCCACGGAGACCCCGGCGCTCCGTGCCACGTCGGCCATGGTGGGCATCGCGTTCCCTTCCGGGCCGTGTGCCTGCGCGCCGTGATCCGGCGGCGTG
The DNA here is from genome assembly GCF_044903565.1 of Streptomyces sp. NPDC004065. Lineage (NCBI taxonomy): Bacteria > Bacillati > Actinomycetota > Actinomycetes > Kitasatosporales > Streptomycetaceae > Streptomyces > Streptomyces sp. NPDC004065. The sequence continues at coordinate 16,978 of NZ_JBJDQT010000047.1, read as the reverse complement.
CGGCCCCGCGGCCCGGAAGGTATCCCATGCGGCACGCCCGCGTAAACGCTTGCGCAAGCGTTTGCGCCCCCCGCCCAGGCCATCCACGCGCCCCCCGTCCTGCCCGTCCACGCGCCCCCGCCGGCCCGTCCACGCGCCCCCACCCCGCCGGTCCGGAGCTTCCTCCGGGGCGATATCGTCGGCCCGCAAGCCCTTTTGACCAGTGGAGATGTTCATGCAAGGCCGTCCCGCCGCGAGCCGTCGCACCGTCCTGCGGGGAGCGGCCCTCACCCCCGTCGCCGGACTGGGTCTGGCCGCCTGCGGCCCGATGGGCGGCACGACGGCGCCCGCGACGCCCACCGCGCCGGTCGAGCTGGGTGCCGAGAGCGAGATCCCGCCGGGCGGCGTCAAGCTGTACCGGGACCACAACGTCGTCGTCAGCCGGGACAGCGGCGGCGCCCTGAAGGCGTTCAGCACGATCTGCACCCACGCGGGGTGCCCGATCAACAAGCTGCGCGGCACGACCCTGGTCTGCCCGTGCCACGGCAGCGAGTTCGACGCCACGACCGGAGAAGTGGTGCGCTCCCCGGCCACCACGCCGCTCGCCGCGCTTCCCGTGCGGGTGTCAGGCGGCAAGGTCGTGGCGGGCCCCGGCGCCTGACCGCGGGCCGCCGCCGGCCCGGGTCACTCCCAGTCCCAGCCGATTCCCACGAACCCCGACCGCACGCGCGGCTCCACCAGGTGCACCGAGCGGTGCCGCTCGCTCACCGGCAGCTCCACCCGGCCGCCGCGCGGGGCGGCGGCGGAGTGCTGGGTGAAGCGGTGGCAGTGCGACGGAAGGGTGCCGGCGTCGAACCGCACCTGCAGGGCGTACTGGCCGCCCGCCGAGCCGAACCCGCGCACGTACTCCCGTGACACGCCGGCCGTGCCGTCCTCGACGGCGTACCGGAACCAGAACGTGTCACCGGCGCGCAGCCGGGTGTCGAAGAGCAGCTCGGCCACCAGCACCCCGGACTCGTGGTGCCGGCGCACGCGTCCGGTGCGGCAGTTCTCCAGGGCGTGCACGGTCATCCGCTCCGGCACGCAGCCCGGATCGCCGTGGTGGACCGCCATGAACCGGTCGACACCGTGCCGGTGGGCGCGGACGATGTGCTGCGACTCGCGCCCGGCGAGTTCACAGCGGGCACCGATGCGCACCCGCTCGTGGTGCCCGAGGATGTGCAGCCCGCCGTCGAGCGGGCAGTCCAGCTCGGCCAGCAGCCGCCGCGAGACGTCCGAGGCCTCGATGAGCGAGCGGTAGGAGCGGGCGGCGGGCCGCTGCTCCGCGGCGGGCTCCTCGGCCTTCGCCAGCAGCCGGATCAGCGACTCGTCCGGCAGCTGGAGAATCTCCTCCAGGGCCCGTACCGCGCGCAGCGACTCGGGGCGCTGCGGGCGCCGGGCGCCCTGCTGCCAGTAGCTCAGGCTCGTGACCCCGACCCTGACCCCGTAGCGCGACAGATGGTGCTGCACGCGCTGCAACGGCAGTCCGCGGGCGGCGATCGCGGCGCGCAGTGCCACGTGGAAGGGGCCGCCGCGCAGGGCGGTGTCCAGTTCCGGGGTGGCGGCGTCCACCTGCTGCGTAGCGTGCGGCATGCACGGGCCTTTCTGTGAGGGTGCGGGCGGCTGGTCAGACCGTTCACACGGGTCCTCGGGACCGCCCCGGCGCGGGCGGAGGGCGTCATCACATCCGTACGCCGTCGGCCACGGCCCCGAGTTCCCCCGCATTGAAGCGTGTTGACCAAGTCCCGACAACACCTGGGACCCGGCATCCGCGGTTGTGGCCGAGTCCGCACCCCGGCGAGGACGGTCGCACGGGCGGTCGTACGGGCGCCGGGACAGGGGCCGGCACGTCGCGAAAGGACATGGTGACACCTGGTAGTCGAACGAGCGTGCGGCGGGTGTGACGGGCGGCCGGTGTTGTCCACAGGCCCGCCGCCATGTCGGCCCCCGCCAGTAGGGTGTGAGACATGGCCGACCCCTCCAGCTACCGCCCCAAGCCGGGCGACATCCCGGACTGCCCCGGGGTCTACAGGTTCCGTGACGAGCACCGCCGGGTGATCTACGTCGGAAAGGCGAAGAGCCTGCGCCAGCGCCTGGCGAACTACTTCCAGGACCTGGCCGGCCTCCACCCGCGCACGCGCACCATGGTGACCACCGCGGCGTCCGTGGAGTGGACCGTGGTGTCCACGGAGGTGGAGGCGCTCCAGCTGGAGTACTCCTGGATCAAGGAGTTCGACCCCCGCTTCAACGTCAAGTACCGCGACGACAAGAGCTACCCCTACCTCGCGGTGACGATGAACGAGGAGTTCCCGCGCGTGCAGGTGATGCGCGGCCACAAGAAGAAGGGCGTGCGCTACTTCGGCCCGTACGCGCACGCGTGGGCCATCCGCGACACCGTCGACCTGCTGCTGCGCGTCTTCCCCGTGCGCACCTGCTCGGCCGGCGTCTTCAAGAACGCCGCCCGCACCGGCCGCCCCTGCCTGCTCGGCTACATCGGCAAGTGCTCCGCGCCCTGCGTCGGCCGGGTCTCCGCCGAGGAGCACCGGGAACTGGCCGAGGACTTCGCCGACTTCATGGCCGGCCGCACGGGCACCTATCTGCGGCGCCTGGAGAAGGAGATGACGGCCGCGGCCGAGGAGATGGAGTACGAGCGGGCCGCCCGCCTGCGCGACGACATCGAGGCCCTGAAGAAGGCCATGGAGAAGAACGCGGTGGTGCTCGCCGACGCCACCGACGCCGACCTGATCGCGGTCGCCGAGGACGAGCTGGAGGCCGCCGTCCAGATCTTCCACGTGCGCGGCGGGCGGGTGCGCGGCCAGCGCGGCTGGGTGACCGACAAGGTCGAGGACGTCACCACCGGCGCCCTGGTCGAGCACGCCCTCCAGCAGCTGTACGGCGAGGAGAGCGGGGACGCCGTGCCCAAGGAGGTCCTCGTCCCGGCCCTGCCCGACCCGGTCGAACCGGTGCAGCAGTGGCTCACCGGACGCCGCGGCTCGGCCGTCTCCCTGCGCATACCGCAGCGCGGCGACAAGAAGGCCCTCATGGAGACCGTGGCGCGCAACGCCCAGCAGGCGCTCGTCCTGCACAAGACCAGGCGGGCCTCCGACCTGACCACCCGCTCCCGCGCCCTGGAGGAGATCGCCGAGGCCCTCGACCTGGACAGCGCACCCCTGCGGATCGAGTGCTACGACATCTCCCACCTCCAGGGCGACGACGTGGTGGCCTCCATGGTCGTCTTCGAGGACGGCCTGCAGCGCAAGAGCGAGTACCGCCGCTTCCAGATCAAGGGCTTCGAGGGCCAGGACGACGTCCGCTCCATGCACGAGGTCATCACCCGCCGCTTCCGCCGCTACCTCGCCGAGAAGGAGAGGACCGGCGAGTGGGCCGAGGAGGACGCGCCGGCGGCGGACGGCTCGCCCGGCGACTCCCCGGACGGCTCGCCCGGCGGCTCCCTGAACCGGCTCATGGAGGACGACGGCCGCCCCAAGCGGTTCGCCTACCCGCCGCAGCTCGTCGTCGTCGACGGCGGACAGCCCCAGGTCGCCGCCGCCCGCCGGGCCCTGGACGAACTCGGCATCGACGACATCGCCGTGTGCGGCCTGGCCAAGCGCCTGGAGGAGGTCTGGGTGCCCGGCGAGGACGACCCGGTGGTCCTGCCCCGCACCAGCGAGGGCCTGTACCTGCTCCAGCGCGTGCGGGACGAGGCCCACCGCTTCGCGATCACCTATCAGCGCACCAGACGGGCCAAGCGCCTGCGGTCCGGCCCGCTGGACGACGTGCCCGGTCTCGGCGATTCCCGCAAACAGGCGCTGATCAAGCATTTCGGCTCGGTGAAGAGGCTGCGGTCCGCCACAATCGACCAGATCTGCGAGGTACCGGGTATAGGCCGCAAGACGGCCGAGACGATCGCCGCCGCCCTCGCCCAGGCGGCTCCGGCCGCCCCGGCCGTGAACACGGCGACGGGAGAGATCATGGAAGACGTGCAGGAACCGGCACCCGGGACGACGGCGGGTGACGCGGGGGAGCCCGTGCCCACGGGCTCCCCGGACGAACGACGGGGGCAGGAGACATGACCGAGCACGAGACACGGCCCGCGGCGGACCGGAACCGGGCGACCGGGGACGCGCGCGAGGACGGGCACGGGCGCACGGCCCGCGAAGAGGACCAGCGGCAGCACCCGGTCCAGGAGGAGGACCGGCGCGGCCCCGCGGTCCGGGAAGACGGAGCACAGGTGAGTACGGGCAGCGACACGGCCGCCGGCCACGACGCGGCGATCCCCGAGCTGGTGATCATCTCCGGCATGTCCGGGGCCGGCCGGTCCACGGCCGCCAAGTGTCTGGAGGACCTCGGCTGGTTCGTGGTGGACAACCTGCCGCCCGCGCTGATCCCCACCATGGTGGAGCTCGGCGCCCGCTCGCAGGGCAACGTGGCGCGCATCGCGGTCGTCGTCGACGTCCGCGGCCGGCGCTTCTTCGACAACCTGCGCGAGTCGCTGGCCGATCTGGAGGCCAAGCACGTCACGCGGCGCATCGTCTTCCTGGAGTCCTCCGACGAGGCCCTGGTGCGGCGCTTCGAGTCCGTGCGCCGCCCGCACCCCCTCCAGGGCGACGGCCGGATCGTCGACGGCATCGCCGCCGAGCGCGAGCTGCTGCGCGAGCTGCGCGGCGACGCCGACCTGGTGATCGACACCTCCAGCCTCAACGTGCACGAACTGCGCGCCAAGATGGACGCCCAGTTCGCCGGCGAGGAGGAGCCCGAGCTGCGGGCCACCGTGATGTCCTTCGGCTTCAAGTACGGCCTGCCGGTCGACGCCGACCTGGTCGCGGACATGCGGTTCCTGCCCAACCCGCACTGGGTCCCCGAGCTGCGCCCGTACACCGGCCTCAACGAGGAGGTCGCCGCCTACGTCTTCAACCAGCCCGGCGCCAAGGAGTTCCTCGACCGCTACGCCGAGCTGCTGCGGCTGATCGCCGCCGGCTACCGCCGCGAGGGCAAGCGCTACGTGACCATCGCCATCGGCTGCACAGGCGGCAAGCACCGCTCGGTGGCCATGTCGGAGAAGCTCGCCGCGCGGCTCGCGGCCGAGGGTGTGGAGACGGTCGTCGTCCACCGGGACATGGGGCGCGAGTGACCGGACGTACTCCGCGGCTGAGCAGGCTGCGCCGGGGGGTGCCGGAGGGCCGGGCGGCCCGCCAGGCCGCCGAGGGGCGTCCGGGCCGCCCCGCCGAGGCACGCGGCGCCCGGCCGCGCCGCCGGGGCGCCCAGCCCAAGGTGGTCGCCCTCGGCGGCGGCATGGGCCTGTCCGCCTCGCTCGCCGCGCTGCGCCGGATCACCGGCGACCTCACCGCCGTCGTCACCGTGGCCGACGACGGCGGCTCCAGCGGGCGCCTGCGCGACGAGCTGGGCGTGCTGCCGCCCGGCGACCTGCGCAAGGCGCTGGCCGCGCTGTGCGGTGACGACGACTGGGGCCAGACCTGGGCCCGTGTCATCCAGCACCGCTTCACCTCCCAGGGCGCCCTGCACGACCACGCGGTCGGCAACCTGCTGATCGTCGCCCTGTGGGAGCAGCTCGGCGACCACGTCCAGGCCCTCGACCTGGTCGGCAAGCTGCTCGGCGCGCACGGGCGGGTGCTGCCCATGTCCGCGGTGCCGCTGGAGTTGCAGGCCCTGGTCAAGGGGCACGACCCCGGCCGGCCCGGCGACGTGGACACCGTCCGCGGCCAGGCCACCGTCGCGCTCACCCCGGGCGAGGTGCAGTCCGTGCACCTGGTGCCGCACGACCCGCCCGCCGTCCCCGAGGCCGTCGCCGCGGTGCTCGACGCGGACTGGGTGGTGCTCGGCCCAGGCTCGTGGTTCTCGTCGGTCATCCCCCACCTGCTGGTCCCCGAACTGCTGGACGCCCTCCTCGCCACCAAGGCCCGCCGGGTACTGTCGTTGAACCTCGCACCGCAGCCCGGAGAAACCGAGGGCTTCTCCCCGCAGCGTCATTTGGAGGTTTTGGGACGACACGCCCCTAAACTCGCCCTGGACGTGGTGCTGGCCGACGAGGCCGCCGTGCCCGACCGCGAAGTCCTCACCGAGGCCGCCAAGCGGTTCGGCGCCGCGGTCGAGCTGGCGCCGGTGGCCCGGAGGGACGGAACCCCCCGGCACGACCCGGAGCTGCTGGCTGCCGCGTACGACCGTATTTTTCGGATGCATGGAAGGATCGGCCCATGGCGATGACGGCAGCGGTGAAGGACGAGATCTCCCGGCTCCCCGTCACCCGGACCTGCTGCAGGAAGGCGGAGGTCTCCGCCATCCTGCGGTTCGCCGGCGGCCTCCACCTGGTCAGCGGGCGCATCGTGATCGAGGCGGAGCTGGACACCGCCATGGCCGCCCGGCGCCTCAAGCGGGACATCCTGGAGATCTTCGGCCACAGCTCCGAGCTGATCGTGATGGCGCCCGGCGGACTGCGCCGCGGCTCCCGCTACGTCGTGCGCGTCGTCGCGGGCGGTGACCAGCTGGCCCGCCAGACCGGACTCGTCGACGGGCGGGGCCGCCCGATCCGCGGCCTGCCCCCGCAGGTGGTCTCGGGGGCCACCTGCGACGCCGAGGCCGCCTGGCGCGGAGCCTTCCTGGCCCACGGTTCGCTCACCGAGCCCGGCCGCTCCTCCTCACTGGAGGTGACCTGCCCCGGCCCCGAGGCGGCCCTCGCCCTGGTCGGCGCGGCCCGCCGGCTGTCCATCGCGGCCAAGGCCCGCGAGGTACGCGGCGTGGACCGCGTCGTCGTGCGCGACGGCGACGCCATCGGCGCCCTGCTCACCCGCCTCGGCGCGCACGAGTCCGTGCTGGCCTGGGAGGAGCGGCGGATGCGCCGCGAGGTGCGCGCCACGGCCAACCGGCTCGCCAACTTCGACGACGCCAACCTGCGCCGCTCGGCCCGCGCGGCCGTGGCCGCGGGCGCCCGGGTCCAGCGCGCCCTGGAGATCCTCGGCGACGACGTGCCCGAGCACCTCGCCGCCGCGGGGCGTCTGCGGATGGAGCACAAGCAGGCCTCCCTGGAGGAGCTGGGCGCGCTCGCCGACCCGCCGCTGACCAAGGACGCCGTCGCCGGCCGCATCCGCCGGCTGCTGGCGATGGCCGACAAGCGCGCCTCCGACCTGGGCATCCCGGGCACGGAGGCCAACCTCACCGAGGAACTGGCGGACAACCTCGTGGGCTGACGCCCGCCACACCGTGCCGGCCGGTCCGGCCGGCACGGCCGAGGCCGGGGCGTCGGCCGGTCCCGCCGGACCTCCGATCCACGGCCCGCTGCGGGCGGCTCCACCAGGCTCACCCGCCTGACCGGCCCCACTGGCCTGACCGCCTGACCGCCTGACCGCCTGACCGGCCCCACTGGCCTGACCGCCTGACCGCCTGACCGGCCCGGCCGCGTGCCTCCCGCGGCCTCCCGAGCAAGCGGCCCGGGGACGGACGGCCGCCCCAGCCACCCGCCACCGCCTCAACACCCGTCCACCCCCCGCCGCCCCCACCCTCAAGACCCCTTCCACCCGCCATCCCTCACGGCCCTCTTCACCCATACGCCCCCTCCACCCCCCACGCCCCCTCCCCACCCGACCGCACGGCCGCACCTCCCGGCACCGCTCGGTCGCCCCACCCCCCATCGGCCAACACGCCCCGGAACCGGCCTGGTTGAGGGTCGCGTTCGCGGCGTTTCCCTGTCTTTGAGGCACCCTTGACTCGATCAAGAAGTGACATGAACCTGGCAGCTGTTCGCCGCTGTGGCGGACGACCGCCAGGGGGTTTCATGAGACACAGAGCGAGATCGATCCTCGCTGTCGGCGCGCTCCTGCTCGGCGGAGCGGGCCTGGCGCCCGTCGCCCAGGCACAGAACGGAAGTTCACCCCGGCCGGACCCGGACGAGGTGAAGGTCTTCCGCGCCGATGTCACCGAGCGGCAGGTACCCCTGCTGCTGAAGGCCGGTCAGGACGCTCACGAACTGGGCGACCGCAGCCACAAGGGCCGTACCACCGTAGAGCTGTACCTCACCGCCCGGCAGGCCGACACGCTCCGCGGGCAGGGCGTGCACCTGACCGAGCACAGCCTGTCCGCCCGGGCGGCACGGCGCGTGGACACCGCCGCCCAGGGCGTCTTCCGCCCCTACGGCGGCAAGGGCGGGCTGAAGGAGGAGATCCTGCGCACCGCCCGCACCCACCCCGGCCTGACCAAGGTCGTCTCCATCGGCAGGACCGTGCGCGGACAGGACATCCTCGCCCTCAAGCTCAGCCGGAACGCGAACAGGACGAAGGACGGGTCCAAACCGGCCGTGCTGTACATGTCCAACCAGCACGCGCGCGAGTGGATCACGCCGGAGATGACCCGCCGGCTGATGCACTACTACCTGGACCACTACGCGAAGGACCGGCGGATCAGGAGGATCGTCGACAGCACCGAGCTGTGGTTCGTCCTCTCCGCCAACCCCGACGGCTACGACTACACCTTCAAGGACGCCGGCACCCGGCTGTGGCGCAAGAACCTGCGGGACGTCAACGGCGACGGCGTCATCTCCACCGGCGACGGCGTCGACCTCAACCGCAACTTCGCCTACAAGTGGGGCTACGACGACGAGGGTTCGTCCCCCAACCCGACCAGCGAGACCTATCGTGGCGCGGCCCCCGGCTCCGAGCCCGAGACGCGGGCGCTCGACCGGTTCGAGAAGCGCGTGCGCTTCCGCTACGCCATCAACTACCACTCCGCCGCCGAGCTGCTGCTCTACGGCGTCGGCTGGCAGGTGGCCACCCCGACGCCGGACGACGTGCTCTACAAGGCGCTCGCCGGCACCCCCGAGAAGCCCGCGATCCCCGGCTACCACTCCCAGCTCTCCTCCGAGCTGTACACCACCAACGGCGAGGCGGACGGCCACGCGGGCAACGTCAACGGCATGGCGATGTTCACCCCGGAGATGTCGACCTGCCAGACCGCCTCCGACGCGGACCCGGACGACGCCTGGAACGCCGCCGACTGCCGGTCGGTCTTCACCTTCCCCGACGACGAGAAGCTCATCGAGCGGGAGTTCGAGAAGAACGTGCCGTTCGCACTCGCCGTCGCCGAGACGGCGCCCCACCCGGACCGGCCGAGCTCACCGGTGGGCCTGCGCGCCGCGGACTTCACCCCGGCCGCCTTCACCACGTCCTACGCGCGCGGCGCCGACCAGGAGGTCTCCGTCGTCGTCCGCAAGGCCGTGCGCGACAAGGAGCTGGAGTACCGCGTCGACGGAGGCCGTACGCACCGGGTGCCGCTCAAGCCCTGGAAGGGCGGCAGGATCTACGGCGGCACCGACCACCTGTACTTCGACGAGTACCGGGCGAAGGTCCGCGGCGCCGGTCCGGGCGACCGGGTGGAGGTCCGGTTCACCGGCCGGGCCGGCGGCCGGAAGATCTCCGGCTCCCGCTTCACGTACACCGTGGCCCGGCGGGCCGCGGCGGACACCCTGGTGGTCGCGGAGGAGGGCGCGCCCGCCGCGCGGGCGCACACGTACGTGGACGCGCTCAGGGCGAACGGACGCCGCGCCGTCGTCTGGGACGTCGCCACCCAGGGTCCGCCGGACGCCCTCGCCGTGCTCAAGCACTTCCGCACGGTCGTCCACTACTCCGGCGCCAAGGGCCCGGGCAATCCCACCCAGGTCCAGCTGCGCGCGTACCTCAACGAGGGCGGCCGGCTGATCGAGGCGGGCCAGCGGGCCGGCGGCAGCGTCGACCTCGGGGACGGCGCCCTGTCGGACGACTTCAGCCAGTACTACCTGGGCGCCTACTCGCGCACGTCGACCGCCGGCGCCACCGGCTTCACCGGCTCCGGGCGGCTCGCCGGGTTCACCGGACCGCTCGCGGGCGTGCCCGGCGACCCGCTGGACGCGGCCGGCACCTACGGGGTGACCTCGGACGAGCTGCCCGCGGGCAGGTATCCGCAGTTCGCGAGCGCCGGCGCGGGCCGGTTCGCCGGGACCGTCGACCCGTACGGCCCCTACTCGGGCGCGTACATGGCGGCCGCGGTGCACACCGACGACTCCTACAAGCGCCTCACCCGCACCGTCGACCTCACCGGCGTCGGCGCGGCCGACCGGCCGGCGCTGACCACCCGGCTGCTGTGGGACACCGAGCCCCGCTACGACCACGCGCTGCTGGAGATCCACACCGTCGGGGCCGACGACTGGACCACGCTCCCCGAGACGGGCGGACGCACGAGCGCTGCCGTGCCCGCCGAGTGCGGGGCCGGGTTCCTGATCGGCGAGCACCCCTGGCTCCGGCACTACCTGACCCTGGGCTCCGGCGGCTGCACCGCCACCGGTACCAGCGGCGCGTGGCACAGCCTCACCGGCTCCTCCAGCGGCTGGCAGCAGGTGGCCTTCGACCTGAGCGCCTACGCCGGCCGGCAGGTCGAGGTCTCCCTCAGCTACGTCACCGACCCGGGCACCGGCGGCCACGGCGTGCTCGCCGACGACACCGCGCTCGTCGTCGCGGGAACCGCGCGGGACACCGAGGGATTCGAGACCTCGCTCGGCCCCTGGAAGGTGTCCGGGCCCCCGGCCGGCAGCCCCGCCGTGCTGAAGGACTGGACACGCTCGGGAACCTTGTTCAAGACGTACGGGGCGGTCACCACCGGCCGGTCCGTGCTGCTCGGTTTCGGCCTCGAACACCTCCCCTCGGCGGCCGACCGCACGGCCCTGATGAGGCGCTCGATCGCGGCCCTCGACAAGTGAGCCGGGCCCCGCACGAAAGAGTGATGAATGCGGTCAACATGAATGGACAGCAGTACTGAAAAGGACTGAATCGGACCCCGTGTCCGGGCGGTCCGTACGCCTACTCACGGGTACGGACCGCCATGCCTTCTGGGGGGCCTCGGAATGTCACTCAGGAGGCTCCGGAGAGGTAGGGTCGGGGTTGGTCGGGGACATCCCATACAGCTCGCCGGCGTCGAAACCGGCGTACCAACGAGGAGATCGGTTCGTGACGATCCGCGTAGGCATCAACGGCTTTGGCCGCATCGGTCGTAACTACTTCCGCGCGCTGCTGGAGCAGGGTGCAGACATCGAGATCGTGGCTGTCAACGACCTGGGTGACACCGCGACCACCGCTCACCTGCTGAAGTACGACACCATCCTCGGCCGCCTCAAGCAGGAGGTCTCCCACACCGAGGACACCATCACCGTCGACGGCAAGACCATCAAGGTCCTCTCCGAGCGCAACCCCGCCGACATCCCCTGGGGCGACCTGGGCGTGGACATCGTCATCGAGTCCACCGGCATCTTCACCAAGAAGGAAGACGCCGAGAAGCACATCGCCGGCGGGGCGAAGAAGGTCATCATCTCCGCTCCGGCGAAGAACGAGGACGTCACCATCGTGATGGGCGTCAACCAGGACAAGTACGACCCGGCGAACCACCACGTCATCTCCAACGCCTCCTGCACCACCAACTGTGTGGCCCCGATGGCGAAGGTCCTGGACGAGAACTTCGGCATCGTCAAGGGTCTGATGACCACGGTGCACGCCTACACCAACGACCAGCGCATCCTCGACTTCCCGCACAAGGACCTGCGCCGCGCCCGCGCCGCCGCCGAGAACATCATCCCGACCACCACCGGCGCCGCCAAGGCCACCGCCCTGGTGCTGCCGCAGCTCAAGGGCAAGCTGGACGGCATGGCCATGCGCGTCCCGGTGCCCACCGGCTCGGTCACCGACCTGGTCGTCGAGCTCTCCCGCGAGGTCACCAAGGAAGAGGTCAACGCCGCCTTCCAGAAGGCCGCCGAGGGTGAGCTGGCGGGCGTCCTCGAGTACACCGAGGACCCGATCGTGTCCTCCGACATCGTCAACGCGCCGGCGTCCTGCACCTTCGACTCCTCCCTGACCATGGTCCAGGAGGGCAAGAACGTGAAGGTCATCGGCTGGTACGACAACGAGTGGGGCTACTCCAACCGCCTCGTCGACCTCACGGTCTTCGTGGGCAACCAGCTCTGATCGAACAGAGCGGGCGGGCAACCTCCGTGAGCTCAGGGCTCGGGCGGCGCGTGGACGCGCCGCCCGAGCCCTGACGCACGTGCGGCGGGCCCGGCCCGCTCAGCGACGATCAGCCCTCGTACGATCAAGAGCCCCCTCTCCAGGAGTTCCATCCATGAAGACGATCGACGAACTTCTCGCCGAAGGCGTGGACGGCTTGCGGGTCTTCGTCCGCGCCGACCTCAACGTGCCGCTCGCCGACGGCCTCATCACGGACGACGGCCGCATCCGCGCCGTCCTGCCGACCGTCAAGGCCCTCGCCGAGGCCGGCGCCAAGGTGGTCGTCGCCTCCCACCTCGGCCGCCCCAAGGGCGCCCCGGACCCGGCCTTCTCGCTGCTGCCCGCCGCCGAGCGGCTCGGTGAACTGCTCGGCGCGCCCGTGGCGTTCGCGCAGGACACGGTCGGTCCGGCCGCCCACGGCGCGGTGGACGGCCTCCAGCCCGGCCAGGTCGCCGTCATCGAGAACCTGCGCTTCAACCCCGGCGAGACGTCCAAGGACGACACCGAGCGCGGCGAGTTCGCCGACGCCCTCGCCGCCCTCGCGGACGTCTACGTCGGCGACGGCTTCGGCGCGGTGCACCGCAAGCACGCCTCCGTCTACGACCTCCCGGCCCGGCTGCCGCACTACGCCGGATACCTCATCGCCACCGAGGTCGGCGTGCTGCGCAAGCTCACCGAGGACGTCAAGCGGCCGTACGTCGTCGCGCTCGGCGGCGCCAAGGTCTCCGACAAGCTCGCCGTCATCGACCAGTTGCTCGGCAAGGCGGACCGGCTGCTCATCGGCGGCGGCATGGCCTACACCTTCCTCAAGGCGCAGGGCCACGAGATCGGCAGGTCCCTGCTCCAGGAGGACCAGATCCCGGCCGTCAAGGAGTACCTGGAGCGCGCCGAGAAGAGCGGCGTCGAGCTGGTCCTGCCGGTCGACGCCCTGGTCGCACCGGACTTCCCCGACCTGAAGACCAAGGCTCCCGCCCACCCGGCCGCCGTCGCCGCGGACGCCATCCCCGCCGACCAGCAGGGACTGGACATCGGGCCGGAGACCCGCAAGCTGTACGCCTCGAAGCTCGCCGACGCCGCCACCGTCTTCTGGAACGGCCCGATGGGCGTCTTCGAGCACCCCGACTTCGCAGAGGGCACCAAGGCCGTCGCCCAGGCCCTCGTCGACTCGGACGGCTTCACCGTGGTCGGCGGCGGCGACTCCGCCGCCGCCGTCCGTACGCTGGGCTTCGACGAGTCGGCATTCGGCCACATCTCGACCGGTGGCGGCGCCTCCCTCGAATACCTCGAGGGCAAGACGCTCCCCGGCCTCGCCGCACTGGAGGACTGAACCTTAATGAGCACGCGCACGCCGCTGATGGCGGGCAACTGGAAGATGAACCTCAACCACCTCGAGGCCATCGCACACGTCCAGAAACTCGCCTTCGCCCTGGCCGACAAGGACTACGAGGCCGTCGAGGTCGCCGTCCTGCCGCCCTTCACCGACCTGCGCTCCGTGCAGACCCTGGTCGACGGCGACAAGCTCAAGATCAAGTACGGTGCCCAGGACATCTCGCAGCACGACTCCGGCGCCTACACGGGCGAGATCTCGGGCGCGATGCTGGCCAAGCTCAAGTGCACCTATGTGGTGATCGGCCACTCCGAGCGCCGCCAGTACCACCACGAGACCGACGAGCTGGTGAACGCCAAGGTCAAGGCCGCCTACAAGCACGGTCTGACCCCGATCCTGTGCGTCGGCGAGGAACTGGAGGTCCGCGAGGCGGGCAGTCACGTCGCGCACACCCTGGCCCAGGTCGAGGGCGGTCTGAAGGACCTCCCGGCCGAGCAGGCCGAGACGATCGTCATCGCCTACGAGCCGGTCTGGGCCATCGGCACCGGCAAGGTCTGCGGCGCCGAGGACGCGCAGGAGGTCTGCGCCGCGATCCGCGGCAAGATCGCCGAGCTGTACTCGCAGGACGTCGCCGACAAGGTCCGCATCCAGTACGGCGGCTCCGTCAAGTCGGGCAATGTCGCCGAGATCATGGCGCAGGCCGACATCGACGGCGCGCTGGTCGGCGGCGCCTCGCTGGACGCGGACGAGTTCGTCAAGATCGTACGCTTCCGCGATCAGTGAGGCGAGCTGCGAGTAGGCGGTGACGGCGATTCGTCGTACCCTTGCGGGGCACGGTGGCCTGCCACCGTGCCCCGTCGTCCATCCGAATCCGAGGAAGTTGGTCCAGCCGTGGTTTTGGGGTTCTCGATCGCCCTGATCGTCTTCAGCCTGCTGCTGATGCTGCTGGTGCTGATGCACAAGGGGAAGGGCGGCGGCCTCTCCGACATGTTCGGTGGCGGCATGCAGTCCTCCGTCGGCGGCTCCTCGGTCGCCGAGCGCAACCTCGACCGGATCACCGTGGTGATCGGTCTGCTGTGGCTCGCCTGCATCATCGTGCTCGGCATCCTGATGAAGTCCAGCAGCTGACGGTTTCCGTACGCTCCACCGACGTCTTTCGAACCCCTTTCCGGACGGCGGAGACCGCACATAACGTACGTAAAGCCCCATGGTCGGTGCGCTCCTTCGGGCGCGGCCTATCATGGGGCTTGCGTCTGTGTGTGGGGGCCGGTAACTCCAATCACTGGACGCGCGTTGGGCCTTACGTAGACTGAGGCGCTCGCAGTGAAGCGAAACGCCGACTCGCTTCGCGGCACCATCACGCAGGGAGTTACGACCGTGGCAAGTGGCAACGCGATCCGAGGAAGCCGGGTCGGGGCGGGGCCGATGGGCGAGGCCGAGCGCGGCGAGTCCGCGCCGCGTCTGCGCATCTCCTTCTGGTGCTCCAACGGGCACGAGACGCAGCCCAGCTTCGCCAGTGACGCGCAGGTTCCCGACACCTGGGACTGCCCGCGCTGCGGCTTCCCCGCCGGGCAGGACCGGGACAACCCGCCGGACCCGCCGCGCACCGAGCCCTACAAGACACACCTCGCCTATGTGCGGGAGCGGCGCAGCGACGCGGACGGCGAGGCGATCCTCGCCGAGGCGCTGGCCAAGCTGCGCGGCGAGATCTAGCACCCGGCTCCGCCGGCGTCCACGAGGGCGCGGCGGCGGACCTGCCTCCGCGAGGGCGCGGCGGCGGGCCCGCTCCACGTCCGGGCCCGTGTCCGGTGGACGGCCGCCGCGGACCGATTGTCAGTGGTGCCCCCTACGGTTTGCACATCGGCGAATCGTGAGGGGGGATCATGGCCGCGGTCGAGGTGGCGGGGGCCGTTCGGCGACCCGCGTGGCGCGGAGGGTTCGGACGGCTGTGGACGGCCGCCGTGGTCTCCAGGTTCGGGGACGCCCTGCGTACGGCCGCGCTGCCCCTGCTCGCCGTGCGGCTCACCGACGAGCCGCTGGCGGTCGCCTCCGTCACCGCCTGCGGCTATGCGCCGTGGCTGCTGTTCGGCCTGCTCGGCGGCGCGGTGGCCGACCGGGTGGACCAGCGGCGGGCGATGTGGGCGGTCGACACCGTGCGAGCCCTGCTCGTCGCCGGCTTCACGCTCGCCGTGGGGCTCGGACACGCCTCGGTCGTCCTGCTGCTCTGCCTCGCCTTCGCCCTCACCACCCTGCAGACCCTGTTCGACAACGCCTCCACGGCCCTGCTGCCCTCGCTGGTGGACCGCGAGTCGCTGGGCAGCGCCAACGCCCGGCTGATGACCGGTCAGCAACTCGCGGGCGGCCTCCTGGCGGGGCCGTTCGTGCCGCTGCTGCTGACCGCCGGGGCGTTCATGCCGTTCGCGGCGGACGCGGTCACCTATCTCCTCGCCGCCGCCCTCGTGGCCTCCCTGCGCACACGGCCGCCCGAGCGGGCGCCACGCCCGGCGGGCAGCACCCTGAGAGCCGAGATCGGCGAAGGACTGCGCGCCCTGTGGGGCGACCGCGCGCTGCGGACCGTCTGCGGGGCCACCCTGCTGTGCAACATCGGCATGGGCGCCCTGATCGCCACCCTCGTCCTGCACGTGACCGGCTGGCTGCACGGCGGCGACGCCGCGTTCGCCGCCGCGATGACGGCCTACTCGGCGGGCAGCCTGGCCGGCGGCCTCGCCGCCCAGCGCATCGCACGCCGTACCGGGCGGATCCACGCGCTGCTGGTGGCCGGCGCCGTCCAGACGGCGTCCCTGGTGCTGGCCGGCACCGTCCGCCATCTCGGAGCCCTGCTGGCCGCCCTGGCGCTGCTCGGCGCCATGGGCATGGTGTGGAACGTCAACCAGACCACCCTCATGCAGCAGCGCGCCCCCGCGTCCCTGCTGGGCCGGATCGCCGCCGCCTTCCGCACGGCCTCGACGGCCGGCGCCCCGCTGGGCGCCCTGCTCGGCGGGGCCGCGGCCCGGGCCTTCGGGCTGAACGCGCCCGCGCTCGCGACGGCCGCGCTGTTCGGCCTCGCCGTCGTCCTTTTGATATCCGGACGCCGGCAGGACGTATCTGTTGGTGCGCCGGACGGCGGCGCGACGGCAGGTCGCCCCCGCTCCTGATCAACTAGGTTGGGACCGGCGGGGCAGGCACCACACAGCAGTACGGCTAGGAAAGAAGGCTGAAGCCCGACATGAACGCAGACGCCCGTAGCAGGCTCAACCAGAGGCCCGAGTGGACCGCTCTCGCCGAGCACCGCGAGCGACTGGCCGACACACATCTGCGGGAGCTGTTCGCCGCCGATCCCGGGCGCGGTGACGGATACGCCCTGCGCGTCGGCGATCTGTACGTCGACTACTCCAAGCACCTGGTGACGGACGAGACGCTGCGGCTGCTGCGGGAACTGGCCGTGGCCACCGACGTGTTCGGGCTGCGGGACGCGATGTTCCGCGGGGAGCGGATCAACGTCACGGAGGACCGGGCGGTGCTGCACACCGCGCTGCGGGCGCCGCGGGAGGCGGTGATCGAGGTCGACGGCGAGAACGTCGTGCCCAAGGTGCACGAAGTCCTC
>NZ_JBJDQT010000046.1:0-39440 GCF_044903565.1 Streptomyces sp. NPDC004065 | reverse complement strand
CCCAGGTTGCCGATGATGCGGGTGATCGGGTCCCAGGACATGTCCACGATCTGCGCCGGTCTGCGCTGCCCCGCACGGGACTCGGTAGCCGTCATGTCGGTGTGAACCTCGTTCCTCTCAGGCCCGCCAGTAAGGGTCGTAGCCGCTCGTCAGCTCGGCCCGGTTGTGGCGCCACCGGGGTTCCTTGTTGACGGCCATGCTGGTGATGCCGCGCAGCCGGCGGATGAAGGCGCCGTACGGCTTGATCAGGACCGACGACAGGCTGCCGCCGGTCGGCTCGTCCATGAACGGCATGAAGGCGTCGGGGAAGCCGGGCATGGTGCAGCCGATGCAGATGCCGCCGACGTTCGGGCAGCCGCCGAGGCCGCCCATCCAGCCCCGCTTGGGCACGTTGCAGTTCACGACCGGACCCCAGCAGCCCACCCTCACCTGGCACTTGGGCGAGTTGTAGTCCTTGGAGAAGTCGGCCTGCTCGTAGTACGCGGCCCGGTCGCAGCCCTCGTGGACGGTCTTCCCGAACAGCCACTGCGGGCGCAGCATCTCGTCCAGCGGCGGGGGCGGCGCCGATCCCGCGGCGTGGAAGAGCAGCCAGGTGAGGGTCTCCATGAAGTTCTCCGGCTGGATCGGGCAGCCGGGCACGTTGACGATGGGCAGCG
Source organism: Streptomyces sp. NPDC004065 (assembly GCF_044903565.1). Taxonomy (NCBI): domain Bacteria; kingdom Bacillati; phylum Actinomycetota; class Actinomycetes; order Kitasatosporales; family Streptomycetaceae; genus Streptomyces; species Streptomyces sp. NPDC004065. The sequence continues at coordinate 38,784 of NZ_JBJDQT010000046.1, read as the reverse complement.
CCCCCTGCGACCTGTAGTCCCAGCCCAGGTAGTCGGCCAGGCCCATGGAGCCGGTGGGGTTGCCCGCCATCGCGTGGATGCCGCCGTACGTGGCGCAGGTGCCGGCCGCGACGACCGCCCACGCCCGGGGCGCGAGCCGGTCGATCCACCAGTTGAGGGTGAGCGGCTCGCCGGTGTCCGGGTCGTTGCCGAAGGAGGTCCAGTAGCCGTCGCCCTCGATGATGTTCTGGTTGGGGATCGAGCCCTCGATGACGAGGACGAACGGGGTGAGTTCTCCCCGGGCCGCGGCGCGGAACGGCGCGAGGTAGTCCTCGCCGCCCAGGCTGGGCGAGAGCACCTTGTTGTACAGGTGCACCTTGGGCAGCCCGGGGATCAGCCCCAGTACGACGTCCTCGATGGCCGGCTGGCCGGCGGCCGTCATGGAGACGGTGTCACCGTCGCAGCTCATGCCCTCGGAGATCCAGAGAATGTGGATCTCGTCGAAACCGGACCGTTCCTCGGCGCCGGGCTCGGACCGGGATTCGGGCTCGTGGATGACCTGGCTGGAACCGCTGGCGATGCTCATGTCCTCGGCCTCCCCTGGAGACGGTCGCGGAATCGGTCGTAGGCGGCGGCCACCGGGCCGACCACGGCGAGCGCCGGAGGATGGTCGGGCGCGCCTGGATGGGGCCGGGTGGGAGCGCTCTGCCGGGCGCGGTCCAGTTGCCGGCCCAGTTCGTCGAGGTCCTGCTGGGAGACGTGGGCGCGCAGCTGGGGCATCAGCTCGCCCTCCTCCTCGCGCACGTGCTCGTCGACCTCCCGCCTGAGCTGGGCCATGAGACCGGCCTCGCGCTCGTCGCCCGCGGGCAGCTTGTCGAGGGCGAGCAGCAGCTTCTTGACCGCCATGTGCTCGCCCAGGTGCTCGTCGACCTCCCGCGCGCCGTCCGGGATCACCTTCCTGGCCAGGGGGTAGAGCAGCAGCTCCTCGAGCGCGGCGTGCCGGGACAGCTCGCGGACCGCCAGCTCGACCACCCCGCGCCGCTGCGTCGCGGAGGCCGCGGCGTGATAGTCCCGGAACAGCTGCTCCACCATGCGGTGGTCGCGTTTCAACAACTCGATGGCGTCCATCGGCACCTTCCTCGTCCTGGGCGCGACCTGGGCCGTGGCGCGCCGGGCGGACGCCGCGCGTTACGGCGCCGGTCGTCCGTCCGTCCTTCAGGCTCACCCCGATCGCCGCGTTCCGCGCGTTGTGGAGCGCCGGTGGGGTGAGCCGGCGGGACACGGGGCGGGGTGAGGGTGCGGGGGCGAGGGGGTGCGGGGGCGAGGGGGTGCGGAGGTGCGGGGGTGTGGGGGCGAGGGAGTGCGGGGGTGGTGATGCCGCGCGGCGGGGCGGCTGCCGTGCTCACCTGCGTCTACGGCGCCTTCGCGGGCGCTCCCCCCTCCTTCCCCACCCCATGCCCACCCCTGTGATTGATCAACTGGGCATGGGGTTAGCATATGAGCGCCGCCTAGCTCGAAAGATAGATCTGTGACTGTCAACGACGACTCGTTCACCAACTGGAAGAACCGCGAGGAGATCGCGGAGTCGATGATCCCGATGATCGGGAAGCTGCACAGGGAACGGGACGTCACCGTCCTGCTGCACAGCCGGTCCCTTGTGAACAAGTCGGTGGTGAGCATCCTCAAGACCCACCGGTTCGCCCGCCAGATCGCCGGCGAGGAGCTCTCGGTCACCGAGACCCTGCCGTTCCTGCAGGCGCTCACCACGCTCGACCTCGGCCCGTCCCAGATCGACATCGGCATGCTCGCCGCGACGTACCGCGACGACGACCGCGGCCTGTCGGTGGCGGAGTTCACCGCCGAGGCCGTGGCCGGCGCCACCGGCGAGAACAAGATCGAGCGCGGTGAGGGCCGCGACGTCGTCCTCTACGGCTTCGGCCGCATCGGCCGCCTCGTCGCCCGGCTGCTCATCGAGAAGGCCGGCTCCGGCAACGGCCTCAGGCTCCGCGCCATCGTGGTGCGCGGCGGGGGCCGGGCCGCCGACGACCTGGTCAAGCGCGCCTCGCTGCTGCGCCGGGACTCCATCCACGGCCAGTTCCAGGGCACGATCACCGTGGACGAGGAGAACAACGCGATCCTCGCCAACGGCAACGAGATCAAGGTGATCCACGCCGACGACCCGTCCTCGGTGGACTACACGGCGTACGGCATCAAGGACGCCATCCTCATCGACAACACCGGCAAGTGGCGCGACCGCGAGGGGCTGTCGAAGCACCTGCGGCCCGGCATCGCCAAGGTGGTGCTGACCGCGCCGGGCAAGGGCGACGTGCCCAACATCGTGCACGGCGTCAACCACGACACGATCAAGCCGGACGAGCAGATCCTGTCCTGCGCCTCCTGCACCACCAACGCGATCGTCCCGCCGCTGAAGGCGATGGACGACGAGTACGGCGTGCTGCGCGGCCACGTGGAGACGGTCCACTCGTTCACCAACGACCAGAACCTGCTGGACAACTACCACAAGTCCGAGCGCCGCGGCCGCTCCGCGCCGCTCAACATGGTCATCACCGAGACCGGCGCCGCCTCCGCCGTCGCCAAGGCGCTGCCCGACCTCAAGGCCCGGATCACCGGCAGCTCGATCCGCGTGCCCGTGCCGGACGTCTCCATCGCCATCCTCAATCTGCAGCTGGGCCGCGAGACCACGCGCGAGGAGGTCCTCGACCACCTCCGCAACGTCTCGCTGACCTCCCCGCTCAAGCGTCAGATCGACTTCATCAGCGCCCCCGACGCGGTCTCCAGCGACTTCATCGGCTCGCGCCACGCCTCGATCGTCGACGCCGGGGCCACCAAGGTCGAGGGCGACAACGCGATCCTGTACCTCTGGTACGACAACGAGTTCGGCTACTCCTGCCAGGTCATCCGCGTCGTCCAGTACGTCTCCGGCGTGGAGTACCCGACCTACCCGGCACCCGCGGCCTGATCCGTCCGGCACCCGCGGCCTGATCCGTCCGGCACGCCGCCCCGCCCGCCGCACACCCGGCCGGCGCCCCCCGCGGCACGGGGGCGCCGGCCGCGTCGTCCCGGCCGGCGCGCGGTGTGTGAGACTGCGCGCATGATCCGCACCGCGACGCCCGCCGACATACCCGTCATCCACACGCTGATCCGCGACCTCGCCGCCTACGAGAAGGCCCCCGAGGAGGCCAGGGCGACCCCCGCGCAGCTCACCGAGGCGCTCTTCGGCGAGCGCCCGGCGGCCTTCGCGCACGTGGCCGAGGACGAAACCGGCGCGGTGGTGGGCTTCGCCCTGTGGTACCTCAGCTTCTCCACCTGGCGCGGCGTGCACGGCATCCACCTCGAGGACCTGTACGTCCGCCCGGAGGCCCGCGGCGGCGGCCACGGCAGGGCGCTGCTGACGGAACTGGCCCGTAACTGCGTCGCCCGGGGCTACGAACGGCTGGAGTGGTCGGTCCTCGACTGGAACCGGCCCGCCATCGACTTCTACCGGGCGCTCGGCGCCCGGCCGCAGGACGAGTGGACGGTGTACCGGCTCACCGACGAGGCGCTGGGCGCCCTCGCGGCCCGGCCGGACCGGCACGGCTGAGGTCCACGCGTTCCCGCACGCGCCGTCCGGCCGACGGGCCGGGCCCGGGGCCCGTCGGCCGGACGGCGGGACGGGGCCCCCGATGGGAAAATGTGCCCGTGGGGAACCTGCCCGCGGATGAGGGTGACGGCATGGGCGATGTCAGCGGCGCGGTGAGCCGGGGAGATCCGGGCGACCCCTTCGACATCAGGACCACTGCCGTGGCGATCCTCGACGCCGAGGGCCTGATCGCCCACTGGAGCCGGGGGGCCGAGCAGCTGCTCGCGCGCACCGCCGGCAGCGTGCTCGGGCGTCCGGCGGGATCCCTGCTGGTGACCGGCGAGGCAACCACGATGCTCTCCCGGCTGCGCCGGATCGACCGCGGATGGGAGGGTGTGCTGCTCGCCCGCCACGGCGCGGGGCACAGCGTCGCGCTCGCGGTCCGGGTCTGCCGGCTGCTGGCCGCGGACGGGTGCCACGGCTGGCTCGTCGTCGGCTGCGACATCGCCGACCGGCGCGAGCACGAGACGTTCGAACGTGTCGCCCGGGCCCTGCTCGAGCAGTCACCGCTCGGCATCGGGGTGCTGGACACCAAGCTGCGGTACCGATGGGTGAACCGTGAGCTCGCGGGGATGGACGACCCTCCCCCGGACCCCGTACCGGGCCCCGAACCCGGTCCGCACACCGGCCCCGGCCTCGGCGGCCGCCCAGGACGGGACGCGGACACCGGTCCGGTCTTCGGGCCCAGCACGGGCACCGGCCCGGACCTCGGGTCAAGCGCGCACACCGGCACCGTCCCGGACCCCGGTCCCGGCCCCGGCTCCGGGTCCGGGTCCGGGTCCGGCTCCGGCTCCCGCCCGGATTCCGTCGCCGGCACCGGCCGTCCGGTCTTCGTTCCCGGCACCGGCCGTCGGGGCCCCGGCTCCGGCTCAGGGGGCGGCCCCGGTCCGCGGCCCAGGCCCTCCGTCGTGACCCGGTCCGCCCGGCAGGTCCTGGTGTCCGGCCAGTCCCAGGTCACCCTGGAGCACGCGCCGCCCCGGCACGGGACGGCAGACCGGCGTCTCGGCGGCCGGTCGCGGCTGCGCTCCTTCTTCCCGCTGCGCGACGGCGCCGGGCGCGTCCTGGGCATCTGCTGCGCCGTACTCGACGTGACCGGGCAGGATCCGGCACGGGAGCGGCTGGCCCTGCTGAACTCGGCGAGCGAGCACATCGGGACCACCCTGGACCTGGACCGAACGGTCCTGGAACTGGCGGAGGTGATGATCCCCCAGGTCGCCGATTTCGTGGCCATCGACCTGCTGGACGCGGTACAGACGACGGCAGGCGCGGGTGCCACCGGTGCCGCAGGCGCCGCAGGCCTGCCGCGCGGCGGGGCCACGCTGCGCCGCGCGGCCCATCTGTCCGTCCAGGACGACCAGCCCGAGGTGATCGTCGACGTGGGCGAGCCGACCCGGTATCCCCCGCGCTCCCCGCAGAAGCTGTGCCTGGCCACCGGGAAGCCGCTGCGGGAGGCGGTGGGCCCGGCGACCCGCTGGCTCGCCGACGACCCGCGACGCTGGCAGAAGATGATCCGGCTGGGGGTGCACGCGCACCTGGTGATGCCGCTGCGGGCCCGCGGCATCACCATGGGCGTGGTCACCCTGCTGCGGTGGAAGAACCCCGACGCCTTCGACGAGGACGACCTGCTGCTGGTGGAGGAGCTGGTGGCGCGGGCCGCCGTGTGCGTGGACAACGCCCGGCGCTACGCGCGGGAGCACCAGGCGGCGCTCACGCTGCAGACCAGCCTGCTGCCGCCCACGCTGCCCGACCACAGCGCCGTCGAGGTCGCCCACCGCTATCTGCCGGCCGATGCCGAGTCGGGGGTGGGCGGGGACTGGTTCGACGTCATCCCGCTGTCCGGCGCCAGGGTGGCGCTCGTGGTGGGCGACGTGACCGGTCACGGACTGCACGCGGCGGCCAGCATGGGGCGGCTGCGCGCCGCCGTGCAGACGCTGGCGGACCTCGATCTGCCCCCGGACGAGCTGCTGACGCGCCTGGACGACCTGGTCGTACGGCAGTCGGAGGAGGCCGAGGCGGCCGCCCTGGGCCCGCTGGTGGTCGGCGCGACCTGCGTCTACGCCGTCTACGACCCCATCGCGCGGAAGATCGTGGTGGCGCGGGCGGGCCATCCCAGTCCGGCGATCGCCCATCTGCGCGAGCCGGTGGAGTTCCCCGACATCCCGGCCGGCCCGCCGCTCGGGCTGGGCGGCCTGCCGTTCGAGTCGGCCGAGATCCCGGTGGAGGAGGGCAGCGTCATCGCGCTCTACACCGACGGTCTGATCGAGGCCTCCGACCGGGACGTCGACGTCGGCATGGAGCGGCTGTGCTTCACGCTGGCCCACCCCGACCGGCCGCTGGAGGAGATCTGCGACATCATGGTGCGCACGCTGCTGCCGGTCCGCCCCCGCGACGACGTGGCCTTCCTCATCGCCCGTACCCATGTGCTCGACTCCGGCTGCGTGGCCTCCTGGGAGGTGCCCGACGACCCGTCGGCCGTGCACGTGGCACGGCGCAACGTCAGCCGGCAGCTGTCGCTGTGGGGTCTTCAGGAGGCGGCGTTCACCACCGAGCTGATCGTCAGCGAGCTGGTGACCAACGCCATCCGGCACGCGTTCGGGCCGATCCATCTGCGCCTCATCCACGAGCGCGGCCTGATCTGCGAGGTCTCGGACGCGAGCAACACCTCCCCGCGGATGCGGCGGGCGCTCGGCACCGACGAGGGCGGGCGGGGGCTGTTCCTGGTCGCCCAGGTCGCCCAGCGCTGGGGCACCCGCTACACGAGTACGGGCAAGACGATCTGGGCGGAGCAGCAGCTGCACGGCCCGGTGTAGGCGCCCGCCCCGCACAACGGACGGGGGCCCTGCTCGGCAGGCGGCGGCCCCGCGCAGCGGGCGGCGGCCCGGCCCGTGTGCGGGACCGGGCCGCCGCCCGTCGTGGTGGCCGTCAGCCCTGGCGCGCCTTGAAGCGCGGGTTCTTCCTGTTGATGACGAAGACCACGCCCCGGCGGCGCACCACCTGGGCTCCGGGCTGGGACTTCAGTGAGCGCAGGGACTTGCGCACCTTCATGGTCAGCGCTCCTCACGGAAGGTGACGTGCCGGCCGGCCACCGGGTCGTACTTGCGCAGCACGAGCCGGTCGGGGTCGTTGAGACGGTTCTTGCGCGTCACGTAGGTGACGCCGGTCCCGGCCGTCGACTTCAGCCTGACGACGGGGCGCACGGTGGTGCGTGCCATGTGGTTCTCCTTCCGGCCGCTTCCGGGGTGACCCGGCCATGTCAGCCGTGCACGTCAACAGCGCTGGGGGCGCCGGCATTCCCGGGCCGCGCGGGGCCGCGCCGCGGGACCTTCCGGGCATACCGGTCGCATGCCGGACAAGCGCAGTGCTACAACGGGGAGATGATCGGACGTTCCGGCCGGTCCCGGACGACAGCGGCGCCGTCTCCCGGCAGCCGGGGGTCGCCCGACCCCTCCCCAGGCCGCGGCCCCAGGAGGCTGACCGGACGCCTCTCGCTGTCGCGCGCCCTGGGCACCGTGGCCGCGCAGGTCTTCCTCCTCCAGGTGATCGTTGTCCTCGTGCTGGTGATGGCGGCCGCCGCCGCCCTGGTGCTCCAGGGGCGCTACGACGGCGAGGACAGCGCCCGCAAGCGCTCCCTGGCCGCGGCGGAGGCCTTCGCGCACGCCCCCGGCACGGCGCTCGCCCTGCAGGCGCCGGACCCGACCCGGCTGTTGCAGGCCCCCGCCCAGCGGGCCCAGGCGGGAGCCGGCGTCGACTTCATCAACGTGCTGGACAAGAACGGTGTACGGGTCACCGATGCGGACCCGCGGCTGATCGGCACCAAGGCGCCGGGCGTCGGCAGGGCCGCCATGGGTGAGACGTTCACCGAGACCTACCACGGCGAACCGGACGCGGTGCGCGCGGTGGTGCCCGTGATGGACGCGAGCCGCCGCGTGGTCGGCATGGTCACCGCCGGCATCCGCGTGGAGACCCTGGGGCACCTGCTGAACCAGCAGGTGCCCATGGTGCTGGGTTCGGCCGGGCTGGCCCTCGCGCTCGCCACCGGCGGCACGGCCCTGGTCAGCCGCAGGCTGCGCCGGCAGACCCGGGGACTCGGCCCGCTCGAGATGACCCGGATGTACGAACACCACGACGCGGTGCTGCACGCGGTGCGCGAGGGCGTGCTGATCATCGGCGCCGACGGGTGCGTGCTGCTCGCCAACGACGAGGCGCGCCGGCTGCTGGACCTGCCGGCCGACATCGACCGGCGGCCGGTCGCCGAGCTGGGGCTGTCACCGGAGCTGACCCGGCTGCTGGAGTCGGGCGAGGTCGCCTCCGACGCGGTGTTCCGCTCCGGGGACCGGCTGCTGGCGGTCAACACCCGGCGCACCGCGCCCTACGGCGGGGCGCCCGGGGTGGTGGCGAGCCTGCGGGACACCACGGAGCTGCGCGCCGTGTCGGGGAGGGCCGAGGTGGCGCGGGGACGGCTGACCCTGCTGTACGAGGCGGGGGTGCGCATCGGCACGACGCTGGACGTGGAGCGCACGGCGCAGGAACTGGCCGACGTGGCCGTGCCCCGGATGGCCGACGTGGTCACCGTGGAGCTGCTGGAGGCCGTGCTGCACGGCGAGGAGCCGACCGGCGCGCTCAACCGGATGCGCCGCACCGCGGTGCGCGGCGCCGCGCCGGGCGGCCCGCTGCAGCCGGTGGGGGACCTGATCCAGTTCGTGGTGGCCGACACCCCGATGGTGGCGGCGCTGCGGCGCGGCAAGGCGGTGCTGGTGCCCGACCTGCGCTCCGCCGAGGACTGGCGGGCCCAGGACCCACGGTGCCGCTGCGGGCCCGGGGCGTGGTGCTCGGCATGGTCAACTTCTGGCGGGCGGCCGGCTCGCCGCGGTTCGAGGAGGAGGACGTCGCGGTCGCCGAGGAGCTGGGGGCGCGGGCCGCCGTCGCGATCGACAACGCCCGCCGGTACTCCCGCGAGCACGCCATGGCCGTGACGCTGCAGCGCAGTCTGCTCCCCCGGGACCTGCCCGAGCAGGACGCGCTGGAGGTGGCGTCGCGCTATCTTCCGGCGCAGTCCGGGGTGGGCGGCGACTGGTTCGACGTCATACCCCTGCCCGGCTTCCGGGTGGCGCTGGTGGTCGGGGACGTCGTGGGGCACGGGCTGCACGCGGCGGTGACCATGGGCCGGCTGCGCACGGCGGTGCTGAACTTCTCGTCCCTGGACCTGCCCCCGGACGAACTGCTCGGCCATCTGGACGAGATGGTGGTGCGGCTGGACACCCAGACGGCGGGCGCGGACGGGGAGGCGTCCCCCGTCACCGGCGCCACCTGTCTGTACGCCATCTACGACCCGGTGGGCGGGCGCTGCTCCTTCTCCCGCGCCGGTCACCTCGTGCCGGCGGTGGTGGACCCGCTGGGGCGGGTGACCTTCCCCGACCTGCCGCTGTCGCCGCCGCTGGGCGTGGGCGGGCATCCGTTCGAGGCGGGTGAGCTGGACCTGGCGGAGGGCAGCAGGCTGGTGCTGTTCACCGACGGCCTGGTCGAGGACCGCAGGCGGGACATCGACGAGGGGCTGCGGCTGCTCGCCTCCGCGGTCGCGCGTCCCGAGCAGACCCCGGAGGAGACCTGCCGGGCGCTGATGGAGACGATGCTGCCGGAGCATCCGAACGACGACGTCGCCCTGCTTGTCGCGCGCACCCGGCTGCTGGACCCGTCGCGGGTCGCGGTCTGGGACGTCGCCTTCGACGTGGAGGCGGTCTCCCGGGTGCGGACCGAGGTGAGCCGGCGGCTGCTCGAGTGGGGGCTGGAGGAGTCGTCGTTCGCCATGGAGCTGGTCCTCAGCGAACTGCTGACCAACGCCATCCGCTACGGGGCTCCCCCGGTGCGGGTCCGGCTGCTGCTGGGCCGGACCCTGGTGTGCGAGGTGTCCGACGGCAGCAACACCTCCCCCCGGCTGCGGCGCGCGGCCACCACCGACGAGGGCGGCCGGGGCCTGTTCCTGGTCTCGCAGTTCGCCGACCGGTGGGGCACCCGCTATGTGGCGGACGGCAAGGTGATCTGGGCGGAACGGACCCTGGGGGCGGCCTCCGAGCCGGATCCGGAGCTGCTGCTCGACGAGATGGCCTGGTGATCCGGCGGGCGCGGACGTCCGCCGGGACGCAGGTCCGTGCGGGCGCGGACGGGTGCACGTACGGTGACCGGACGTCATGGGCCATTAGACGGTGAGTCAAATTACTGAACCGTAACCTCCCGTCGACTACCGGCGGTAACCGCAGGTCGGTACGGTCTCGTCAACCCACTCCCCACTGTGCGCGCGGGGGCCGGCGGACGACCGTGCCCCCTCGTGCCGTCGCGCCCTGTCACCGTCGGCCGGTACGGCCGCGTACGGGACAGGGCGGCCACTCCTGTTCGGCCGCGTCTTCAGGAGGTTCCCCATGCCCGCGCGCAGACTTCTGCTCGCCTCGGCGGCCGCAGCCGCCGCCTGCCTCGTCGCCCCGTGCGTCCCGGCGGTCGCCGACACGGACTCTCACCCCGTGGTCTCCCGGGGTGTCACGATCCCCGCGTTCTACAACCCGCCCACCGCGCTGCCGACGACCGACGGCACCGTCATCCGCAGCGAACCGCTCCCCCTCGCCCTGAGCCTGCCGGGCCCGCACGGCCCGCTCCCCGGCCGCGCCACCCGGCTGATGTACAAGTCGACGGACGCCGGCGGCGGGCCCGTGGCCGTCACCGGCGCCTACATCGAGCCGGCCGCCCGCTGGGACCGCGGCGGGCCGCGCCCGCTGGTCGTCGTGGCGCCGGGCACCATGGGCCAGGGCGACCAGTGCGCCGCCTCCATGGGCCTGGAACACCCCGTGACCTTCAACGGACGGACCATGTCCGTGGGCTACGAGGACCTGTCCGTCCACCGGCTGCTGGCCGAGGGCGTCGCGGTCGTCGTCACCGACTACGTCGGCCTCGGCGCCACGGACCGGCTGCACACCTACGTCGACCGCGTCGACGAGGCCCACGCCGTCCTCGACGCGGCGCGCGCCGCCCGGTCCGTCGCGGGCGCCTCCGTCACCGCCGCCTCACCCGTGGGCCTGTTCGGCTACAGCCAGGGCGGCGGCGCCACCGCGGCCGCCGCCGAACTGCACCGCTCCTACGCCCCCGACGTGCCCCTCGCGGGCACCTACGCCGGAGCGCCGCCCGCCGACCTGACCGAGGTCACCGAAGCCATCGACGGCAGCGAGCTGGCCGGCGCCCTCGGCTGGTCCCTCAACGGCTTCCTGCAGAGCGCCCCCGAGCTCAGGCCCATCGCCGAGGCGCATCTGAACCGGGCGGGCAGGGCCGCCCTGGCCGATCTGTCGACCATGTGCGTGGGCGACGCCCTGTTCGGCTACGGGTACACCCGGAGCACGAGGTGGACCACCGACGGGCAGTCCGTCAGCGACGTCATCCGCTCCACGCCCGCGCTCCAGGCGTTCCTGGACGGGCAGCGCATCGGCCGTCTGAGGCCGACCGGGCCCGTCCGGGTCGCCACCGGCACCAGCGACGACCTGGTGCCGCACGCCCAGGCCCGCCGGCTGGCCGCCGACTGGTGCCGGCAGGGCGCCGACGTCACCTACGAGGCGGTCGTCCTGCCCGACGTGGGCAGCGCCCTGGTCAACCACTTCGGGCCGCTGCTCGCCGACCAGGGCAGCGCCGTAGCCTGGCTGACGGACCGTCTGGCGGGCAGGCCGGCCCGCTCCGACTGCGTGACCCTGCCCCTTCAGCCCTGACCGGCACCGTGCGGGGGGGGGGGGCCGGCCCCCGGCCGGGGGGCCCCCCCCCCCCCCCCCCCCCCGCCCGGGGGGGGGGGGGGCCCCCCGCCCGGGGGCCGGCCCCCCCCCCCCGCACGGTGCCGGACATCGCGGCGGCGGGCGTCAGGCCGCGCCGGGTGCCCGGCGGCGCCGGGTGAGATACGCACCGGTCACGCCCGCCGCCAGCAGCGCCCCGGCGGTCAGCCCGGCCGGCAGCGCCGGGAAGCCGGCCGCGCCGGCGGTCGCGGCGGTGTTCTCCGTCGCCGGGCCCGGGTCGATGCGCGTGGGGACCGGAGCCACCTCCCGCAGCGGACCGACGGAGCGGACCGAGCCGTCCATGTTCAGCAGCACCTGCCTGCCGTTGGGATGCCGGAAGTCGAACATGCCGGTGAGCGGACCCGCCTGGGCGTCGAAGGAGTGGTCCCCGATGCGCCCGGTGTGCCAGTTGTCCTCGATGAAGCGGATGACGGACGTCTGGTCGGTCGGGGTGTGGTCGACCTTGTTGACCCTGCTGTACGGGGAGACGACCAGCAGCGGCTGCCGGGGGCCGGGGCCGCAGCGGTCCAGGTGGCCGCCGGACGGCCGGGGACCCTTTTGGCAGGCGGGGCTGTCGGTGGCCCTGCCGTCGGATCCCGGCGAGGTGTCGGTGGAGCCGTTGCGCACCTCGGCGTAGGCGTGGTCGTACCAGCCGTCGGAGTCGTCGTAGGCGATGACGACGGCGGTGGACCGCCACTGGGGCGAGTTCTGGACCGCGTTGATCTGCTCGACCAGGAAGTGCTGCTCGTCCAGCGGGCCGGAGTATCCGGCGTGGCCGTCCTGGTAGGCGGCGGCCTTGACGAAGCTGACGGCGGGCAGCCTGCCGGCCCGCAGCGCCGCGGAGAAGTCCGTCAGGTCGTAGTTGTGGTTGGCCGGCCCGTCGTGGCCGATCTCGGCGACGTCCCGGGGCGGCAGGTGGTGCGGGTTGGCCGTGGACCGGTAGTACGCGAACGGGTTGTGGTGCGGGCTGTAGTCGAGCACCTCGGCGCCGCCCGCGTTGGTGTGGACGGCGTCGCAGCGGGCGTACTCCCCCGGCCGGCCGGTCCACGGGGTGGTCGGCCGGAAGCCGCCCTGGAACCAGCCCCAGCTCACCTTCCGGGCGTTGAGCAGGTCACCGATGGTGCGGCCCGTCATCACGGCGAGCGCGTCGGAGCCGGTGTGGTTCCTGCCCGAGCAGTCGTCGTAGCCCGGGTCGGGGTCGTTGATCATCGTGCCCACGCCGTTCGCGTCCGGCGACTTGACGGCGTACGGGTCGGGGACCGGGGTGCGCCGCGGGTGCTCGGTGCCGGAGGCCGGGTCGACCGAGACGACACCGTGCGTCTGTCCGGAGACAAGGTTGATGGCGCCGGGGGTGGAGGGGCCGTAGGTGGAGCTGAAGGAGCGGTCGCCGAGGGCGTAGTGCTGGGCGTAGTTCCACAGCGCGGTGACCGTGTTGCCGTCGTAGTAGTCCATGACCAGGCCGGGCTCGCCGAACAGGCCGCCGCTGCACCGGTCGACCCCGGTGTTCTCCACGTACTTGTCCGCCCGGCCGCCGTTGGCGGCGTACTGCTCCGGGCCGTAGGAGTGGTTCTGGTCGCAGGTCATGGCCTGGGCGGGGGAAAGCCGCCGCGGCGGGTACTGGTTGGGGTTGTGCTCCAGCAGCCCGGCGTGCGCCAGGGTGTCGATGTCCTTCGGGGTCGCGGGCGACGCGGTGAACCGGGTGCCGTCGGTGTTGGCGGCCTTCGGATAGGTGGCGAAGTAGTGGTCGAAGGAGATGTTCTCGCCGAAGAGGACGACCACGTGCTGGATGGGTGTGGCCGTCGGCCGGTGGCCGCGGTGGCCGTCCTGGACGGCGGCCCAGCCGGTGGTGGTGCCGGTCGTGAACAGGAGCGCGGCGGCACCCGCGAGCGCTCCGAGGCTCCGTGACGTCACTCGTCTTCCCCTGCTGGCCATACGGGTTCACCTTCCGGGCAGGATCGGGACGGACCGTGGACCGTGCGGGCGGCGCGCAGCCATGATGACCGAGGAATTGACGTTCCGTCAGGGAAGCGGTGCCCATTCTTGACCGTGTGTTGACCCGGCGGGCGGGCGCGGCGCCGGTGGCGGTGGTCGCGGTGGCGGCGGCGGTGGCGGTGGCGGTGGCGGTGGCGGTTCAGCCGAGCAGGCTCCGCCCGTACCAGTCGGAGGCGTCGCGCACGCCGGGCAGGACGAAGAAGTAGCCGCCGCCGAACGGCTTGACGTAGTCGGTGAGCGGCTCGCCGGCCAGGCGTCGCTGGATCCACTCGAACTGCTGGGCGAGGTCGCGCTGGTAGCAGCAGAACAGGAGGCCCATGTCGAGGGTGCCGTTGGTGTCCAGGCCGCGGTCGTAGTTGTAGGAGCGGCGCAGGATCCGCCGGCCGGCGGTGCCGGGAGTGCGCGGGCCGGCCCGCCGGATGTGGGCGTCCAGCGGGATGACGTCGCCCTTGGGGTCGTCGGCGTAGTGGGGCACGTCGTGCTCGGTGTCGCCGTCGAGCGGCGCGCCCGACTCCCGGACCCGGCCGATCATCCGCTCCTGCTCGCCGAGGGAGACCCGGTCCCAGAACTCGACCAGCATCCGGATCAGCCGGACCACCTGGTAGGTGCCGCCCGCCGCCCAGGCCGGCTCGCCGCTGTCGCCGCCCACCCACACCAGGCGGTCCATCGCGCGGGTGTCCGCGGCGTCCGGGTTGGCGGTGCCGTCCTTGAAGCCCAGCAGGTTGCGCGGGGTGCCGGTGGGCCGCGGCGGGCTGGTGAACCCGTCCAGGCGCCAGCGGATCCGCAGTCCGCCGCGCGTGTGCCGGGCGATGTCGCGCAGCGCGTGCAGGACCGTGTCCGGTTCGTCGGCGTGCAGGTGCAGGCTCAGATCGCCGTGGCACCAGGCGGGTCTCAGGTCGTCGTCGGGGAAGGACGGCATGGTGGTGAGCCGGCGCGGGCGCAGCGCGCCCATCCCGAAGCGGTCGTCGAACAGCGCGGCGCCGACCGCGACCGTCACGGCCAGCGCGCCGGAGGGCACCCGGCCGCCGAGGACGCCGGAGTCGGGCGGCGGGCCGGTGATGCCCACCGGCCGCGGGATGCCGCCGGAGGTGAGGAAGCGGGCGCGGCCGGTGAGGGTGCGCAGGAGGTCGGTCAGTTCGGCGCGGTTCTCCGCGGTGACGTCGAAGGCGGCGAACGCGCTCACCCGGCGCGGAGGCGCGAGCACCGACCACTGGCGCGGCCCGTGGAACGGTACGGCGCCCGCTCCCCAGGTCCCGTCACCGCGCGGACCGGCGGCGCCGTACGGGCCGTACGGGCCGGCCGTGCCCGCGCCGTGCGCGCCCTGCGCGGCGTGCGGCGCGTCCGCGCCGGGCACCGTGTCCGCGGTGGTCACCGCGGCCGTGGCGAGCCCGGCGCCCGTGAGGGCGGCCCCGCGCAGAAAGCCGCGCCGCCCCACTCCCCCGGCGTGCCGGGGCGTGTCGGCGCCGCCGTGGGCGGCACCGGACCGCCCCGTCCCGCCGGGGGGCGCCGCCGCCGGGTCGGCCCGCACGCCCTCGTCGCCGCCTTGCGCCGCGCCCCGGCGCCGCCGGCTCCCGGCCGTCCCACCCTCGCCGCCCGCCCCGTCCACCGCCCCCACCGTCTTCCGCCCCGCCCCCTCCACCGCCGTCCGCCCGGACCGCCCGGCCGTCCCGGCGTCGCCGCCCGTCCCGTCCACCGCCGCCATCCGCCCGGACCGCCGGGCCGTCCCGCCGTCGCCGCCCGGGGTGTCCGCGCGGGGCGGGCGGGGGTGCGGGCTCACGCCGTCCGCCGCGGGTCGCACAGGGTGGCCACCGAGGCCAGCCGTTCCAGCAGGTCGCCCAGGGCCGCGTCGATCCTCTCCCGCCGGCTGCGGCCGAGGCGGTCGAGCGGGGTCCAGTGCCCGCCGCGGCGGGAGCCGTCCAGGAGGGCCTGGGCGCGGTCCAGCCTCCGGTCCAGCGCGGGCAGACCGGGGTACCGGGTGGCGAGCAGTGGACGCAGCCGGGACAGGACGGCCCGGGTGCCGTCGAGGTGCGCGCGGGCGGTGGCCACAGTGGTGCCGCTGCCGTAGTCGGTGCGTCCGGTCAGCTCGGACCGCACGGTGTCCTCCAGGATCTCGTGGGCCCGCAGTCCGAGCCCGGCCGGGTCCATGCGGGTCCGCGCCCACGCGTCGCGCAGCGCGGTCACGTCCTCGGCGAGGCGCGCCGCCGGGGCGCGCAGCGTGCGGGCGGGCTCGCCGTGCCACAGCCCGTACTCGACGCGGTGGAAGCCGGTGAAGGAGGGGTCGTGGACGCCTCGGGGCAGGCCGGCGTCGGTGCCGTCGATCCGTCCGCCGGCGTCGCCGAAGGCGTCGTACGCGCCGCCGAGCCGCGCGTAGCGCAGATGCGCCGGCAGCCACGCGGCACGCGCCCCGGCGAGGTCGCCGCGGTCGACGGCGGAGCGCAGCCGCCCGGTCAGCCGCACCAGTTCGTCCAGGCCGCGGGCCACCCACTTCTGGTAGGAGATCGCCGGAGGGATCAGGTCGGGCTCGCCGACCGGCACCGCGGCCGGGCCGCTCGTGCCCCCGCCGACGCGGACGACGGGACCGGTGACCGCGTCGGCGTCCTCCGGCACGCACCGGAAGGCGTACACGCCCCTGCCCAGCCGTACGGTCAGCGACCGCGTCGTTCCCGGGGCGATGCCCTCGGCCTCCCCGAACACGGCCCGGCTGCGCGGGTCCTCCAGGTACACCTCGGCCGCTCGGTCGGAGGTGTTGTGCAGTGCGAACACCTGCAGGCCGGCCGCCGGGTGGTCCCAGCCGCGGCCGCAGCGGCTCCTGGACACCTCCACAACGGTGCGCTGCGGCCCGTCCGCCGCCGCGCCGGTGCCGCCCGGGGCGTGCACGGCGTACAGCAGGGCGCCCGCGACGAGCAGCAGCACCACGGCCGCGGCGCCGTACGGGCGCGGCGGGCGCCCGCCGCCGGACCACCGCATGCCGAGCCTCCCCCGCCGCGAGGTTGCCGATCGCCCCATGCTAGTGCCGCGGCCGGAGCGAACCGGTGAACCTTTCCGGTCGCATGACGGGACAGCGGGCACGCCGTCCGGGCTCCTACGCGCCGAGCCCCGTACGCGCCGGGCCCCGTACGCGCGAGGCGGGCCGCGTATTCAGAAGCCGCGTCGCTGAATCCCATGGAAACCGGTGGTTGGACTTCCGGATCACCGAGGAGCAAGGTGGGGAGGTCCCGCCGCTTCCGGCGGAACCCCCCGTACCGCACCACCCGGAGTACTTCCCGATGACCTACGTCGCGGACCCCGAGCGCTACGACGGCACCATGCGCTACCGGCGCACCGGCCGTTCCGGGCTCGATCTGCCCGTCCTGTCGCTCGGCTACTGGCACAACTTCGGCGACGACCGTCCCTTCGAGACGCAGCGCGAGATCGCCCTGCGCGCGTTCGACCTCGGCATCACCCACCACGACCTGGCGAACAACTACGGCCCGCCCTACGGCTCCGCGGAGATCAACTTCGGCCGTCTGATGCGGCAGGACCTCGCGCCGTACCGGGACGAGCTGGTGATCTCCACCAAGGCCGGCTGGGACATGTGGCCCGGCCCCTACGGCCAGGGCGGCGGCTCCCGCAAGTACCTGCTGGCGTCGCTGGACCAGTCGCTGAAGCGGATGGGCCTGGAGTACGTCGACATCTTCTACTCCCACCGGCTCGACGCGAGCACCCCGCTCGAGGAGACGATGGGCGCCCTGGACACCGCCGTCCGCCAGGGCAAGGCCCTGTACGTGGGCATCTCCTCCTACGACGCCGAGCGCACCCGGCAGGCCGCCGCGATCCTGCGCGAACTGGGCACCCCGCTGCTGATCCACCAGCCCTCCTACAGCATGGTCAACCGCTGGATCGAGACCGAGGGGCTGCTGGAGGCCGCAGAGGAGGAGGGCTTCGGGGTCATCGGTTTCACCGCCCTGGCCCAGGGGCTGCTGACCGACCGCTACCTGGAGGGCGTCCCGCGGGACTCCCGCGCGGCGCGCGGCACCTCGTTCGACTCCGGCTGGCTGACCGAGGACATGCTGACCCGGCTGCGCGCCCTGAACGGCATCGCGGCCCGCCGCGGTCAGACGCTGGCCCAGATGGCGCTCGCCTGGGCGCTGCGCGACGAGCGCGTCACCTCGCTCGTCATCGGCGCCTCCCGGGTGGCGCAGCTGGAGCAGAACGTGGCCGCGCTGCGGAACGCGGACTTCACCGCCGAGGAGCTCGCCGAGATCGACAAGTACGCCACCGACGGCGGCGTCGACCTGTGGCGGCAGGCCCGCACCGGAAACCTCTGACCGTCCGGGCGGCGCAACGTCCAGGCGGCGGAACACGACGGACCCCGTCCCTTCCGGGGCGGGGTCCGTCGTCGTCGAGCGTCGGGCAGGCCTTGCACCTGCATCTCCCCGCAGGAAGCGGGGCGTCTTTCCTTGGACCACCAACGCACGGCGGGGCGCCGCGAGTTGCGGCGTCCTGCTCAAGATCGAGCATAGCCCAGGTCCCCCGCCGCCGCCTGCCGTGCCGTCCCGCGTGGCGACCGGGCCGCGCGCCCGGCGCGAGGAGCCGGGTGGGAACCGGCCGTGTGCGGGTACTCGTGCCCACCTGCCGGTATCCGCGTGACGGGCCGGCGCCCGCCACAGTCGACGAGCGCATTCGGAGGCGCGATGAGCAAGGTCAAGGAAACGGTCGAGGTCGAGGTCCCCGTTCACACCGCCTACGACCAGTGGACGCAGTTCGAGGACTTCCCGAACTTCATGGAAGGCGTCGAAGAGGTCAGGCAGCTCGACGACCGGCACAACCACTGGACCACCAAGATCGGTGGCGTCAAGCGGGAGTTCGACACCGAGATCGTCGACCAGTTGCCGGACGAGCGCATCACCTGGCGCAGCACCACCGGCGACATCCGGCAGAAGGGCAGTGTCCGCTTCGAGCGGGTGGACGACACGCACACCCGGGTGGAGCTCGTGATGGACGTCGAGCCCAGTGGGGCCGCGGAGAAGGCCGGGGACATGCTGGGCGTCATCGACCGGCGTGTGAAGGGGGACATGAAGCGCTTCAAGAAGTTCATCGAGGAGCGCGGAGGCGAGTCGGGGGCCTGGCGCGGCCGTATCCGCCCCGAGGACGCCGGCCCGGGCCGGTGACCCGGTCACCCGCGCCGCACGGCGAACCCCGCCCCGGCCGCCCCGTCACCCGGGGCGGCCGGGGCGCGTCGTGACCCGGGGCGGCCGGGGTGTGCCTGTCCGACGGGCACCTCGTCGACGGCACGCTGACCCCGGTGCCGCTGGAGGGCGACCCGGACCGTCTCATCCCGCGCCCCTGAGCTGCGGGCCGCCCCGGCCCGGGCCCGGTGCGGCCGTCCTCTCCCGCGCGGCGCCGGCGAGTCCGCTCCTGTGCCGGCCGTCGTGGCGGTCGTCGCGCCCCGGCGGCGGGACGGGGACCAGGGCGTGCGCCCCGCCGAGGCCCCGGGCCGTGTCGAGGCCCTGCGCCGTGTCGGGCGCGGTGGGTGCCGGTCCGCCGGTGTCGGCCGGGCCCGCGGCGTGGTCCTCGTGCGCCTGGGCCGAAAGGGCCGGACCCAGCAGCAGGCCGCCTCCCAGCGCCAGCACCGCCACCACCTGCCGGCCCCCGGCTCGTCCCAGATGACCCGACAACGCCCACCTCCTCGTGACGCCGGGCCGACGTGCCCGGCACCGGAAGGCTGGCAGACCCGCCGCCCCCGCGCGCGCGGGTCACCGGCCCGTCCCACGGACGGGGGACCGACCGGGCGCACCGGTGACGGGCGGTGCGCCCGGCGCCGTAATCGGTAACCCGTAAGCCGTAAGCGGCACGCCGTAAGCCGTCAGCCAGCAGCACCCCCAGCAGGACGGCGAGCGGGGAGCGCCCCGGCCACACCAGCGGTCCGCGCAGACCGGTGAGCGCGCCGTGCACGGCGGCGGCGCCCAGGAGGGCGGCGTAGGCGGCGAGCACGCCGGCCGGGACGCCGTCGGGGTCGGCCGGCAGCGCCACCAGCAGCAGAACCGCCGTCGCGGCGCAGCAGACGGCCGCCGGGACCCAGCGGCGCAGCAGGGCGTACCCGAGGCCGAGGCCGAGGCCGGTGAGGTTGAGCAGGGCCACCGCGAGCGCGCGGAGCCCGTCCGGGGCGGCGGGGCCGGCGGGCCGGGCGGCTTGGGCGGTGTGGGCGGTGTGCCGGACCCGTGCGCCGTGCCGTACGCGTCTGCGGACATGTCGGCTCCCCCCATGACCAATGCCCGCATGCAAGATGAATGTCTGTATTCATGGCCAATGCCCGTATCCATGGCCAATGCCCGTATGTCGGCGATGGGTCAGTGTAGGGGTGATGACAGGACACGGACAGACACAGGGGGCGCGGCCGGCCCGGCCGGCAGCCGGTTCCGGCCACAGGACGCGCGGGCCGTTTCCGCCATGTGCACGCGGGGCCGTACCAGGCCTGGTGGGACGCCGGCTTCCTGGTGCTGGGCGCCCTGCTGGCGGCCAGGCCGTCCATGAGGTAGGCCCCGTGGGCGCTCCCATTGAGCCCTTCCATGGGCGCTCCCATTGAGCGCTTCCACGCGTCCTTTGAGGACTGCCATGGGTCCTTTGAGGACTGCCATGGGTCCTTTGAGGGCTGCCATGGGTCCTTTGAGGGCTGCCATGGGTCCTTCCATGACGTACAGGCATGGGTGTCACAGCGAACCGGCATTGGACGCATGCGTTCGGCGTGGCCGACCCTGGAGGGGCATCGGTTTTCCGGCCTCGAAGGAGTCGACCCCTCATGAAGACGCGGCACAAGGCGGTGGCGGCCGCCGCGGCGGCCCCCGCGCGGGGCGCCGTCGCTCTCGCCCTGCCGCTGCTCGTCGGGGTGTGGACGGGGCAGGTGATCCCAGCCGTGATCGCCGGCATCGGCGCCCTGTGGGGCGTCGGCCAGGACGGCCCGGACCCGTACCGGCTGCGGGTGCGCCGGCTGGGCTGCATGGGCCTGGCCGCCGCCACCGGCCTGCTGGCCGGTGAGCTGGCGCTGCGCTCCGGTCACCCCGCGGCGGTGACGGTCTGCCTGGTCGTCGCCGCCGCCCTGGCGGGCGCCGTGGGCCTGCGGGGCCGCCTGTGGTCGGTGTCCGGCATGCACCTCCTGCTCGGCGTCACCATCGGCGGCGGCATCCCCGTGCCGGGCCCCTGGTGGCAGGCGCCGCTCGCGCTGCTGGCCGGGGTCGGCCTCGTCGTCGTCCTGTCCGCCGCGCCCTGGCCGTGGCGGCGGCACCACATCGAGCGGACCGCCGTCGGCGCCGTGTACCGGGCGGCCTCCGAGGCGCTGTCGGCGGCGGGCACCCCCGCGGCCGCGGCCGCTCGCCGGCGGCTGACCGACGCCCTGGACCACGCCCACCGGGTCATGGGTCGTCACCTGGGCCGCCGCGGACGGCCGGACACCGGGCTCGGCGCGCTGCTCGGCGCCTTCCACACGGCGGTCCGGCTCGGCGAGGTGACCTCGGCGCTGGTGTGGGAGGGCCGCCCGCTCCCCCGGTCCGTGACGGACGTACCGCTGGCGATGGCCGCGCGCCTGCTGCCGGCCGCGTCGGGCGCACCGCGCACCAACACCGCACCCGCCGCACCGGGCACACCCGGCGCACCCGCCGCCTCGGTAACCCGCAGCGCCTCGGACGCCTCGGGAACCCGCAGCGCCTCGGGAACCCGTGGCGCTCCGGGAGCCGCCTCCCAGGCCCTCGGCGCGCCGGGAGCGCACGGCGCCCCCGGGACCCCCCTCACCCCCGGCGGCGCGAGCGGTGTCCCCGACCGGGACGGGCTGCTCGCGCTCGCCGACGCCGGTTCGCCGGGCCTGCGGGCACTGGCCCGGCTGTGCGCGACGAGCGATGTCGCGGGCGACCACGAGCCCGCGCCCCCGCTGCCCGAGCGGCGGTGGCACGGGCGGGCGGCCCATGTGCGCTACACCGTGCTGCTGGCCGCCTGCGTGCTGGCGGCCCAGCTCTGCGCCGTACTGCTGCACGGTCCGCGCGGGTACTGGCTGCCGATGACCGTGGCCTTCGTCTACAAGCCCGACTTCGGCCCGGTCCTGACGCGGGCCCTGCACCGCTGCGCCGGCACCGTCGCGGGGGTGGCCGCCATCGGGGCCGTGGCCCTGCTGACGACCGACACCTACGCCCTCATCGGCGTCGTCGCCGCCTTCGGCGCGCTGATGGCCGTGGGCGTGCGCCACCACTACGGGGTCGCCACGACGGGCCTGACGGCCGTGGTGTTCGTGCTCCTCGGCATGCTGGGCGACCACCGGCCGCTCTACGCGGAGCGCATCCTCGACACCGCGCTGGCGGCCGCCATCGTCCTCGTCGCCCACTTCGCCCTGTGGCCGGACTCCGCGGCCGGCCGGGCCACCGCGCAGACCGAGGCCGCCGTGGCGGCCGCCCTGCGGTACCGGGACCTGGGCCCCGGGGCCGCGCCCGCCGAGCGGCACGCGCTGCGCCGGGCCGCCTACCACCGGCTCGCCGAGGCACGGCGGGCCGCCGCCCACGCCCGGGCCGAACCGGGGCGGCCCGGCCGCCGGCTCCCCGACTGGGAGGAGGCCGTCCGCGTGGCGGAACGGCTCTGCGACGCGGTGAGCGCGCGGAACGTGACCGCCGCCGGGACCGCTCCCATGCGTCCGGCGCCTCGCACCGCCCTCCTGCATGCGGTGGGAGAATGAGTGCGATGGATCTCCAGGTACTGCGCTCCTTCCAGGCGGTGGCCGACGGCCTGACGGTCACCGAGGCGGCCGCCGAGGCCCGGATCACCCAGCCCGCCCTGTCACGGGCGCTGCACCGCCTGGAGGAAGAGGTCGGCGCCGACCTCTTCCAGCGCGTCGGCCGGCTGCTGCGCCCGACCCCGGCCGGGCGGGTGTTCAAGGAGTACGTCGACGCCGCCCTCGACAGCTACGACCGGGGCCGCCGCGCGGTGGCCGAGGTGGTCGACCCCGACGCGGGCCTGGTGTCCCTGGCGTTCCTGCACACCCTGGGCACCTGGCTGGTGCCCGAACTCGTCACCGGGTTCCGCCGGACCCATCCGCAGGTCCGCTTCGAGCTGCACCAGCACGGGGAGAACGGCCTGGTCCAGCACCTCCTCGACGCCACCGCGGACCTCATGATCACCAGCGGCGACCCCGGCCATCCGCTGATCACCTGGCGGCGGCTCCTGGTCGAGCCGCTGTGGCTCGCCGTGCCCACCCAGCACCGTCTGGCCGGACGCGGCCGGGTACGGCTGGCCGAGGTCGCCGAGGAGCCGTTCATCCTGCTCAAGCCCGGCTACGGGCTGCGCAGCGTCACCGAGACCCTGTGCCACCAGGCCGGCTTCACCCCGCACGTGGGGTTCGAGGGCGAGGAGGTGCACACCCTGCGCGGTCTGGTCGCGGCGGGCCTCGGCGTCTCCCTGATCCCCGCCTCCCCGGACACGGCGGCCACCGAGGACTTCCCGATCCGGTATCTGGAGCTCACCGATGTGCACGGCGCCCGTGACATCGGGATCGCCTGGCAGACCGGCCGGGTGCTGCCGCCGGCGCCCCGGCACTTCATCGACCACGCGCTCCGGGCGACCGCGGCGACGGCGGGCGAGGGGGCCGCATGACACACGGCGGCCGGCCCGCCGCGCCAGCGCCCATGCCCGCACCCGCACCCATGCCCGCACCCATGCCCGTGCCCGTGCCCGTGCCCGTGCCCGCCGGTGTGTGCCACGGCTCACAGCCGTCCGGTGCGTCCGCGCGGAACAACGGGTGATGGTTGACCGTTCACCTTTACGTGGCCGCGGAGGGGACAGTGTCCCCGGGCCTCACCTTCCGCCCATGGGGACGATCGTTCGGCTGAAGCCCCATGGAGCCCATCGCCGCGAGGCGACCGCCCTCCGCAGGCCACCACCGATCGGCCCCGGCTGGAACCCCCCGTCCAGCCGGGGCTTTCTCATGCGCCGGCGCGGACGCGTCCCCGGCGCGGCCCGGCTGTGTCCGGGCGGAGCGGTTCCGCGCCGCCCGTCCGCCTTCCGGCCCGTCCGTCCGCCGTCCCCTCCCGTCCGTCCGCCGTCCCCTGCCTCTACTGCCCGGCGCACTCCCGCGGCGGCCCGTCGGCGGGCACGGCGAGCCAGGGCGGCGAGGCCGAGCCCTCGCTCCACGCGCGCAGGGCCGGCCCGTCCACGCAGACGATCCCGCACCGCTCGGCGTACTCCGCCGCCGGAGCGGTGACATCGCCGGTCGTGACCAGGATCGCGACGTCGGCGCCGTGGACGGTGTAGCAGGTGCCGCCGAAGCGCTGCAGTTCCTCCGAGCCGACCCGGTGGGTGCCGAGGTAGCGCTTGCACTGGACGACCAGGCGCCGTCCGTCCGGGGTCTCGGCCAGCACATCGGCGCCGAGGTCCCCGGCCCCGCCGACGACCTCCACCCGCGCGCACCCGTCGCGTTCGCACAGCGCGGCCACCGCCTGCTCGAACTCCTCCGGGCTCAGCGCCTCGTGGTCGACGGGGCCGGCCTCCGGGGCGCCCGCGGTCGCGGGGCCCGCCTCCCACGGGTCCGCCCCGGGAGCCGCCGGGCCGGCCTGCGGCGCCCCGGGCCCGGGAGCGCACTCGGTCTCCAGGGCGTCCAGCGCGGTCCGGGTCGCCTCCTGCAGTGCCGCGGCCGCCCGGCGGGCGGCCTTCCTCGCCGAGTGACGGCGGCGTCCGCGCCGTACAGTGAGGGCGGTGGCCGCGGCGACCAGGCACAGGAAGGCCGTCCAGGCCGGACGCCGTTCCGCGGCGGCCGCCGCCGCGCGGGCGGTGAGGCCCAGCGCCACGAACAGCAGGGCGAGCAGGGCGAAGAAGACTGTGGTGGCACGCAGGTCGAACGCGCGCCGGCCGCTCCGGCGCCCGATGGCACGGAGACGGCGTGCAGGCGTGGTCACGGCGGTGGGTGGCCCTTCCGGTCGGCTGTCAAGATCACGCGGTCCGTCTGCCCCGGATCGCCCGCCTCACCGGCCGGCCCGTTCCTGACATGCCCGTGCGTGGAGCAATGGTCAGGGCGGGGCGGTGCGCGGCAGCACGCTGGTGTCTTGATCAAGTCCGCCGGGAGTTCCTGTGAACAGGCCGCCTGCCGCTTTCCGCCACGACCGCCGTACGAGGCCGGAACGCGCCCCCGCGCGCTCCGCCTCCCCGCCCCCGCCGCGGGCCGCCGGCCGTGGCCGCCGGGGCGAGCGGTGAGCCGACCGGGCAACGGCCGGGAAGGAAACCGCCGTACGGGCGCCGCGGGCGCCGGGCGCGCCGGGCAGCCGCCAGAGGTGCCGGCACCGCCGCTGTGGCTGCGCTGGCTGCCCGCCTTCTACGTGGCGATGGTGCTGGCCATCGAGCCCATCACGCCGGTGGAGTGGCCGGTGAGCTTCCTGCTCATCGCCCTGCCGCTGATCGCCGCCTACGCCCACGGGCCGGCCGTGGTCGCCGCCGTCGCCGTGTTCGCCCTGGCGTTCGAGGGGGTGCTGGCGGGCACCCCTTGCTGTGCGGGCCGGTCCGTGGGCTACCTGTGGGACCGCCACTACGTCGCCAACTACTTCTGCACCAGCCTGGTGGGCGTGCTGGGCACCCTCCTCGCGGTGCACCGGATCCGCCGCGAGCGCGCGCTGGCCACGGTGCGGTCGGTGGCGGAGACCGCGCAGCGCGTGCTGCTGCGGCCGACGCCCGGCCGGCTCGGCCGGATCTCCCTGGACACCCTCTACCTCTCCGCGGCGGCGGAGGCGCGCATCGGCGGCGACCTGTACGAGGCGGTGCCCACGGCGTACGGGGTACGGCTGCTCGTCGGCGACGTCCGGGGCAAGGGCCTGGTCGCCGTGGAGACCGCCGCGACGATGCTGGGCGCCTTCCGGGAGGCCGCCCACGACGAGCCGGAGCTGAGCGGCCTGGCCCGCCGCTTGGAGCGCAGCATGAGCCGGCATGCCGCGGAGCTGCCCGGCAGCGAGGCCGCGGAGCGGTTCGTCACCGCGGTGTTCGCGGAGGTCCCCGACCACGAGGAGGTGGTCCGCATCGTCAACTGCGGTCATCCGCCGCCGCTGCTCGTCGGCGGCGGGCAGTGCCGTGAGCTGCACGCGAGCGATCCCGCGCCGCCCATCAACCTGTTCGCGCTCGCCGGGGACGGCTACCGGGTGGACGTGGTGCCCTTCTGCCCCGGGGACCTGCTGCTGCTGTACACCGACGGCGTCACCGAGACGCGGGACGCCGCCGGGGAGTTCTATCCGCTCGTCGACCGCGTGCGGTCGTGGACCGCCCCGCTGCAGCCGCGCGAGCTGCTCGACCGGCTGCACGCGGACCTCCTCGCCTACAGCGGCGGCCACCTCGACGACGACATCGCCGCCCTCGCCGCCTGCCGCCTCGCCGACGAAACCGACGACTGAGACCCCCTCCGGTGCGGGCATGCTCCCCGGTCACCGGGCCGGGCCAGGTACCCAGGGCCGGGCCGGGTGCCCGGGGCCCAGCCGACCACCGCCGGGCCGGACGGCCGGGCCGCGCGGAACGGTCACCGCCGCGCCGGGCCGCCCCGCGGAGCGGCTCCGCGGAGCGGCTCCGCAGGACAGCTCCGCCGAACAGCCCCGGCGGGCGCCGCGCCACCAGGCACACGTCCCGCGGTGCCGCCGGGTGCCCGCCCCGGGCCGTGGAGGGCACGGCCGGCCGGGCACAGCGGGGACGGCGAGGACGGCCGGGCACGGCCAGGCACAGCCGGGGGCCGCCGGGCACAGCGAGGACGGCAAGGCACGGCAAGGCACGGCCAGGGACGGCCGGGCACGGCCAGGGACGGCCAGACACAGCCGGGCACAGCGACGACGGCCGGGCACGGCCAGGCACAGCCGGGGACAGCCAGGCACAGCCGGGGACAGCCAGGCACAGCCGGGGACAGCCGGGGACGGCCGGTCAGACGTCGCTGCCGGACGCCGGCGGCTCCGGGTGGGGCGCGTGGCCGCGTTCGTCGGCCCGGCCGCCCGCGCCGAGCAGGCCCGAGGGAGCGAGGGGGCCGCCCGCCTCCAGGCGTGGCAGCAGGCGGCGGGCACGGCGCGTCACCACCGCCGGCACGGCGGCGCGGCCCGCCTGCACCAGGCGCAGCCACCGGGGTACGTACACGGCGGTGCTGCGCCGTTCCACGGCGTCCCCGAGGCGGGCGGCGACCTGCTCCGGACCGCGGATCGGGCGGCCGGGCGGCGGCAGTGCGGCGCGCAGCTCGCGCAGGGACGTGTACCGCCGGCCGTCGCGGATCATGTCGGTGTCGATCCAGTTGGCGTAGGCGACGCCGACGGCCACCCCCCGGTGCGCGACCTCGGCGCGCAGGGCGTGGGCGAAGGCCTCGGCGCCCGCCTTGGAGGCGGAGTAGGCGCTCATCAAGGGGGCGGCTGCCAGGGAGGCGAGGGAGCCGACGCAGAGGAAGTAGCCGGCCGTGCTCAGCAGGTCGGGGAGGAAGACACGCGCGGTGAGGGCGCTGCCGGTCAGGTTGACCTCGACCACCCGGCTGAAGGTGGCGTGGTCGGTCGCGGCGAACGGGCCCGCCTCGGCGACCCCCGCGTTGGCGACGACGGCGGACGGACGGCCCAGGCGTGCGCGGATCTCGTCGGCCGCCCGCTGCAGTTGGTCGGGCTCGGTGACATCGGCCTCCAGGGCCAGGGCGGGGACGGGCAGGGAGGCCGCCAGCGCCTCGAGCCGGGGGTGCTCGTGGCCCAGCAGCGCCAGCCGGGCGCCGCGCCGGGCGAGGTCCGCCGCCAGTGCGGCGCCCAGCCCGCGCGCGGCTCCCGTCACCACGACGGTGCGGCCTCGCAGTGGGCCGTCCCCCGGTTCACGTCCGCGCACGGGCGTCGTCCCTTCGCTCCGGGCCGCGTCCCTCTCCGCTCCGGGGCCGCGGCGCCTGTGCCGCGGGCGGCGGTCCTTCCGTTCCCGGCTCGCGGCCCGCCGTCGCGCCCGGTGGGCGCCGGGCGGTCAGCGGGCGGTCAGCGGGCCGGGGAGGCCTTCCGGCCCAGGCGGTCGCGCCGTCCCAGCAGCCGCTGGACCGCGTGCAGTCCCGGGGGCAGCCGGCGGCGCAGCGCGGCGCGGGCCGCGTTGGCGCCCGGCGCTCCGTGCACCCCGCCGCCGGGGTGGGCGCCGGCGGAGGCGAGGAAGAGCCCGGACACGGGCGTCTCCGGGCGCCCGGTGCCGGGCAGCGGGCGGAAGAAGAGTTCCTGGTGGAGGGCCGTGGTGCCGCCGTTGATGGCGCCGGCGTCGAGATTGCGGTTCAGGGACTGCAGGGTGGGCGGCGCGAGGATCCGCCGGGAACGGACGGTGGCGCGGAAGCCCGGCGCGAACCGTTCGACCTGCCGCTCGACCCGGTCGGCCATGATCTCCTGCTCCTTGGTGTCCCAGGCGCCGGTCAGCCCCTCGTCCCCCGCGTCGCCCGTGATCTCGCGCGGCAGGTGGGTGTAGGCCCAGGCCGACTCGGTGCCCCGGGGCGAGCGGGTGGCGTCCGCGGTGGTCATCTGCCCGAACAGTGCGAACGGCCGGTCGGGGACCTGCCGCATGGCGATCTGCGCGGCGAACCGGGTGAGTTCGTCCATCCCGTCGGCCAGGTGCACGGTGCCCGCCCCCGCGGCCTGCTCGGTCCGCCAGGGCACCGGGGAGTCCAGCGCCCAGTCGACCTTGAAGGTGGCGAAGTCCCACTGGAAGCGGCGCAGGTCGTCCATCAGCTGGGCGGGCAGGTGCTCGGGCTCGACGAGCTCGCCGTACAGGGCGGGCACGGACACGTCCGCGAGGACGGCGCGCCGGGCGGACACCGTCGCGCCGCCCGCCGTGCGGACGCCGACGGCGCGCCCGTCGCGCACGACGACGCGCTCCACCCGCTCCCCGCAGCGCAGGATGCCGCCGCGGGCGCTCAGCCGCCGGACGAGGGCGGCGGTGAGGCTGCCTGAGCCGCCGACCGGGACGGGGAAGCCGTGGGACTGTCCGAGCATGGACATCAGCCAGCCGAAGCCGCCGCTGCCCGCCGCCTCGGGGGCGAGGTCCGCGTGCAGGGCGTTGCCGGCCAGCAGGAGCCGGCCGCCCTCGCCGCGGAACTCCTCCTCCCCCAGGCGGCGCACCGGCAGCACCAGGGTGCGGGCCATGCGCAGGCCGCCCGTGCCCCGCAGCCGGGCGGCGAGCCTGGCGCCGGCCACGACCGGCGGGAAGGGCGTGAAGAGGGCGGACAGCAGGTCGTGGCCGAGCCGGTCCCAGATCTCGTGCAGATGGCGCCAGGCGTCGCCGTCGCCGGCGGCGAAGGCGTCGAGCGACCGGGCGGTGGTGTCGAGCCGGCGGTCGAGGACCGCGCACCTGCCGTCGGTCAGCGGATGGGCGAGCACGTGCGGTGCGTGGCTCCAGCGCAGCCCGTGGTCCTGCAGACGCAGTCCGGCCAGGATCGGGGAGGCGGCGGCGAGGGGGTAGAAGGAGCTGAAGAGGTCGCTGACGAACTCGGGGTCCACGCCCCGGTCGTGGCGCACCGCGCCACCGGGTTCGGGCTGCTCCTCCAGGACGTGCACGCTCCAGCCCGCGTCGGCGAGGACGTTCGCGGCCACCAGTCCGTTGGGGCCGGACCCGATCACCACGGCGTCAGGCACGGCCGCCTCCCGGCTCCCGCAGTCCGGCGGCGGGCCGGCCGGCCGGATCCGCGATGTGCCGCTCGTGGCGGGCCGCCTCGGCCCCGTCCCGCCTGCCCTGCTCTTCGCAGACCTTGGCGAGCCGGGCGAGCATGGCCCGGTGCCGGATCTGGATCAGCGCCTCGACGCCCACGTTGTGCACCATGCCGCCGGCGCCCCGCAAGGGGTGCTCGTCCACGATCACCAGGCAGTGTTCCCTGCCCCACGGGCGCAACTCGATGGCGATGCGCGCGGTGCCGAGGAATCCCGCGTGCGCCTCGAGTTCCAGGGCGGAGCCCTCCTCGCAGCGGCGTACCACGGTCTCGTTGGTGAGGCTGACGGGTCCCAGCCGGATCTGGTAGGCGATGGCCGAGTCGACCTCGGGCCACTGCCCGCGCACGGGGCGCGAGGCGCTGGTGCCGACCACCCATTCGGCGTACCGGGTGCCGTCCGCGAGAACGGTCCACACCTCCTCCGGACTGGTCCTGATCAGACGGTGACGCACTGCCACGCGAGCCTCCGGGAGTCGCTGTCCGCCGGTTGGTCACCGCCGAGTGCCCCGGCCCGCACCGGTCAACCGGTCGATCGGTCAACCGCGGAACACCGTGCGGCGGGCGAGCGGTCCGCTTCAAGATTCGCCGGACCGCGCACCCACTGCAATTCGTGGGCCACCGCGGGCGAGGGGCGCCAGCGCCCGGGCGACGCCCGTCCCTGCGCCCGGCCCGGATGCGCCGGGCCACGCCCGTCCCCACGCCCGCCCGGATGCGCCCGGGCCACGCCCGTCCCTACGCCCGTCCGGGGGCGCCCCGGGGTGCGGACGGCATGGCCAGGTGCGCGAGGTCTCCCGGCGGCGGGGTGGTGTGGGGCCACAGCGGGGCCGGCATCCCGTCGGCCACCGCGGCGGGGGCGTCGGTGAGGTTCATGCGGTCGCGCAGCCGGCCGTAGAAGTCCATGGGTCCCATCCGGACGGCGCGCAGCCGGCGCGGGGCCGCGTAGACGCCGATCCAGTCGCCGGGGTCCAGCACTCCGCGCAGCTGGCCGTCGATGCTGACGGCGGCCTGGCCGGAGCGGTCGAGGATCCGCAGGGCGACCGGCTCGTCGGGCGCGGCCACCACGGAGCGGTTGAACGCCATGTGCGGGGCGACGGGGGTGAAGACGAGCGCGTCCGTGCGGGGCGAGACGACCGGGCCGCCGGCGGCGAAGCTGTAGGCCGTCGAACCGGTCGGGGTGGCGACCAGCAGGGCGTCGGCGGAGTAGGACGCCAGCAGCCGGCCGGCCAGGTAGACGCCGACCGACACCTGCCGGTCCCGGGTCAGTTTCTCGAGGACGACGTCGTTGAGGGCGGTGACGTTCAGCGCGACGCCCCACTCCCCGCCGGCCTCGCAGTCGGTGCGCACCCGCGGCGGCGGCAGCAGCGGGCCGCGGCCGTAGCGCATCAGTTCCCCGATCTCGGCCGGCATCTCCAGCCGGCGCGAGGCGCGCATGGTGAGCATCATGCGGCTCTCCACGGTCGAGCGGTCCTCCCGGACCGCGTCCAGCGCGGCGCGCACCCCGTCCGCGGCGACCTCGGTGAGGAAGCCGACGCGGCCGAGGTCGACGCCGAGGACGAGGGCGTCGTTCTCGGCGGCCAGCCGGGCGCCGCGCAGGAAGGTGCCGTCGCCGCCCAGGGTGACGACCAGGTCCGGGTCGCCGGCCGCCGCCACCTCCTCGCGGGCGCTGCGGCGCCCGCCGTCCTGCCACACGTCGATGTCCGTGCAGTGCACGCCGTGCTCGCGGCTCCAGGCGTGCACCGTCGCGGCGGCCTGCGCGGCCTGTACGCGTCCTCCGTGGACCACGAGGCCGATACGACGCACCGTCACATCCGTCTCCGAACCGTCTCGTCAGCGCCTTGCCCCGGTACCGGCTCCCGCCCCGCCCGGAACCGGCTCTCATCCTCCCCGCCCGGCCCACCCTCCACGGCACGCCACGCCGAGTGGGGAGATGGCCCCGTCTGCCCCCGTCCACACCATCAAAACCGGGGAATTCAGGGGCGTTGTCCTGCGAATGCCGGGCATCAGGTGGAGCGGAGGTTGATATCCATGGTTCCTTTGCTGCTGGTTCTGCTGCTCGCGCTGATCTTGTTCGGCGCCGGGTTCGCCCTCAAGGCCCTGTGGTGGATCGCGCTCGTCGTGCTCGTGGTGTGGCTGCTCGGCTTCGTCGTGCGGCCGGCGGGCGGCGGGGGCCGGAAGGGCCGCTGGTACCGCTGGTGACGGCCGCCGGGGCGGTCGCGGCGGTCGCGGCGCCTGACCGGTCACGACGGTGCGAGGGTGTGCGCCCGGCGGATTCCGCCGGGCGCACACCCGTGTCAGCCCGCCCAGGCCAGCAGGCGCTCCCCCGGCTCCTGTTCGCGCAGTCGCTCCAGTGACTGCTTCTCCAGCTGGCGCACGCGCTCCCGGGTCAGGCCCACATGCTCCGCAACCTCCTTCAGGGTGCGCGCGTGCCCGTCGTGCAGGCCGTAGCGGAGGCTGAGGATCATGGCCTCGCGGGGCGCGAGGGTGTCCACGGCCTCCCGCAGCTCCTCCGCGAGCGCCTGGTACTCGGCGACCTCGGGCGCCTGCAGCACCTCGGTGTCCGGGATCAGGTCGCCCACCACCGTCTCGCCCGTGTCGTCCACCGGGGTGTCCAGACTGACCACCTGCCGGCCCACCCGGCGCAGCCAGCTCACCTTGTCCGCGGCCAGGCCGCTTTCCCGGGCGACCTCCTCGACGGTCGGTTCGCGGTCGAGACGCAGGTGCAGCTTGCGCTCGACCTTGGCCAGTTTCTGCAGCTGTTCCACCACGTGCACCGGCAGCCGGACCGCGCGGGCGTGGGTGGCCAGGCCCCGCTCGATGGCCTGCCGGATCCACCAGGTGGCATAGGTGGAGAACTTGAATCCCTTGGTGTGGTCGAACTTCTCCACCGCCCTGATCAGGCCCAGATTCCCCTCCTGGATCACGTCGAGCAGCGGCAGCCCGCGGTGGGCGTGCCGCTTGGCCATGGCCACCACGAGCCGGAGGTTGGCGCGGACCATGTGGTCCTTGGCGGCCAGGCCGTCGCGCACGACGGCCTCCAGCCGGCGCCGCCGCTCGGCCGGCGGCTCCCCGCCGCCCGCCCCTGGCCGGCCCCGCTCCCCCGCGCCCCCCGCGTCCTCCGGGGCTCCCGGCCCTTCCAGGCCTTGCCGGTCCTCCAGATCCTGCCGGTCCTCCAGGTCCCCCACCTCTTCCAGCTCTTTCAGCTCCTCCAACTCCTCCATGGCCCTGACACCGGCCTCGATACGGCGGGCCAGTCGTACCTCGCCCTCGGCGTCCAGCAGTTCGGTGGCCGCGATCTGGCGCAGGTACTGCCCCAGCAGATCGGGTTCGTCGTCGGGTTCGAAGCCCCCGGCGTACCGTCCGGCGGCCCGCACGCCGGACCTGCCCCGCCCCCGGCCCGGGCCCCGGGCGACCGCCCTCGTCACGCGCGCCCCCTCGGACGCCCCGTTTTCCTCCGCTGCCCGTGGCCGGTTCGTCTCTCGGGCTCCGTCTGTCCCATCCGTCGCGGGAGCCATCTCGGCGCTCCTCATCACCTCGCGTCCCGGGACTTCTCGCGTCCCGGGCGGGCCGGGTACCCGCAGCGGCCGGGTCACGCCCCCACGGCAGAAAAAGCGCAGGTATGGTCTGCGCCCACCTCCCCTCCCACGCCCACACCGGCCCCGACGCCTCCCGGCACCGGCTGCAAGCCGGCCCGGGGTGCGACCGCGGCCGCGCCGAGGACCCGTGGACTCCTCTCAGTCCCCGTCCAAGGCGGGCGCCGGGTCCTCCCCGTCCCCCGCCCCCGCCCCGTCCAGCACGGTGAGCAGGTCCTCGCGTCCGGCCAGCGCCTCCAGGGACAGCGTGTGGTAGCCGGCCTCGTCGAACAGGACGGTGATGCGGTCGCCGTCCTCGCTCAGCACGCTGCCCTCGCCCCACCGGCCGTGCCGCACCCGGGCGCCGACGGGGTAGCGGGCCGCGGCGGGATGAACCGGCCGTCCGGCCGCGCCGCCCGCGCCGCCCGCGCCGCTCGTGACGGTGCCGTCTCCCCCGGCGGCGTCCTCGGCGGCCCGGGCGTCGCAGGTGTCGCAGTTGCCGCACGGCGCCTCGTAGGGCTCGCCGAAGTAGCCGAGCAGGAAGTGGCGCCGGCAGCCGGTGGTCTCGGCGTACGCGCGGGCCATCTCCACGCGGGACCGGTCGGTACGGCGGTGCGCCTCGGCCGTGCGCTGCGCCCGCCGCACCGCCGTGGAGGGCGCGGTGCCGGGGACCGGGCGCACCTCGCCCTCCTCGTCCGTGGTGACGGTCCCCGCCTCCTCCAGCAGGTTCACGGCGGCGGTGACCCGGTTGCGGGACATGCCCGTCTCCTCGCGCAGCTCGCCCAGGGCGGCTGGGTCGTCCCCGTGCTCGTGGACGGCGCCGGCGACCTCGGCCAAGGCGTCCCGCCCCGCCGTGCGGACGGCGAAGTACGTCTGCGTCCCGGTGTCCTCGGGACGGTAGAGCAGCACCGCGAGCGCGGCCCCGCCGTCCCGGCCGCAACGGCCGGTCTCCTGGTAGTAGGCGTCGAGCGACCCGGGCAGCGCCGCGTGCAGCACGTACCGTACGTCCTCCTTGTCGATCCCCATGCCGAACGCGGAGGTGGCCACGACGACGTCCGCCGCGCCGGACTGGAACGCCTCGTGGATCCGGGTGCGCTCGGCGGCGCGCAGCCCCGCGTGGTACGCCTCGGCCGTGAACCCGAGGGCGGCCAGCTCCGCGGCGTAGTGCTCGGTGTCCTTGCGGGTCGCCGCGTAGACCAGACCGGGTTTCGGCTCGGCCGCGGCCCGCTCCACCACGACGCGCCGCCGGGTGTCCTCGTCGAGGTGGCGGTGGACCTCGAGCCTGATGTTGGGGCGGTCGAACCCGGTGACCAGGACGCGCGGCCGGTCCATGCCGAGCCGTTCGGCGATCTCGTTGCGCACCGGCGGGGCCGCGGTCGCCGTCAGCGCCAGCACCGGGGGCCGCCCCATGCGCCGTACCGCCTGCTCCAGGCGCAGGTAGTCGGGGCGGAAGTCGTGGCCCCAGGAGGAGACGCACTGTGCCTCGTCCACCACGAACAGGGACGGGCCGGCCTCGGCCAATCGCTCCACGGACTCGTCCTTGGCCAGCTGCTCCGGCGCCAGGTAGAGGAAGCGGGCCGTTCCGTCGGTCACGGCCCGCCAGGCGGCCCGCTCCTCGGCCGCGGTGAGGTCCGAGTTGACCGCGACGGCGACCGGTGACCGGCCGCCCCCGGGCAGCCCGGCGATCTGGTCGCGCTGCAGGGCCAGCAGCGGTGAGACGACCACCACCGGCCCGGACAGCAGCAGCCCGGGCACCTGGTAGACGGCCGACTTGCCGGAGCCGGTGGGCATGACCACCAGCGCGTCCCGGCCCTCGAGGACCCACTCCATCGCCGTGAGCTGCTCCGGGCGCAGCGACTCCCAGCCGAACACCTCGGCGGCCGCCGCGCGCAGGCGCTCGGCCGGCCGCCGCTCGTGCGGGGACGCGGCCGTGGGGGCGGTGCTGTGCATGGGCGGCTCCTCGTCGTGCTGGGCGCGGGCCGACGGGACGGCTTCCCGCGCGGCGGCCGGTCCGGGTACCCGGACCTGCACCGGTCCAGTCGGCCTGCCCCAGTTCCGCCCCTTCCCGCTCAGGCGCCGGTGGACCCGTCCTCAGGCGCAGCTGGACCCGTCGCCGGTCAGCCACTCGGCCAGGACGGCGGCCTGGCTGTGGTCCAGGTCCTTCGTGGCGGTCAGCAGCGTGAGCGGCTGGTGGGCGGCGAGGTCGCGCAGCCGGCGGGCCGCCTCCCGGTGCCCGGCGTCGCCCAGTTCGGCGAGGTAGCGGCGGCGGAACTCCTCGAAGCGGCTCGGCTCGTGGCCGTACCAGCGGCGCAGTTCGGTCGACGGGGCGACGTCGCGCAGCCACTCGTCCAGGTGGGCGTCCTCCTTGCGCATGCCGCGCGGCCACACCCGGTCGACGAGGACGCGTGTGCCGTCCCGCGGGGTGGCGTCCTCATAGACGCGCCGGCAGGTGATCCGCTGGGCCATGACGGGGTCTCCTTCTCTGCCGTGGGCCCCGGTGGGCCCGTACCGGCGCCCGCCCGGGAGTGTTCCTGAGGAGTGACGTCCGGGACCCGTGTCCCCCTGGTCGGGTCTCTCGCCGTCCACGGTGTGCGGGGGCGGGTCGAAGTGCACGGTGATCTTCTCGAAGCCCTTGAAGGACTCCGTGGCCGCGTAGGTGCGGTAGGCGCGCCGGTCACCCGGGCTGAGGTGGACCCGGTCGGTGAACGGGCTGAGCAGGCTGCGCGGCCACAGCCGCATGCACCGCACGGCGGTGATCTCCGCGGACAGCAGGTACACCAGCGCGCCCAGGTAGATCCAGGCCAGCAGGCCGAGCACGATCCCGAACAGGCCGTACGTGGCCGTCGTGCCCCGCAGCACGTGGTCGACGTAGTACGTGCCGCCCCACAGCAGCACCTGCCAGGCGCACGCGCCGCCCAGCGCCGCGCCGTAGACCTGGCGCAGCGGCAGCGGGCGGTGGGTCAGCAGGTGGTAACTGGCCACCAGCAGGGCCGCGTTCAGCAGGACGGCCAGGACACCGGCCACGACGCGCACGCCCACGGCGAGGCGGGCGCCGAAGAGGCCGGCCGCCGACTCCGCGGCCAGCGACAGGGCCGTGGTGACGCACAGGCCGATCGCGAGCAGGGCGAGGAACTTCAGCCCCTTCCACCGGGAGCGGAACGGGTCGGGGCGGGCGTGCCGGGGTACGGCGAAGATCTTGTTCAGGGCGAGCTGGGCGGCCTGCGCCACGTTGAGCGCCCCGTAGAGGCTGCCCGCCACGCCCACCGTCACGGCGACGGCGCTGCCGTGGAAGGAGTGGATGTTGTGGGCGATCTGGTCCCCGATCACCGGGAACTCGCTCAGCGCCGAGTTCAGCACGGCGCGTTGCAGACCGGGACTGGAGCTCAGGACGGAGCTGAGCACCGCCACGAGGAGGAGCAGCAGCGGGAACAGCGCCAGGAAGCCGTAGTAGGTCAGCAGCGCGGCCAGGTAGGCGGCCTGGTCGTCGTAGAACTTGTAGATCACGGCCAGCGGCAGGCCCGCCCAGCGATGCCGTCGCTGGTAGCCATCCAGCCTGGCCAGCACTCCCGTGCGCCTGCCCGCACCGTCGGCCGTGGATCCTCGCACGCCGGACGTCACCCCCTTCCAGTGCCCTGGCCAGGGATTTTCATGCGGTGCGGCGGCCCCGCGCCGCCCGGCGCCGGGGGTGATCGACGGCGGCCCGGGCGGTTGCCCCGTCCCCGTGGACGCCGACGACGCCGGCGGGCCGCTCGCCCTGATGACCGGGGCGGAGCAGTCGGGCTCCGGACCCCCGCGGGCGGTCACGCCTCGCGGTCGGAGGACGGCCAGACGTACGGCAGGTCGTCCGGCACCCCCGGGAACACGGGGCCGTAGGTCTCCGGGTCCTTGCGCACCAGCGCCGAACGGTGGCTGCGGTGCAGGGCCTCCTGGCCCAGCCAGGGCGGCAGCTCGCCGGCCTCCGCCAGCTCCCGCTGCCCGCGCACGGCCTGCGTGCCCGGCCGGAACGCGGTGAGGTCGGCGACCAGCTTGGCCGCGCAGCTGTCCTGATGGCCGAGCTCCCGCCAGACGCGGCAGACGTCCAGGCCGTAGCGCACCAGCGCCTCCTCGTAGCCCGCCCACATGCGCACCGCCGGATGCCGGCGCCAGCCGTACCCGGGGACGGTCAGGCCGCGCAGCACCTGCAGCGCCTCCACCCGCTGCTTGCCGAGCCGCCGGCGGTCGAGCACCTCGGCGGACGCGGTGAAATCGGCGTACGGCAGGAAGGTCTGCATCCTTGCCTCCCGGGTCGTCGGCGGTGGCGGGCAGGCCCGTCCGACAGTCTTGCGTCTGTTCCGGCTCCGGGCGCGTCCGCGTCCCGCGTTCCGCTGGACGGCGCAACGCCGCTGGGCCACAGGGGGCGCGGGGCGCGTGAGCGGTGTGTGCGTGGTGGAAGGAATGGCGCACCCGCCGATCCGATCCGAGGAGGCCGGATGCCCGAAGCTGTGGTCGACGGCGGCGTTCCGCGCGCCGCCGCCCTGGACGGCGCTGCCGCACCCGACGGCCCGGGCGGGCCGGAGGGGTCCGCGTTCGAGCGGCTGGGCGCGGTGGCCGACGCGATCCTCTACGAGGGCTATCTGCTCTATCCGTACCGCCGCTCGTCGGGCAAGAACAAGGTCCGCTGGCAGTTCGGGGTCCTGCTGCCGCGCGACTGGGCCGAACGCGACGGACCGGTGCCGGCCGGGGTGTCGGGGTCGGCGGACTCGTGGTACCAGCAGACCGAGTGCGTGCTGCGGGTGCGCCGGCCGGGCGCCGTGCTGCGGGTGCGGGTCCGCCATCTGCACATGCTGCACAAGCAGGTGGAACAGGCCGGCCCGGACGGGCGGTACCGCCCGGTCGAGTCGCTGCGGACGGGCGACGGCGCCACCCATCTCAGCTTCGACGAGGCGGTGCCGTGCGAGACGGAACTGGTCGTCCCGGTCGACGACCTGCCGCTGCGGGAGCACTCCGTCCCGGTCGGGGCGGCGGCCGCGGAGACCGTCGAGCCGCTGCCCGGGGGCGCCGGGCGGCTCGTACGGCGGCGCGCACCGCTCATGGCGCGGACCACGGTGTCCGCCGAACGGCTCGCGCGGGACCTGCTGCGGCTGCGGGTGCGCACCGAGAACACGGCCCGGGCGGCACAGGTGGCGGCGCCCCGGGAGGAGGCGCTGCGCCAGGCGCTCATCGCCACGCACACGCTGATCGGCGGCACGGACGTGGAGTTCGTCTCGATGACCGACCCGCCCGCGGAGCTGGCGGAGAACGTCCGGGAGTGCCGCAACGCGTTCACCTTCCCGGTGCTCGGCGGTGACCCGGCCGCCGGCGGCTCTGGCACGCGGGCGATCACGGGCACGGGGGAGAGCGCGGGCACGGGGGAGATGATGCTGTCGTCGCCGATCATCCTCCCCGACCACCCCCAGGTCGCACCGGAGAGCCCCGGCGACCTGCACGACGCGGCGGAGATCGACGAGATCCTCACATTGCGCACGATGCTGCTGACCGACGAGGAGAAGCGCGAGGCGCGCGCCACCGACCCGCGGGCGGCCGAGATCCTCGACCGGGTCGACACCATGCCCGACGAGATCCTCGCCCGGCTGCACGGCGCGATCCGCTCCCTGTCCCCCGCCGCGCCCGCGGCGCCCGCAGCGGCGGAACACGGGCGGCCGGCCGCGCCGTCCGGCGCCGGCGGCCCGCGGCCCGCCTGGTGGCAGGAGGGCGGGGACGAGGGGCTCTCCCCGACGACCGACACCGTGCTCGTGGACGGGGTGGAGGTGGGCCGCGGCAGCCGGGTCCGGCTGCGCCCGCGCGCCAGGGGCAGCGACGTCCAGGACATGTTCCTGGCGGGGCGGACCGCCGAGGTCGCCGCCGTCCACCACGACGTGGACGGCAGCGCGCACCTGGCCGTCACGCTCGACGACGACCCGGCGTCCGAACTGCACACCTGGTACGGCCGTTTCCACTACTTCAGGCCGGACGAACTCGAACCGCTCGAACCGCTCGAGCAGCACGACTCCCGACACCAGCACAGCGAGGGGCAGCAATGACGGCTACCGAGTCCCGTGCGGGGCAGCGCAGACCGGCGCAGATCGTGGACATGTCCTGGGACCCGATCACCCGCATCATCGGCAACCTGGG
>NZ_JBJDQT010000045.1:0-43745 GCF_044903565.1 Streptomyces sp. NPDC004065 | reverse complement strand
GCTCCCTCAACCCCGCAAGATCATCACGTCCAACGGCCACGGTCCTCGCAACTCCCACAGATCGCGGGTGTTGCGAGGACCGTTAGAACCCAAGCCCGGCGGGGCCCGCAACGCCCGGCAGGCCGCCGCGTACAAGGCGCCAGGCGCCCGCACCGCCCGGCAGGCCGCCGCGCACCACGCGGCAGGCACCCGCACAACGCGGCACAAGGCGGCAGGCACCCGCACCGCCCGGCAGGCCCCCGCACAACGCGGCAGGCGGCGGCTCACCGAGTGAACCGCCGCCTGCCTGACAGGACTTGCGACTTGCGACTTGTGACCGTGAGGGCTATCTCGTCGGCTTCCTGCCGGTCACCCCCAGGTGCACCAGCAGCGCCAGGTTCGGCCTCAGTTCGGCCTGCTTCACGCCCCAGGAGGAGAAGGCCTTCTGATGCGAGGCGACCGCGGCGAGCATGGCGACCAGGGAACCGGCGATCGCGGCCGGGTTCACGTCCTTGTCCACCCTCCCCTTGGACTGGAGTTCGGCGACCGCGTCCGCGAGGGAGTTGTTCACCGAGTTCAGGATCTTCATACGGAGCTTGTAGAAGCGCTTGTCGCCCTCGGCCGCCCCGAGGTCCACCACGCGCAGGATCGCGTCGTGCTTGCGCCAGAACTCCAGGAAGCCGTCCACGAGTTCCTGCGCGGTCTGCCAGCCCGCCTTGCCGGCCCACGACCGCCCCTCGAGCAGCTCGGCCAACCCCGCGCCCTCGGCGGCCATTTGCTCGGCGATCTCCAGGACGGCGCCCTCGACGTCCGGAAAGTACTGGTAGAAGGTGGCCGGCGAAGTTCCGGCCTTGCGGGCGACATCGATGACTTTGACGTCCCGGTAGGGTGACGAGCTGAGCATCTCGCTGAGGCAGTCGAGCAGCTTCTGCCGGGTCGCCTGCCCACGCCGGCCGGCCACGCGGCCGTCGACGGTACGCACTTGTCCTGTCATGCCGTCAGCTTACCGACGGGTGATCGGAGCGCGATTCGGCCGACTGCAAATGGGGTGCACGAGTGCGAAGAGGCTGGTGTGCCTGGTCTGCGGGCCGCACGGGGGACGGCTACTTTGACGTGCATGGCCGAAAACAGGGCATCCGCATACACAGAGGGCGTCCCGTGCTGGGTGGACGCGCAGCTCCCCGACGTGGAGGCGGGCAGGCGCTTCTACGGTGAGCTCTTCGGGTGGACCTTCGAGGAGAAGGAGGCGTACGGCGGCT
Organism: Streptomyces sp. NPDC004065; assembly: GCF_044903565.1. Taxonomy (NCBI): domain Bacteria; kingdom Bacillati; phylum Actinomycetota; class Actinomycetes; order Kitasatosporales; family Streptomycetaceae; genus Streptomyces; species Streptomyces sp. NPDC004065. The sequence continues at coordinate 42,507 of NZ_JBJDQT010000045.1, read as the reverse complement.
TCGTACTGGCACGGCTGGACAGGAGCCCCGTGGCCGCGCTCGCGCCCAAGGCGGACGGCCGGATGCCCACCGTGTGGACCGTGTACTTCGCCACCCCGGACGTGCGCGCGCTGGCCGCCCGGATCACCGCGGCCGGCGGCCGCATGATCGGCGAACGCCGCCGGATCGCCGACTTCGGCACCGCCGCCCTCGCCGCCGACCCGCAGGGCGCCGTCTTCGGCCTGTGGCAGCCGGGCAGCCACCCCGGCTTCGGCCGGCGGCACGAGGTGGGCACCTTCGCCTGGGCCCAGCTCTACACCCGGGACACCGACGCCGCCAACGTCTTCTACGGCGGGCTCTTCCACGACGCCCTCTTCGGTCCGGACGCCGAACCCGACTTCGGCCGCGCGCCCGTCCGCGACGTCTTCCCGCCCGAGATGCCCCCGCACTTCCTCGTCCACTTCCGGGTGGCGGACGTCGGGGCCGCCATGGCCGAGGTGGTCCGGCTCGGCGGGCGGGTCCAGGTGCCACCTTTCGAGACGTCGTACGGAACGGTGGCCGTCGTCGTCGACAATCAGGGGGCGTCCTTCGCCGTACTGCACAGGTGAGAGCCGTCCGCCGCGCCGGGAGCGGTGGATTTGCGGCAGGACATCCCGATTCGTCGCCGGGTTCGCAACCAGTGGTCCGGACAGGAAGAATCGGGGTGCGTGCCGCCGCGGCGGTGCGGTGGTGAGACGCTGCACGGGGGCCGCGTACATAAGTGGGTGACGCGGCTCGTACGGGGAGGTGGCAGGCAAGTGGTGGATCAGCTGACGCAGCACGATCCGCGGCGGATCGGGCCGTTCGAGGTGCTGGGACGGCTGGGTGCCGGCGGCATGGGGCTGGTCTATCTGGCGCGCTCGGCGTCCGGCCGGCGGGTGGCGATCAAGACGGTCCGCACCGAGCTGGCCGAGGACCAGCTCTTCCGGGTCCGCTTCACGCGCGAGGTCGAGGCCGCGCGGGCGGTCTCCGGCTTCTACACGGCCGCGGTCGTCGACGCCGATCCGCGCGCCGCCGTGCCCTGGCTGGCCACCGCCTACGTCCCCGCCCCCTCCCTCGAGGAGATAGTGACCGAGTGCGGGCCGCTGCCGGTGCAGGCGGTGCGCTGGCTGGCGGCGGGCGTCGCGGAGGCGCTGCAGTCCATCCACGGCGCCGGGCTGGTCCACCGCGACCTGAAGCCGTCCAACGTCCTCGTCGTCGAGGACGGGCCCCGGGTGATCGACTTCGGTATCGCCTCCGGCGTTTCGAACACACGTCTGACGATGACGAACGTGGCGGTCGGCACGCCCGCCTACATGTCGCCCGAGCAGGCCAAGGACTCCCGCAGCGTCACCGGCGCCAGCGACGTCTTCTCGCTCGGCTCGATGCTGGTCTTCGCCGCCACCGGACACCCGCCCTTCCACGGCGCCAATCCCGTCGAGACCGTCTTCATGCTGCTGCGCGAGGGCCCCGACCTCGAGGGGCTGCCGGACGAGCTGCGCCCGCTGATCGAGTCCTGCATGCAGATGGAGGTCTCCGCCCGGCCCACCCCCGCCGACCTCCAGGCCCAGCTCGCCCCGCACCTGTTCGGCTCCGGCACCGACGACAGCGGCACCGCCTCGGCCTGGCTGCCCGAGCGGGCGGTGAGCCTGATCGAGTCCCGCCGCGGCGGGCGCCCGGCCGCGCAGCCCGCCGCGACCGGCCCCCGCAGCGGCGGCCGGCCCCAGCACGTGCCGCCCCCGCCCCCGCACGATCCGGTCGTACCGGCGCCCGGACCGGCGCCCGTCACCGCGCCGCCCGTGACCGTGCCGCCCGTGACCGCCCCGGCCGGCGCCCCCGACACCGGCCCGGTGCGGCTGGCCGGCGCCCAGGTCCCGATCGGGCCCGGGCCGCGCGTCGCCGACGTGCGCGCCGCCGCCGTCAAGGCGCCCCCGCCGGAGCACGGCCTCGCCGCCTCCTGGTCCAGCCCGCGCCCCGGCGTCAACGGCGCCGACCCCGCCGTACCGGCCGTGCCGGCCCCGCAGCCGGAGACCGCGGCCGGCTGGCGGCCCTGGCGCTTTCGCATGTCCAACGACGTCTGGGGCACCCCGGCCGTGGCCGGCGACCTCGTCTACGTCACCTCCTTCGAGGTGCACGCCCTGGACGTGGCCACCGGCCGCCGCCGCTTCAAGACCCGTGACGTGGCCTGGTCGATGGCGGTCGCCGACGGCAGGGTGCACGCCTCCGACGGGCCCACCCTGTTCGCCCTGGACGCCCGCGAGGGCGGCGACCTGTGGCGGGTGCAGACCGACGCGTGGGTGTACTCGCTCAAGGCCGACCGGGGCACGGTCGTCACCGGCACCCGCGGCGGCGGCGTGCAGGCCTGGGAGGCCGCCGGCGGCCAGAAGCTGTGGGAGATCACCGGCTGCCAGAGCGACTTCGAGTCCCCCGAGGCCGGTCCCGCCGTCCACGACGGCACGGTCTACGTGTGGCAGGACGCCCGGCTGCGCGCCCTGGACGCCCGCACGGGCGACGAGCGCTGGTCCTACCCCATCGGCGACGCGGCCTCCTGCGGCGGCGTGCCGGTGCGCCTCACCGCCGCCCCCGACGGCTGCGTCTACGTCGCGGCCGGCGCCCGCGTGCTCGCCCTGGACGTGGCGAGCGGGCAGGTGCGCTGGCACTTCGAGGCGCCCGCCGTCTTCCTGTGCCCGCCCGCCTTCGCGCCCGGTCCCGCGGTGACCGGCGGCGGCATCTACCTGGCCGACTACCTCGGCACCGTCTACGCGCTGGACGCCACCGACGGCCGCGACCGCTGGCGCATCGCCACCGAGTCGCGCGCCTCGATCGACCCGGTGCTGGTGGCGGCGGGCCATGTGCACGTCGGCAGCGGCAAGGGCCTGTACACGCTGGACGCGGTGACCGGCACGCCCAAGTGGCGTTTCCAGGCGGGCGGCGAGATCGTCGGCTCCCCGGCGGTCGCCGAGGGCCGTATCCACTTCGGCTCCACCGACCACCTGCTCTACACCCTCAAGGCCGACGACGGACGGCTGCGCTGGAAGCTGGCGACCGGCGGCGAGATCACCGGCTCCCCGGTGGTCCGGGACGGCGTGGTGTACGCGTGCAGCAAGGACCGCTGCGTGTACGCGCTCGACGCGGAGAAGGGGACGGGCACCGCCCGCACCGCCTGACCGGCCCCACGCACAGGTGGTGACGGCCGTCGCACGGTTGCACGGAAGGGCTCGGGCGACGGCCGTCGGTCCTGGTGAGCGGGGCTGTCGTCACCGCTCCCACTCGAGACGCTACTCCGCGTGAGGGCCCTCCGCCAGGCGAGCGAGCCCTCCGCTCCGTGCGCGAACCCTGCGCCGCGTGCGCGGCCCCTCCGCCGTGTGCGCAAGCCCTCCGTCACGGGAGCGGGCCCCACGCACGGGAACGGGCCCGCTCGCACGCGAGCGGGCCCGCACACACGCGAGCCGGCCGCGGCGGCTCCCCTCCTGCCGTCGCGGCCGGCTCGCGTGCCCGGGACGTCCCGTCAGGCGGTCTCGTCCGTGGCGTGGATGTTGTCCGTGCTCTCGCCGCCCGTCTCCCCGTCCGTCGCCGCGTCCGCCGTGAGCGGGTTGCCGGTGCCCAGCGGCTCGCTGGTGGCGTGGATGTTGTCGGTGTGGACGGTGCCGGGCTTGGTGCCGGTGGCGTGGATGTTGCCGTTGCCGTTGTCGTCGCTCATGTCCGTCGGTTCCCCGTTCGGTTGCTTGTCGGTGTCGAGCGCCCGCCCGGCGGCTCCCCCGCGGGTCTCCGGGCGGGCGCTCGGGGCCGTTCACCCTATGCCACGGCCCCCGCTCGTCCCGCCTGCCCCCCGACGCGACGGAACGACAGCTCAGAGACTGCCGGACGGCGATAAACGAACGATGAACGACCCCGTCCCGGGACGGGCGGGTACGAACGGTCGACGTTCCGTCAGACGGTCCTCGGCCGCCCCGAGTTGCTCCTACGCCACCGCCAGCGGGTCGAGGAGCGCCCGGACCGTGGCGGCCTCGGGGGCGTCCAGCGCCTCGTAGATCCCGAGCGCCTCGCGCCAGCACACATGCGCCCGGCCGGTCTGGCCCAGCGCGTCCAGGGCGCGGCCGAGGACCACCAGGACGTTGCCGCGGCGCCACTCGCCGCCGATGTCGCGCAGCACGCCCAGGGCCAGTTCGGCGTTGGCCGCGGCCTGCGCGGGCCGCTGGGCGGTGAGGTCCACCTCGGCCAGGCGGAACAGGGACATGCCCTCCCACAGCTGCTGGCGGCTGTCGCGGAACACCGCCAGCGCCTCCAGCAGCCGGGACGCGGCCTCGTCCGGCCGGCCGCTCTGGGTGAGCGCCAGGCCCAGCGCGTAGCGGCCGTTGGCGCCCTTGAGCGCGTGCCCCATGGCGTCGTACATGGCGGTGCCCTGCTCGGCCAGGGACACCGCGCTGTGGGTGCGCCCGGTCGCCAGGTGGATGCGTGAGAGGTTGCACAGCGCGCTCGCCTCGCCCGGACGGTCCAGGCAGGCCCGGAACCCCTCGATGGCCCGGGTGAGTTGGGCCTCGCCGTCCTCGTACCGGTTCTGGTAGAGCGCGATGACGCCGAGCGTGTTGTACGCCCAGCAGGCGGCCAGCGGATCGGTGCCGGCGCTCAGCTCCGCGGCCCGCTCCGCCGCGCGCACCGCCAGGTCGAAGCGCCCGGTGATGTGGTGGACGTAGGCCACCATGATCAGCGCGCGGGCCTCGGCGCGCGGGTCGCCCTGTGCGGCCGCCGCGTCCCGCAGCGCGGAGGCGACGCTCTCGTACGCCCGCGAGTTGGTGCCCGACTCGGCCAGGTCCACGCACGCCCACAGGGTGTCGACGGCCCGCCCGAGGAACGCCGGGCCGGTGGACTGGCGGGCGCAGGCGAGCAGCGACACCGCCTCGGAGTACAGCCAGTCCTGCGCCCGGTGCCGGTCCTGGAACGTCAGCCCCGGATGGCGGGCGGTGTGCAGGTGGTCCACCAGCCGGTCGCCCGGACGCTCGATCGCGTACACCCCGGCCGCCGTCGCCAGGTAGAAGTCCAGCAGCCGCGACAGGGCCGCCTGCCGCTCGCCGGCCGGGTGCTCGTCCCGTTCGGCGCAGGCACGCGCGTAGAGGCGGACCAGGTCGTGGAAGCGGTAGCGGCCGGGGGCCGCGGACTCCAGCAGGGAGGTGTCGACGAGGGACTCCAGCAGGTCCTCGGTGTCGTCGGCGGGCAGGTCCAGCGCGGCCGCCGCGGCCGCGAGGGAGATGTCGGGGCCGTCCGCCAGGCCGAGCAGCCGGAAGGCGCGGGCCTGCGCCGGCTCCAGCTGGCCGTACCCCAGCTCGAAGGTGGCCTTCACCGCCAGGTCGCCCGCCTGGAGCTCGTCCAGCCGCCGCCGTTCGTCGGCCAGCTTCGCCGCCAGCACCGCCACCGTCCAGGTGCGGCGCGCCGCCAGCCGGGAGGCGGCGATCCGGATGGCCAGCGGCAGGAAGCCGCAGGCCGCCACCACGTCGAGGGCGGCCTCGCGCTCGCTCGCCACCCGTTCCGCGCCGACGATCTTCGTGAACAGCGCCAGCGCCTCGTCGGGGGACATCACGTCCAGGTCCACCAGGTGCGCCCCGGCCAGGTCCACCATCCGCACCCGGGACGTCACCAGCGCCGCGCAGCCGTCCGTGCCCGGCAGCAGTGGTCTGACCTGGGCGGCGTCCCGGGCGTTGTCCAGCAGCACCAGCACCCGGCGGCCGTCGAGCACCGAGCGGTACAGCGCCGCCCGTTCCTGGAGGGAGTCCGGGATCGCCGAGTCCGCCGTGCCCAGGGCGCGCAGGAAGGAGCCGAGGACCGTCTCGGGGTCGGCCGCCCTCGGGCCCGCGCCCTGGAGGTCGACGTAGAGCTGCCCGTCGGGGAAGGCCGCCCGTGCCCGGTGGGCCACGTGCACGGCCAGCGTGGTCTTGCCCACGCCGCCGATCCCGGCCAGCGCCGACACCGCCATCACCCGGCCCTCCGCCGAGGCGAGCACCTCGCTCAGCTCCGCCACGAAGGCGGTACGGCCGGTGAAGTCCGGCACGGTGGCGGGCAGTTGGGCGGGCCGCACCGGGGCCGCCGGGGTCTCGGCGACCGGGGCCGACGGCTCGGCGAGCGCCGGGTCGGCGCGCAGGATCCGCTGCTGGAGCTCGCGCAGTTCCGCACGCGGGTCCACGCCCAGTTCGCCGGCCAGCAGCCGGCGGGTGTCGGCGTAGACGGCCAGCGCCTCCGCCTGCCGGCCGCTGCGGTACAGGGCCAGCATCAGCAGCTCGCGCAGCCGCTCGCGCAGCGGGTGCGCGGCCGTCAGCGCGGTGAGCTCGGAGACGGCCTCCGCGTGGCAGCCCTGCTCCAGGTCCAGCTCCAGCCGCAGCTCCAGCAGTTGCAGCCGCCACTCCTCCAGCCGCACCCGCTGTGCCTGCGCGTGCGGGCCGGGCACCCCGGCCAGCGGTTCGCCGTCCCACAGATCCAGCGCCCGCCCCAGCAGTTCGCGCGCCCGGCACAGGTCACCGGCCGCGCGGGCCTTGTCCGCGACGGCCGCCAGCTCCTGTGCCGCCGTCAGGTCCAGGGCGTCCTCGCCGAGCCCGCGCACCGCGTAGCCGCCGGACTCGCTGACCAGGACGCCCGCGCCGAGGACCTTGCGCAGCCGGGAGGCGTAGGTGCGCAGCGCCGCCAGCGCCTGGGACGGCGGCTCCTCGCCCCACAGGGCGTCGATCAGCTCGGCGGCGGTCGCCGTGCGGCCCTCGCGCAGCAGCAGCGCGGCCAGCAGCGCCCGCTGCTGGGGGGAGCCGGTGTTCAGCGGCTCCGCGCCGCGCCAGGCGCGCACCGGCCCGAGCACGCCGAAGCGCAGCCGGTCCGGCCCGGCCGGGGGGCCCGGGCGCCGTTGTTCCGGTACGCGCGGTCCACCGTGCGGGCCGCGCGGTGCGGCGCCGGGATCCCGCGGTGCACCGTCCATGCCGTCCCCCTAGACATTCCGACCAACACCCGCCAGTTTGCCTTGTTCACGGCGGATGCGTCAGCCGCCCGAGACGCCGATCACACGGCGGCGCACGGGAGTTCACAAGGCCCTCACATGTTCCGCGCGCCCGCCCGCCCGCACGGGCCCGGGTGCGGTCAACTCGACCCGAGAAATATCGGGTTGGTGAACGCCGCCATCACCCCGGGCAGCGGTCCCAGCGCCGTCTCGTGCCGGACCTCGGCCCGTACGTAGGCCGCGCGCGCCGGGGTCGTACGCCACTGAAGGGCGCCCGAGCCGGTGACCGGCAGCGGGCCGCCGGTCAGCACGACGCCCTGGTCGGTGACGAGGCGGATCGTGCAGCGGGGGACACCGGACGCCTCCAGGCGGACCGTGACCGGGGTGTCCTCGGCGGCCGGCAGCCGCTCGCCGATGCCCGCCTGCCGGTCCCGTCCCTCCGGGCCGCCGGCGCGGGCGGTGAAGGCCAGGGACACCGCGCTGGACTCGGCCACGTACGAGCGGCCCGCGCGCAGGCCGGCCAGGACCGCCTCGCGGGTCAGGTCGTCGGCCAGGACGACCGTCTGCGGGGCGCCGACCGCGTCCGGCGGGCGGTGGGCGTCGCTGTTGCCCATCGCCGGCAGCCGGCGGCCGCGGCCCTCGCGCGGCGAGGCCGCCAGCGTGCTGTCCCAGTGGGCCAGGGTCACCTCGTCGTCCGGGGTGAAGGGGCCGTTCCACACCTCCACCGCGTCCGCCTCGGCGAAGCCGAACCGCCAGCCGCAGCCCAGGCAGGTGGCGTGCGGATGGGCCGGGACGACCAGGCCGCCGGCCTCGTGGATCCGCCGGGCGGACCGCGCCCACTGGTCGTCCCCGGCCCGGTAGCGCCAGTCCACGAAGGTGCCGGGGTCGGTGCCCAGGGCCAGGACGTGACCGTTCCTGGTGGTGACCTCCTCGCCCAGCAGGATCAGCAGGTCGTCGCCCGCGTGGCCGGCCCAGTGCGCGTGGGAGGCGTGGGTGTTGTGGTCGGCGGTGGCGATGAAGTCCAGGCCCGCCGCCCGGGCGAGGGCCGCGATCCGGGCGGGGGTGCGGCGGCCGTCGGAGTGCCAGGAGTGGATGTGGCAGTCGCCCCGGTACCAGGCCCGGCCCCGGCCCGCGGCCCGCTCGGGCGGATACACCGGCTCCACGGCACGCCCCGGCGGGCCGTACGTCAGCGTGACCGTGAGCTCGTAGGGCAGCCCGTCCGGGGCCACCGTGTACGGGCCGAGCGCGACGTGCCAGGTTCCGGCGCCGACCGGGCCGGGCAGGTAGCCGGGCGTCGCCTCGTCCGCCCGTACGAAGAACTCCGAGCGGGCCCCGCCCGACCAGCCGCGGAACCCCCGGCCGCCGAGCCCGGTGCCGCGCTCGTCGAAGAGGCCGAGGTCGAGCGCGTTGCCGGGGGTGCCGGCCGGGACGGCGGGCCTGCCGTACGCGCAGGCGACCTCGATCTCCCGGACGCCGGGCGGGACGTCGACGGGTACGTAGACGTAGTCCGGCGAGCCGGGCGGCAGGGTGCCGCGGAGCACGCGGGTCTCCCGCCCCCCGTTCGCACCGGCGGCACCGCTCGGGGAGGTCACACCCCCCAACGTAGGCGCCACCCCGCCACCCGTCACGCCCGCATCGAGCCGCGGCGGCGCGGGGACCGTCCGGCCGCGCCCCGACCTTCGGCCATGACGGACCGGCGCGACATCACCCCGCGGGACCCGCGCACCGGATCCGAGGAGATCATGGACGCGGTCCAAGGCGGCCGGGCGTTCACCGTCACCCACGCCCGCGCCCGCACCCGCGTCGCGGTCGTCAGCGTCGGGCGTACGCCCCGGTGCCGGATCGCCGACCCGGTGATCCGGCGCTCGCCCTCGACGCCGACCCACTCCCCAGGTCCGAGGCGGTCACCGGGGCCCGCTCCACGACCGGTGAGCGGCCGGAGAGCCGCCCGTGAACCGTGCCGCGCGCCGCGCCACGCCCGGCTGCGCTGATCACTGGCGATCGTATGCTCGGAGGATGACGACTTCCGCGACCTCCGGAACCGGACCCACCGAGAACTCCCTGCGTCGCGCCCTCAGGCGGGCCCGGGACGGCGTCGCCCTCGACGTCTCCGAGGCGGCGGTGCTGCTCCAGGCCCGCGGCGAGCACCTCGACGACCTCGCCGCCTCCGCGGCCCGGGTGCGGGACGCCGGACTGGAGGCGGCCGGCCGGCCGGGCGTCATCACCTACTCGAAGAGCGTCTTCATCCCCCTCACCCGGCTGTGCCGGGACAAGTGCCACTACTGCACGTTCGTCACCGTGCCCGGCAAGCTGCGCCGGGCCGGCCACGGGATGTTCATGTCCCCCGACGAGGTGCTGGACATCGCCCGCCGCGGCGCCGAACTCGGCTGCAAGGAAGCCCTGATCACCCTCGGCGACAAGCCCGAGGACCGCTGGCCGGAGGCCCGCGAGTGGCTCGACGCGCACGGCTACGACGACACCATCGCCTACGTCCGCGCGATCTCCGTCCGCGTCCTGGAGGAGACCGGCCTGCTCCCGCACCTCAACCCGGGCGTGCTGAGCTGGACGGACTTCCAGCGCCTGAAGCCGGTCGCCCCGTCCATGGGCATGATGCTGGAGACCACGGCCGAGCGGCTGTGGTCCGAGCCGGGCGGCCCGCACTTCGGCTCCCCGGACAAGGAACCCGCCGTCCGGCTGCGGGTGCTGGAGGACGCCGGCCGCTCCTCCGTCCCCTTCACCTCCGGCATCCTCATCGGCATCGGGGAGACGTACGAGGAGCGCGCACAGTCCCTGTTCGCGCTGCGCCGGACCGCCCGCGCCTACCACGGCATCCAGGAGCTGATCATCCAGAACTTCCGCGCCAAGCCGGACACCGCCATGCGCGGCATGCCGGACGCGGAACTGGACGACCTCGTCGCCACGGTCGCCGTCGCCCGCCACATCATGGGCCCGGGCGCCTGCCTCCAGGCCCCGCCCAACCTGGTGGACAGCGAGTACGAGCGGCTCATCGGCGCCGGCATCGACGACTGGGGCGGGGTCTCGCCCCTCACCATCGACCACGTCAACCCCGAGCGCCCCTGGCCCGCCATCGACCGGCTCGCCGAGCGGTCGGCGGCGGCGGGCTTCCAGCTGCGGGAACGGCTGTGCGTCTACCCGGAGTTCGTCCGCCGCGGCGAGCCCTGGCTCGACCCGCGCCTGCTCCCGCACGTGCGCGCCCTGGCCGACCCGGAGACGGGCCTGGCCCGCGAGGGCGCCCTCGCCCGGGGGCTGCCCTGGCAGGAGCCGGAGGAGGCGTTCACGGCGTCCGGCCGCACCGACCTGCACACGTCCATCGACACCACCGGCCGCACCGGCGACCGCCGTGAGGACTTCGACGAGGTCTACGGCGACTGGGCCGCCCTGCGCGAGGCCGCGGCGCCCGGCATGACCCCCGAGCGCATCGACACCGACGTACGGCAGGCCCTGCGCACCGCCGCCGACGACCCGACGCGGCTCACCGACGCCGAGGCCCTGGCCCTGCTGCACGCCGACGGCCCGGCCCTGGACGCCCTGTGCCGCATCGCCGACGACGTCCGCAGGTCGGCGGTGGGCGACGACGTGACGTACATCGTCACCCGGAACATCAACTTCACCAACGTCTGCTACACCGGCTGCCGTTTCTGCGCCTTCGCCCAGCGCCGCACCGACGCGGACGCCTACACCCTGTCCCTGGAGCAGGTCGCCGACCGCGCCCAGCAGGCGTGGGACGTGGGCGCGGTGGAGGTCTGCATGCAGGGCGGCATCCACCCCGACCTGCCGGGCACGGCGTACTTCGACATCGCGCGGGCGGTCAAGGAGCGCGTCCCCGCGATGCACGTCCACGCCTTCTCCCCGATGGAGGTGGTCAACGGCGCGACCCGCACCGGCCTGTCCGTCCGCGAGTGGCTGACGGCGGCCCGGGAGGCGGGCCTCGACACGATCCCCGGCACGGCCGCCGAGATCCTCGACGACGAGGTCCGCTGGGTGCTGACGAAGGGCAAGCTGCCCACGGCCACCTGGATCGAGGTCGTCACGACCGCCCACGAACTGGGCATCCGGTCGAGCTCCACGATGATGTACGGCCACGTGGACCAGCCCCGCCACTGGCTCGGCCACCTGCGCACCCTCGCCCGCATCCAGCAGGAGACCGGCGGCTTCACGGAGTTCGTCACCCTGCCGTTCGTGCACACCAACGCCCCGGTCTACCTGGCCGGCATCGCCCGCCCCGGCCCCACCACCCGCGACAACCGGGCGGTCACGGCGATGGCCCGCCTGCTGCTGCACCCGCACATCCCCAACATCCAGACCAGCTGGGTGAAGCTGGGCACCGAGGGCGCGGCCGAGATGCTCCGCTCCGGCGCGAACGACCTCGGCGGCACGCTGATGGAGGAGACCATCTCGCGCATGGCCGGCTCGTCGTACGGGTCGTACAAGTCGGTCAAGGAGCTGGTCGCGGTGGCCCGGGCGGCGGGCCGCCCGGCCAGGCCGCGCACCACCCTCTACGGCGAGGTCCCGCCGGAGCGGCAGCGCGCCGCGGCGGCCTCGGACGGCCATCTGCCGGAACTGCTGCCCGTCCTGGACTGAACCGCGCGGGAGACGGCCCACAGTACGATGATCCGACCCCCCGACGGAGGGGCCAGGAGTAGCTGAGGAGATGCGTGCCCATGCCGGCCCGAATACCTTCGTGGGCCTGGGTCAGCGGCCTGACCGCGTCGGCGGTCGCGGCGGTGGCCGTACTGGCGGTACAGGCCGGTCAGGGACCGCGGCCCGCGGCCACGGCGGCCCACCCGAAGGCCTCCGCGCCGGCGGGCGCCCGCCACTCCGCCGCGCCGAAGCGGCCGGCCGCCCCGGCGGTCCCCGCCGCCTCGGGCACCGGCCGCCGGATCGTGTACGCGCTCGGCCAGAAACGCGTCTGGCTGGTCGACGCGAGCGACAAGCCCACCCGCACCTTCCCGGTCTGGCCGGGCACGGTCGGCCCCGACCCCGGCACGTACAAGGTCTCCCTGCGCCGCGAGTCCACGACCGGCTCGGACGGCGTCCGGATCGAGCACATCGTCTACTTCGCCGCCAAGTCCGGTCTGTCGGTCGCCTTCTCCAACGCGGTCGACGGCGGCTCGCCCGCCCCCGCCGCCCCGGGCAAGCAGACCGCGGGCATCCGCATGGCCAAGGCGGACGGCGCGGCCCTGTGGACCTTCGGCGCCACCGCCACCAAGGTCGTCGTCGTCAAGTGAGACCCCGCACCCCACGGCCGGCGCGCCCCGCGCCGGCCGCCGGGCGGGACCGTCCGGCCGGACACATCCGGCATCGCGCCCGTACCACCCCGCCCCTCTGAACACACCGTCCCCGTTCGATTACAGTGCTGGACGTCGTACGTGTGGACGGTGCCGTGAGGAGGTCATGGTGGGTACGACGTCCGGTGCCGTCTGGGGGCGTACCGAGCAGCAGGACTTCCGCAGCCGGGTGCGCGGCACCCTGCTCGGGGTCGCCGTGGGCGACGCGCTCGGGGCACCGGTCGACGCGCTGGACCTGGACGGCATCCGTCAGGCGCACGGCGCCGAGGGCCTCGCCGACCTCGCCTCCGCGTACGGACGGCGCGGCGCCGTCACGCATCTCACCCAGCTCACCCTGTTCTCCGTCGACGGGCTGATCCGCGCGCAGGTGCGCCGCGACACCGGCGCCTGGCACCCGCCCACCGATCTGCACCGGGCCTATCTGCGGTGGGCCGCCACCCAGCGGGACTGGGGCCCCGACGAGCGCCGCAAGGACGACGGGTGGCTGGCCCGGGAGGAGTGGCTGTACGCCCGCCGCGGCCCCACGCGCGCGCTGCTCGCCGGCCTGGGGGACGACCGCATGGGCACGCCGGAGGCGCCGAAGAACCCCGGCGAGCGGGGACCGGAGGCCGTCGCCCGGTCCGCGCCGTTCGGGCTGCTCGTCGGGTGGGAGCCGCAGCTCGTCGTGCAGCTCGCCGTGGAGTGCGCGGCGCAGACGCACGGCCACCCCACCGCCTGCCTCGCCGCCGGGGCGTACGCCGTCATCGTGCACGGCCTGGCCCGCGGGGAGGGCCTCGACGCCGCCGTGCAGCAGGCGCTCGCGCTGCTCGCCGCGCGCCCCGGGCACCAGCCCGTCTCCGACGCCCTCCAGCACGCGCTCGGCGCGGTCCGGCGGGGCCTGCCCGACCCGGCCCGGGTGGAGGAACTGGCCGGGGCGGCCACGGCCGAGTCACTGCTGGCCGTGGCCGTGTACTGCGCGCTCGTCGGCGAGGACGTACGGCACGGGCTGCGCCTGGCCGTGAACCAGAGCGGCCCCTCCGGCGCGGCGGGCGCGCTCACCGGCGGGCTGCTCGGCGCCCTGTACGGCGAGACGGCCCTCCCGCCGGCCTGGCTGGCCGAGCTGGAGGGCCGTCCCACGCTGCTGGTCCTGGCGGACGACTTCGCCATCGAGATGACCCAGGGCCCCGCCCTGCACGGGCCGGCCGCCTCCTCCCCGGGCTGGCTGGCCCGGTATCCCCGGGGGGAGTGACGGTTCTTCACGTACTCCGGGTGCTCCGGCGGGGAGGACGGGCGCAGCCGGGAGCGCGGTCGGTGAGGCGGGCGGGGGAGGGGTTGAGGCGGGCGGGGGAGGGGTTGAGGCGGGCGGGGGAGGGGTTGAGGCGGGCGGGGGAGGGGTTGAGGCGGAGCCCTCTCGGCAAGGACGGCGAGCTCGTCGAGAGGGCTCTCAGTGGTGCTTGGTGCGGTGGTCGGCCGAGGTGCGGCGGAGGATCGGGAAGACCCTCCCCTCACACCTTGATCGATGCCACGAAGGCGTTCCACGCGCCGGCGGGGAAGTCGAGCACCGGGCCCGCGGGGACCTTGGAGTCCCGCACCGACATGGCCGCGACCACCGGTGACTTGATCTCGACGCATGCGCCGTTGCCCGTGGAGTGCGAGGACTTGGTCCACGTCTCCGTGGCGCCCTGACGAATTGCCATTTCTGCTCCGGATTGCCTGTGGAGTGGTTGAGTTGCTGCACCGCACGACGTGTTGGGCCAGAACCCACAGCGCGGTTCACGCCAACGTTGTTGCTCGATGGCGTGATCGACGCTACTCGCCACTCTCGGAGTCCGAAGCGACTATTCACCCTTCCGGATGGCATATTCCAAAGGGGTCTTCCCTCTTCAGTTGGTCAAGGTGTAGTGTGCGGCGCTTTTGCGCAGGAGGGGGCTCTCCCGCGCATCGGGGGGCGCGCTCAGCGGGCGTACTCCTTGGCGATGTCCGCGATGAACTGGCGTGATTGCTCCACGTTCAGCGCCTGCGCCCGCAGGTGCTCGTACATCACGCTGTACTTCTGGACGTCGTTCGCCTTCTCCAGATACAGGTCGCTGGTGACGCCCTCGATGTAGACCACGCTGGAATCGGCCGCGTCGGGGAACTCCAGGATCGCGTACTGGCCGTTGAGGCCCGGGTGCGCGCCCATGTCGAAGGGGATCACCTGCACGGTGACGTGCGGCAGCTGCGACTGCTCCACCAGGTACTCCAACTGCTCCCGCATCAGGGACCGGTTGCCGACCACGCGGCGCAGCGCGGCCTCGTCCAGCACCGTCCACAGGCGCAGCGGGTTCTCGGCCGCGGAGATTCGTTCCTGCCGGCGCATGCGCACCTGGACGCGCTTCTCGATGTCCGCCGGCGCCGTCTCCGGGAGGGCGCCCGCGATCAGCGACTCCGCGTACTGACGGGTCTGCAGAAGCCCGGGGACGACCTGCGGATCGTAGACTCTCAGGCTCGCCGCGTCGGTCTCCAGGCCGATGTAGACGCTGTACGGGATGTCGCCGAAGGAGTGCCACCAGCCCTGCTGGCGCGAGTCCTTGGCCATCTGCATCAGCGAGTCGACGATGCGGTGGTCCTCCACCTCGTAGACCCCGCACAGGTCGCGCACGTCGCGCTGGCTGATACTGCGCCGGCCGTTCTCCAGCCGGCTGATCTTCGACTGCGACACCAGCAGCCGCTCGGCCACTTCCTCGGCGGTCATGCCCTTGAGCTCACGGAGCCTTCGCAGCTCCTGGCCCAGTCGGCGCCGCCTTACGGTGGGATTGACATTGGACGCCACGGGACGCGCACCTCCGGCTGCATGGCTCTACTTTGCGTATCTGCTGTTGAGCAGACTGCCACCAAGGTGCTTTCCACCGCTCGGAAACGCCGGATATGCGGGATTGGAAGGCCCGGTGGATTGTGCTGAGCCCTTCGGGTCCGCTTGGATGCGGCGGCCCGCCTGCCCGGTGGCCGGAATGCCGTCCTGGCCCCGCGGCCGCGCAGTGGCCGTCCGTGCCCTGCCCGGCGGGCCGTTGACGCGCGCCGGCCCTGAGCGCGCGCCGGGCCGGGGGCGCGGGCAGGGCCGGTGCCCGCGGGTGCCGCAAGGCGGTTTCGAGACGGTTCCGGAGCGGTGAGCGGTTCCGGGGCGCGCTCGTGCCGGTGCCGGCTGGGGCTCTTCGTGCCTTCATGCCGGTACCGGGAGGGAGTTCGCGCTCGGCACCGCGTGCGCGTCCGCCCTCCCGGCAGCGGTTCGAATCCTGTCGCGGCCGCGGCCGCGGAGGCCGGGACCGGGGATACGGTTCGGTGAGCCGGTCAGTGGGCCGCTCAGTGGGCCGCCAGACGGGCCATGGAGCCCCGGCGCGGCTGCGTGGGAATGCCGCGCGCCGTCTCCGCCGCGGTCCTGACGCCCGGGCCCGGCTGCCGGCCGCCGGCCGGGGACGGAGCGCGGCGCGGCTGGGCCGCCGCACCGTTCTGGACGTCCATCACGGCGTGCGCCACCAGACCGCCCATCGGGTCGTGCCTGATGAGATCCCGCAGCCGGGAACGGGACGAACGGCCCTCGTTGCCCGGGTACAGGTGCTTGCCGAGGCCGACCGCGTGCGCCAGCGCGGCGAGCGCCGCCGTCCGCGGGTCCGGCGGCACGCCGGTGCGGATCGCGGAGTCCAGCCGGGCCCTGATCTCCCGGCTGATCGCGGTGTCCGTCGCCTGGTAGCGAGTGGTCGGCAGCACCCCGCACATCTGACCCGGCACGGCGGCCACCATGCCGCACCGCTCCAGATGCGAGAGGTAGGTCTGGCGCAGCCCGAGACGGGGCCCGCCGATCCAGTGGACGGCCCGCACCGGAGCGCCGCGCCTTCGCAGCAACTCCAACGCGCAGTCCAGAGTCGGATCTCCTGTCGGCCGTGGCACCACCACGGCGATACGATCCCCGTCCGGGGCTATCCGTCCGGCCAGCGCCAGCTCCACTAGCTGCGCTCCGGCCAGACCCAGGTCGAGCGACTGCGGCTGCGCAGTGGTACCCGTCGTCGGGTCCAGTGCCAGCAGCAGAAGCTCCTCCGGAAGTGTTCTGCGGCTCCTGCCCATCCATGCCTCCCCGCGTGGATGAATGACAGGGTGACCCCTCTCACATTGGTCTGTCGAGGGTGCGTGACCGGTTCGTGAGGGAACCGGTAGGTATGTCGTTCTCGTCTACCGCTTCGGTTTGGCCCGCAGACAGGACACTGGTACATGGTTCGGACAGCGGTGCGACCGGGGGGTGCAGGCCCGGTGGTGCGGCTGCTTCGTCCGGGTGGCGGTCCAGGCGGCGGTTGACGGTTCGGTAGCGGCATGCGAGGCGTGCCGCGCATGGAGGAGGCATCGGTGGCGGGCGAGTCCCCCGACAGGTCGAAGCAGCGCGCGTCGTCGGCAGAACCGACGTCGGGGAGCGCGAATCCGGTTCCCGGCACCGGGGACGGGTCGCCCGAGGTGCGCGACCCCCGCCTCGCGCTGTCGGGGCGGTCCGGGTCCCCCGCGGACTCCGGGGGACGCGGGGGCGTGGACACCGCCACCCGGGTGCTCTCGGTGCGGGACGTGAAGACCGAGGACGACGCGCGGACCGAGGCCGGCGAGGACGCGCTGTCCGCCGGCGCCGACACCGAGGACGCCTCGGACGCGTCCGGCACCTCGGACGCCCGGGACTCCGAGGGCGCCGGCACTCCCGCGGGCGCGGGTGACGCCGATCGGGCCGATCGGGTGGAGGAGGCCGGCCGCTCCCGCGAGGGCGCGACGGCCGCGAGCGACGCGGAGGACTCCGAGGGCGAGGAGGACTCCGATGGCGCGAAGGACGGGGAGGCCGGCGACGACTCCGCTTCCGGTTCCGGTTCCGACTCGGGGTCGGGTTCCGGCGACGCCGACGGCTCCGACTCCGCGGGCGACGCGCGTCTGCGGGCGGCCGTGGCCGCCTGGGTGGGTTCCGCGGGTGAGAAGAAGGGCTCCGAGGAGCCCGTGGGCGCCGGTGCCTCCGAGAAGGCCGCGGAAGGCCCTGAGGAGGCCGAGGACGGCCCCGGGGGCCCTGCCGAGCCCCAGGACGCCACCGGCCCCCGGAACGACGCCCAGAACGCCCAGGACGCCGAGGACGCCGAGGGCGCAGAAGGCACCAGGGACGCAGAAGGCGCCAAGGCCACCGAGGGCGACGACGACGAACCGCAGGACGCCCCGGCAGACGAGCCCTCGGCCGACGAGCCCCCGGCCGCCGAGGACACCCGCGCCGCCGACGACGCCGGGACCGACGGCGGGACCGGCGTCGACCCCCGGCCGCCCGTCGACCAGCCCACCACCATGCTGAAGCTGGGCGACGCCAAGCCCCGGGTGGATCAGCCGACCACCATGCTCAAGCTCGGCGGGAACCGGAAGCCGGAGCCCGGCCCCCAGTCCGACGCCGAGCGGACCAGCAAGTTCGTCGCGCTCAAGCCGCTGGACGCCCCGGAGACCCGTAAGCCGCAGCCGAAGGCCGAACCGCGGCCGGACGCCCAGCCGCAGCCGCAGCCCCGGCCGAAGGCGGAACCGCGCCCGAAGACCGAGCCGCAGCCGAAGACCGGACCCGCCGGACCGGCCCAGCCGACCGGACCGGCCCAGCCGGCCGGCCCCGCCGTTCCCGCCGACGCCACCCGGCCCGTGCCCCGGTTGGGGCCCGAGCGCACCACCCAGCAGCCGCTGCCGCCCAAGCCGCCGCTGGACCTGCTGGCCGAGCTGACCAACACCCCGCCGCCGCCGGAGACCCCGCTGCGCACCCTCGTGCGCCGCGTCAAGATCTGGACCCCGCTGGTCGTGCTGCTGGCGATCGTCTTTGCGATCGTGCAGGCCGTACGTCCGCTGCCCGCGCCCACACTGGCGCTCACCGCCGAGGACAGCTACACCTTCGACGGCAGCAGGCCCGCCCTGCCCTGGCCGGCCGAGGGGCAGGGGTGGATGGACGTCAACGGCATCGGCACGATGGGGAACTTCGGCAAGCAGACGCCGGTCGCCATCGGCTCGGTCGCCAAGACCATGACGGCGTACATCGTGCTGCGCGACCACCCGCTGAAGCCGGGCGAGGAGGGCCCGAAGATCCAGGTGGACGCGACCGCCGAGAAGGAGGGCGGTTACGACAAGGACGGCGAGTCCACGCTCAACACGGTCAAGGCCGGCGACGTCCTGACCGAGAAGCAGGCGCTGTCCGCCATCATGGTGCCCTCCGCCAACAACATCGCGCGGCTGCTGGCCCGCTGGGACGCGGGCTCCGAGGCGGCGTTCGTCAAGAAGATGAACGCCACCGCCAGGGAACTGGGGATGACCGGCACCACGTACACGGACCCCTCCGGCCTGAAGGAGACCACCGTCTCCACCGCCCACGACCAGGTGAAGCTGGGCAACGCGGTGGTGCGGATGCCCGCCCTGGTGGCCATCACCAGCGCGCCGAGCTGGACGGACCCCTCGGGCCACAAGTGGTCGAACTACAACCGCCTGGTCCCCTACAACGGCGCCATCGGCATCAAGACCGGCACCACCACCGCGGCCGGCGGCAACCTCCTGTTCGCCGCGCACAAGCAGGTCGGCGGCCAGACGGTCACCGTCGTCGGCGCGATCCTCGGGCAGCACAGGCCGCCGATCATCGACACGGTCAACGCCGTCAGCAAGACCGCCATGCTCGCCGCGCAGGAGGCGATGACCTCCGCGAAGATCCTCAAGAAGGGCCACGTCGTCGGATACGTCGACGACCGGCTCGGCGGGCACACCCCGGTCGTCGTCACCCAGGACGTCTCCGCGGTCGGCTGGGCCGGCCTGAGGGTGAAGCTGTCCTTCGCCGCCGACGACGTGCCGCACACCGCCAAGGCCGGCACCAGGGTGGGCACGCTCACCGTCGGCGACGGCTCGGGCGGCGCGGTGCGGGTGCCGGTGGCGCTGCAGAAGGACCTCGCCGAGCCGGGCTTCGGGGCCAAGCTGACCCGCGTCGGCTGAGCCGGGCGTCGCGCACCCCGTCGGGCAGCCCACCCGGGGGCTCCCCGTCGGGGTGCGTGCTAGCGTCACGAAACGGGCACGTCGCCGCTCGAGGGACGCGGCCGAACAGAGGACAGGACACGGGGAGTGCCTTCAGGTGGCCACTGCGGAGCCGACACGCGCCGACGACGCCGATCCCGGTCCGGGAGCCGGACCGCGAATAGCACCGTCCGCCGCCCCCGGCGCCGGTAGGGACGGCAGCGACAGCCGGGCCGACAGGGACAGCCGGGACGACGTCGACAACCGGGACGACGGGGACGGTACGTCCCGTGCCCGGGCCGGCGGCGACAGCCGGGACGACGGGGCCGGCGCGTCCCGTGCCCGGGCCGCGGTCCTCACCCTGCGGGAGCGGATGCTGCGGCACCCCGCGCTGTCCCTCACCGCCGTGTCCGGGCTGCTGCACATCGTCTGGTTCTTCGCGTTCGCCAACAGCGGCGGCGACCTCGCGGCGCAGGACGCGTGGGCCGAGTTCGTCGGCCGGCACCCCGACTCGGCGTACAACCTCGCCTGGTACGGCGGCATGCACCCGGTGTCGTACAGCGTGGTGTCGCCGTACCTGATGTCCGTGCTCGGCGTGCGGACGACGATGATGATCGCCGGCACGGTGTCCGCGGGGCTCCTCACGCTGGTCCTGATCCGCAGCCGCTCGGTGCGCAACCCGCTGTGGGCGGCGCTGGCCGGTCTGTTCGGGCTGCTGTGCAACGCGGTGTCGGGCCGGGTGACGTTCGGCCTGGGCACCATGTTCGCGCTGGGCGCGGTCGCCGCCGTCTTCTGCTGGCCGTACCGCTGGCGCCGCAAACGCTGGGCGAAGGCCCTGGTGGCCGCCCCGCTGGCGGCCCTGGCCACCATGTCCTCGCCCGTGGCGGGCCTGTTCGTGGGTCTGGTCGCGGTCGCGCTGTTCCTGCAGAAGCGCCGCCCGGGCGCCTGGGCGCTCGGCCTGGCCCCGAGCGCCGTGGTGGCCGTCTCGGCCTGGCTGTTCCCCTTCTCGGGCACCCAGCCCATGACGGTCTTCTCGGTGATCCTGCCGCTGCTGTACGCGATCTTCGCCTTCGTCCTCGTCCCCCGGGAGTGGCGGACGGTCAGGATCACCGCCGGCGTCTACGGCCTGTCGGTGGTCCTGGTCTGGCTGATCAGCTCCCAGATCGGCTCCAACATCACCCGGCTGCCCATGCTGTTCGCCGGCGTGGTGCTGGTGGCCGCGCTGCCCTTCACGGTGCCGCGCTCGCGCAAGTGGTACACGGCCGTGGTGGCGCTCCTCGGCTTCGGCGTCTGGCTCGGCGTGAAGACCGTCGACGACATCGTGCACACCACCCCGGCCGCCTCCTGGGCGCGCGAGCTGGCCCCCCTGGTCAACGAACTCCAGGAGGTCGGCGCGGAGAAGGGCCGCGTCGAGGTGGTCCCGGCCCGCTCGCACCGCGAGGCCTCCGCGCTCGCGCCGTACGTCAACCTGGCCCGCGGCTGGAACCGCCAGGCCGACATGGAGCGCAACCCGCTCTTCTACGACGACACCCTCAACTCCGCGAACTACCACGAGTGGCTCCAGCGCTGGGCCGTCCACTACGTGGTGCTGCCCAAGGACGAGCCCGACGGCGACGGCGGCGAACGCGAACGCGCCCTCGTGCAGCGCGGGATGCCCTATCTCAAGCAGGTCTGGGGCGACGCCAACTGGCAGCTGTTCGCGGTGACCGACCCGGCCCCGCTCGCCGAGCCCGACGCGGTCGTCGACCGCGCCGAGCAGGGCGAGCTGACCATCGAGGTCCGCAAGGCGGGCCGCATCCTCATCCGCATCCCCTACTCGCCCTGGCTCAGCCTGGTCGACGACAAGGGCGAGAGCCTCAAGCCCCCGCAGGAGACCGAGGCCTCCAAGCACCGCCCCAAGGGCACGCCGAAGACGTACGACAACGTCAACGGCTGCCTGACGGAGACGGAACAGGACGCCAAGGGCGACCGTTGGACGCTGCTGGTCGCCCCCCGGGCAGGCACCTACCGACTGGCGGCGCCCTACCAGCTGCCTCGCGGCACACCGTGCCCCGACGAACTGAGGTGACCCCGGACCGGGGCGACCGGGCGGCGGCCCCGCGGCAGGGCGACCCGGTCGCCGGTCCCGTTAGGACAGCTGTGCCTCGACGGCGGCGAGCACCTCGGGGGCCTCGGGCTCGGTCTGGGGCGAGAACCGGGCGACGACCCGGCCGTCCCGCCCGATCAGGAACTTCTCGAAGTTCCAGCGGATGTCGCCGCTGTGCCCCCCGGCGTCGGCGAATCCCACCAGACGCTCGTAGAGCGGGTGCCGGCCCTCGCCGTTGACGTCGACCTTCTCGGTCATCGGGAAGGTGACGCCGTACGTGGCCGAGCAGAACTCGGCGATCTCCTCGGAGCTGCCCGGCTCCTGCCCCATGAACTGGTTGCACGGCACGCCGAGCACGGTGAAGCCCTTCCCGGCGTACCGCTCGTGCAGCCGTTCGAGCCCGGCGTACTGCGGGGTGAGCCCGCACTTGGACGCCACGTTCACGACGAGCACGGCCCGTCCCGCGTACTGCCCGAGCTGCGCGGAGCCTCCCTGGAGGCTGCCGATCTCCACGCCGAGGGGAGTGAGGTTGTCGTTGTCGTTGTCCGCAGTGGTCATGCCCGGATGTAATCACGCCGGGCGAGCGGGAGGAACGCGGCCCAGCTGCGAGGCGTGACGGAAAGCACCGCCGCGGGCGCGCCACCGGCACCGCCCGCCTTGGAATCCCGCACGTGAACGGCGCACGAGCCGAACGCGACCTCCAGACAGGCGCCGCCCTGTTCGCTGCTGTAGCTGGACTTGAACCACTGAAGTGCGGTGCTCATTGCTCTCCTAGTCGCCGGTCCAGCAGGCCGGTGCTCTCCCTGGGATTGAGGGCCTGCGTTCGCAGCATCGCATACTTGCGCTCCAGAACGGACACCTCGTCGGGATCGGCGATCATCCAGCCCCGGCGCTGCCCCTCGACGTACGCGATGCGCTGGTGATCGGGCGTCTCGACGAGGATGAACGGACCGGACAGGCCCGCGTGGAAGTCGCGTCCGACCGGCATGACCTGGAAGGTGACGCCGGGCAGTTCCGCCCACTCGCGCAGGCGCCGCAACTGCTCGTAGTAGACCTCGTCCCCGCCCAGCCGGTCCATCAGCGTCACTTCGGAGACGACGAAACTGACGCTCGGCGGTTCGCGGCGGTGCAGGATCTCCTGCCGGTCGATGCGGGCGGCGACCCGGTGCTCGATCTCGTCCTCGGTGAGCGCCGGGACCTCGTTCCTGAACACGGCGCCGGCATAGGCCCGGGTCTGGAGCAGGCCCGGCAGCACTTGGTTGTCGTACCAGGAGAGCGCGAGCGCCTCCCGCTCGAGATCGATGTACTCCTCGGCCCACCGGGGAAACAGGTCCACTTCCGGCATGTTGGCGACTGCCACGGACAGGGCACCCTTGGTGTCCAGCAACTCGTCGAGGGCGGCCGCCAGATCCCTCCTTCAGCGGGCGCCTGCCCTGCTCGATCGAGGCGATCGTCTCCTCGTCCACGACAAGCCGCTCGGCAAGCGAACGCTGGGTGTGGCCGGCCGTCTTCCGGAAGGTGCAGAGAATCTTGCCGACCATCTTCATGGCGGAGGCGTTCTTCCTCCGCCCCGCGTTGCTGCTGCCGGTTCCCATACGGTCGCAACCCTCCGTCCCGAGGCGTACGTTCACCAGGGCGAACCCGTACGGAAGATCGGTACGGGACCACCCACTGCCCCACTATGGGCACCCTCCGTCACCCTCGCCCCATGAACGACGAAACCCCACCCGTACGTGAACGCTTCTACCGGCGCGAACGCCAATCCGTCCCGGCGGCGCGGACGTTCACGCGGCAGGCGCTCGCGGACTGGGCGGTGCCCGCCGGGGCGCGGGACGACATCCTGCTGTGCGTCAGCGAACTGACCACCAACGCACTGGTGCACGGCGTCCCGCCGGGCCGCGGCTTCCAGCTGCGCCTGCTCCCCGGCCGGGACACCCTCCGGGTCGAGGTGCACGACAGCGGCGACGGCACCCCACGGCAGACCGCCCCGCGCGACGAGTCGGGCCGGGGCCTGCTCCTGGTGTCGGCCCTGGCGGCCAAGTGGGGCGTCGGACAACGGGACCCGGGGAAGGTCGTGTGGTGCGAGTTCACGTACTGAGTTCACGTACCGATCCCGCCACTTACGGGACGCGTGGGTATTACAGTCATCCACGGTCTTCCGTGTGCGCCACGTCACCATGCGTCGCCGGAAGGCCGCCCGGGTGGGGTGCCCGGGTGCCCGGAATGCTGTATGTGGGGGGATGTATGCGTGAGCTGGTCAAGGGCGCGAACGTGGCCCTGGCGGACCTGAGCGAGGACGCGGGCTCGGTGGTCGTCAGCCTGGGCTGGGTCAGCCCGAGCGGCGAGGGCGACGCGGATGTGTCGGTGCTGCTGGTCGACGAGAACGGCAAAGTGCGCGGTGACGCCGACTTCTACTTCTACAACAACCCGGTGGCCGCCGACGGCAGCGTGCAGCTGCTGGGCAAGACGCCCACCGACGGCGGCAACGAGGACCGGATCGGGTTCGACCTGACGGCGGTCCCGGCGGGGGTGGACCGCATCGTCGTCGCGGCCAGCCGGTACGCCGAAGCCCGTTTCGGTGAACTGGAGGATCTGCGGCTGACGTTGGCCGACGGGAGCGGCGAGGACCTGCTCCGGTTCGCCATCGACGATCCCGGCCCGGTGAGCGCGATCATCTTCGGCGAGCTGTACCGGCGCGGCGACGGCTGGAAGTTCCGGGCGGTGGGGCAGGGATACGACACCGGCCTGGCGGGCCTCGCGACGGACTTCGGCGTCGACATCGAGGACGACGCGGCCGTCGAGGAGGCCGCCGCGAAGGAGGCGGTGGCGGCCGAGGAGGGCGACGGCGCGCCGGACGCCGGCCCCGGCACCGAGCACCGGGCGCAGGCGACGGCTCCCGCTCCGGCGGCGGGTGGCCGGGGCACGCTCGACGCCCTGCCGGCCCCGCGCCGCCCGGACGCCGCGGAGGGGACGAGGAAGCCGGCCGGCCGCCCGCGCACCGCCAGGCAGAAGGTCACGCTCCCGAAGGTGGCGAAGAAGTCGCTGGCGGAGAACGAGTCCTGGCGCGGTGCCCGGCTGTTCCCGGTGTCGGCCCTCAAGAGCGACCGCGACCGCGAGACGCGCGCCACGTCGGTCCTGCTGTCGGTGATGGCGCAGGTGCCCGAGTTCGGCAGGCGCCTGACCGCCGGGTTCGGCGCACCGGCGGGCCGCATGGAGACCTTCACCGAGGTCTCGCTGCCGCACGGTGACACCCCCCGGCGGCCCGACGGGGTGATCCGGGTCGAGCGGGCGGGCAAGCTGTGGACCGCGCTGGTGGAGACGAAGACCAACGGCAACTCCCTCAGGTCCGAGCAGGTGCAGGCGTACATGGACATCGCCGCCCGCCGCGGCTACGAGGCGGTCATCACCCTCTCCAACGACGTGGCGCTGGAGGGCAGTCCGCTGGTGGAGGTGAAGATCGACGGGCGGCGCAAGCACAAGGTCGCCCTGCGCCACCTGTCGTGGGCGGAAGTGGCGCACCAGGCGCAGATGCTGATCCGGCACGAGGGCGTGGGCAACGCGGCGCACGCCTGGCTGCTCCAGGAGCTGCTGTACTACCTCCAGCACGAGAACTCCGGCTGCCACGGCTTCCAGAACATGGGCCCCGCCTGGGTGCCCGTCCGCAACGGCATCGACGACGAGACCCTGTGCCAGGGCGACTCGCGCGCCCTGGAGGTGGTGGAGAGCTGGGAGCGGCTGATCCGCCAGGTCTGCCTCGGACTGGGCGGCGAGCTCGGCCAGAAGGTGCTGCCCGTCCAGCGGACGCGGCGGGGCGCCGACCCGCGGGCACGCCGCAGCCAGGCGGCCGACCGGCTCTGCCTGGAGGGCAGGCTCGAGGCGGAACTGCGCATCGAGGGCACGCCGGGCGTCATCGGCGTCGTCGCGGATCTGCGCACGGCCAGGCTGCGCACCACGGTGGAGGTGCCGGCTCCCACCCAGGGGTACCCGCTGAGCTGGGCGAAGCGACTCATCCGGCAGCTGGCCGAGGCACCGGCGGACCTGCACATCGAAACGCTGGTCGAGGGGCAGAACGGCGGCCCGCGGGGCACGCTGGAGAAGCTGCGCCCCGAGCCCGGGGACCTGCTGCCCAAAAACTCCTCCGACGTCATCACCGGCTTCCGGCTGTCCCTGTTCAAGGGCATGGGCAGCGGCCGGGGCAACGCCCAGACGGGCTTCATCCGCAGCGTCGACGACGCGGTCCACCGCTTCCACCGGACGGTCGTGGTGCACCTGGACCGCCCGTCCCCCCGTCCCGCGGCGCCGAAGGAGGCCCCGGCGGCGGGATGACCCCGCACGCGGGTGCCCCGGTTCGTCACTCGTCGTCCGGGGCGCCCGGAAGGCCGGGGGAGTCCGGGGAGTCCGGGGCGCCCGGGGTTTCCGGGGTGGTGGCCTCCAGGAGGCGTTCGCCGATGTCGTCGGCCCACTCCTGGGCCCAGCGGCGCAGGGCGGCGATGGCGTGGTCGTCGAGGCCGCAGGCGGTGAACTCGCGGTCGTCGAGCCACTCGGCGCCGACCAGACGGGTCTGCAGGTCGGCCAGGTCGAAGGCGTCGCCGGCGTGCCGGCGGCCGAGCTCCTCCAGTTCGGGGCGGGTCCAGCGGCCGGCCGCCGCGTGGACGTCGACCAGGTCGGGGGCGAGCCCCTGACCGGCCAGCGCCCGCACCCGGGTGCCCACGGTGTCCTCCAGGGAGAGCACCGGACCCGGCTCGCCGGGCTCCGGGGGCCGCCAGAGCACTTCCTTGAGGACCTGCACCTCGTACTCCTCGCCGGTCGCCGGGTCGGTCACGACGAGACGCGCGCCGAGCGGTTCGGTGCCCGCGGCCCCCGCCCGCCAGCCGCGCTCCTCCAGCCCGCGCCGCACCGCGGCGACGATGTCCGCCGTGGGGACCGCGCTCTCGGTGGCGACCTCGACGGTCCGGCCGGCCCGGTCCACCAGACCGTGCACCCGCATCGCGTCCCCGCCGCCCAGCGCGAGCCCGTACGGCGCGCCCACCGCGAGCAGGTCCCCCAGCAGCCGCCGCACCTCACCGACCCTCACCAGCCGATTATCGCCCGAAGCCCTCGCCTGCGCGGCGACGGCGGACCGGCCGGGGTCGTCGGTGCGGCTGGGGCCGTAGGCCCGGCCGGGGTCGTCGTGCGGCCATCCAGTGCCGAGTCCCGCCTCGCCGGGCGCAGCTGCCCCGGTCGGGCCGGGCGGGACCGCATCCTGGGCGCATGGCAGTCGGCGTGGCGGTGATCGCGGCACTGGCGGCCGCCTGCTCGTACGCCGTCGCGGCGGTCATGCAGCAGGCCGCCGCGGCCGCCGTACCCGAGAGCGAGTCCCTGCGTCCCCGCCTCGTGCTGGACCTGCTGCGCAGACCGCTGTGGCTGCTGGGCGCCGCCCTGTCGGTCCTGTCCTACGTCATGCAGGGCGTCGCCCTGGCGTTCGGCCCGCTGGTGCTCGTGCTGCCGCTGGCGGCCATGGACCTCGTGTTCGCCCTGCCGCTGGTCGCCCGGCGGCGCGGCCGGCCCGTGACCCGCACCGAGGCCGTCGGCGCGCTCTGCACGGCGGGAGGCGTGGCCGCCTTCCTGGCGGTGCTGCCGCCGTCCGCCGGACTCGTGGCGCCCGGCCTGGGGGAATGGCTCCCCCTGCTCGCCCTCGCGGCCGCGTGCCTGTGCGTGCTCGTACCGGTCGGGTGGCGCCGGCCGGGCCGGGTGCGCACCGCCCTGTACGCGGCCGGCGCCGGAGTGATGTTCGCCCTCCTCGACAGCCTCACCAAGAGCGCGGCCGGCCTCTTCCGCTGGCACGGCACCGGCGCGCTCGCGCACTGGGAGCCGTATGCGCTGCTGCTGGCCGGAGGCACCGGCATGCTGCTGGCGCAGAGCTCCTTCCAGGCCGGGCCGCTGACGATCAGCCTGCCGGTCATCGACACCCTCGAACCGATCGGCGGTGTCCTGATGGGCGCCGTGGTCTTCCAGGAACGCCTGGGGACGTCCTGGACGCTGGCCGTCCAGGTGATCGGAGCGCTGGCGGCCGTGGTGGGCATCGTCGTCCTCGGCCGGACACAGCGGTGACCATCCTCGGCCGGACACAGCGGTGACCAGGGGACGCGGGGGACCGCCTCGCCCCAACGGCCGGTCAGTGCCCGCCGTCCGGCCCCGGGACCGGGATCTCCGCCCAGATGGTCTTGCCGCCGGCGTGGTGCCGCGTGCCCCAGCGCTCGGCGAACTGGGCCACCAGCAGCAGGCCGCGCCCGCCCTCGTCGTAGGTGCGGGCCCGCCGCAGGTGCGGCGCGGTGCTGCTGCCGTCGGACACCTCGCAGATCAGGGCCGTGTCGCGGATCAGCCGCAGCTGGATCGGCGGCTGCCCGTAGCGGATCGCGTTGGTGACGAGTTCGCTGACCACCAGCTCCGCGGTGAAGGCCAGCCCGTCCAGCCGCCACCGCGCCAGCCGCTCCGCGACCCCCGCCCGGGCGTCGGCCACCGCCGCCGGGTCGCGGGGCAGATCCCAGGTGGCGACCTGCTGCGCGTCCATGGCGCGGGTACGGGCGACCAGCAGGGCGGCGTCGTCGTGCGGCTGGGCGGGCAGCAGCCTCGCGGTCAGGTCGTCGCACAGGTCCTCGAGCGACTCGAGCGACCCGGCGGGCCGCGCGAGGCACCGCAACAGCAGATCCAGGCCGTGCGTCACGTCGTGGTCGGTCCCCTCGACGAGACCGTCGGTGTAGAGCACGAGCAGGCTGCCCGGGGGCAGTTCCCGCTCGACGGCCTCGAACGGCAGCCCTCCCACGCCGAGCGGCGGACCCGGCGAGACCTCGACGAACTCGGCGGTCCCTTCCGGTGTGACGACGGCGGGCGGCGGATGTCCCGCGCTGACGGCGGTGCAGCGGCGCGTGATCGGGTCGTACACGACGAACAGGCAGGTGGCGATCAGGTCACGGGAGACGTCGAGCTCGAGGCCGGGTTCACGCCCGTGCCCGCGCCCCGGCTCGGGCTCGGGACCGGGCACGGGATCGGGCACTCGATCGGGCATGGGCTCGGCGTCGGCGTCGGCGCTCGCGAGGGGGCAGACGGTCGTGTCCTCCTCGGCCGCCAGATGGGTGACCAGGTCGTCCAGATGGACGAGGAGCTCGTCCGGGGGAAGGTCGACGTCGGCGAGGGTGCGCACCGCCGTCCGCACGCGTCCCATGGTGGCGGTGGCGCGCAGACCGTGGCCCGCCACGTCTCCCACGACCAGCGCCACCCGCGCGCCCGACAGCGGGATCACGTCGAACCAGTCGCCGCCCAGTCCCGCCCGGGTGCGTGCCGGAAGGTAGCGAATGGCCACCTCGGCCGCCTCCTGTTCGGCGAGACGGCGCGG
Source organism: Streptomyces sp. NPDC004065 (assembly GCF_044903565.1). Classification (NCBI taxonomy): domain Bacteria; kingdom Bacillati; phylum Actinomycetota; class Actinomycetes; order Kitasatosporales; family Streptomycetaceae; genus Streptomyces; species Streptomyces sp. NPDC004065. Next base: position 13,786 of record NZ_JBJDQT010000045.1, on the reverse strand, counting down.
GAGCAGGCTGCGCTGGAGGGCCAGGGCGGTGGTCCGTTCGAGGGTGTACCGGCGGGCGTTGTCCACGGCCACCGCGGCCCGCGCGCCGATCTCCTCGGCGAGCAGCAGGTCGTCCTCCTCGAAGGCTTCCGTGCGTTGGTGGCGGACGAGGACCGCGACGCCGAGGGTGATCCCGCGTGCGAGCAGCGGGATCACCATGATCGAGTGGATGCCGAACTCGTCGACCACCGCGGCCCGCCCGGGATCGGCCCGCTCCCACTCCCTGACGGCCGGGTCCAGGGTGCGGTGCAGCGAGGCGCTGCCGCTGGTCAGGCACCGTACGGGCGGTGTGTACGTCGGGTAGTGGTCCACGTCCCCCGGCCGGGTCACCGACTCGGGCACGCCGGGCAGCACCGACTGCTGGGCGGCGCGGCGCAGCGCGACGGTTCCGGAGACGGACGGCGCCGGCTCGGCCCCGCGGAACAGGGAGTCCAGCAGGTCGACGGTGACGAAGTCGGCGAGCCGCCGCTCCACCACCACGTCGGCCATCTCCTGGGCCGTGCGCATCACGTCCAGCGAGCTGCCCACCCGGGCGCTGACCTCGCTGAGCAGCGCGAGCCGCTCGCGGGCCATGTACTGGTCGGTGACGTCGAGCGCGGAGAGCTGGAGGTGCCCGACCCGGCCCGCCGAGGTGGTGAGCGGGGAGACGGTGATGGACCAGACCCGCTCGCGGGCCCCGGGCCGGGCCCTGCCCCGCACCTGGAACTGCTCCGGCTCCGCGGTCATGAAGACCCGGCTCATGCCGTCCTCGACCGTGCGGCACACGTGCGGCGGCAGGATTTCGGTGACCCGCCGGCCCCGCATCTCCTCCTCGCTCATCCCGAGCTCACGGACGGCCCCCGCGCTCGCCCGCAGGGCGCACAGCGAGGAGTCGAACACCATCACGGGCAGGTGGCACTGGGTGAACGCCTGATCCGTCGTGACGGGGTCGGCCGGCAGCGGCCCGGGGGACGGCGGGCCGGCCACCGGAGGCGGTGAGGGTGCCGGCGGCGGCTGTGGCTCCGGTGGTTGGGGTGCTGATGGCTGAGGTGCCGGTTGCTGGGGCGTGGGCGGCTCGTGCGTCGGCGGTGGCTGGGGTGCCGGTGGCTGCCGCGTTGGTGGCTCCTGCGTTGGTGGCTCCTGCGTTGATGGCTCCTGCGTCGGCGGTGGCTGCTGGGCCGGCGGTGGCTGCTGGGCCGGCGGTGGCCGGCCGGACGGCGTGGCCACGAGGATGCGCTGCTCCCTGCCCTCGCCGTCGTACGAGACGTACACCCGCAGCCCCACCTCCACGCACCCGCCGTCGCGGTGCCGCAGCAGGGCCGTCGCACCCCGGCCCGGGGCCGGCGCGGGCAGGTCCGCCGGGCCCGTCCCGGCGTCCCCGTCGGCGGGGAACAGACGTACGGCGGGCCGCCCGACGACCTCCTGGCGCGGATAGCCGAGCAGCCGCTCGGCCCCCGCGCTCCACCCCGTCACGAGCCCGCGCTCGTCGACGACCACGGTGGCCGGATCCGCCGGGCCGGCGAGCGCGCCGGAGCGGTCACCGAGTGGTGTGGCACCGTGCATCGCGTTCACCGCCCGTCCTGCCTCGATCCCGGGCCCGGGCCCGGCCCGCGTACCCCGCCGGGGTCGCGCGCCGCCCGCGATGGGCCTTTCCTCGCCCGCGCCCGGCCGGGTCCGTCCCCTCACTTCTACCGCCCTCCGCATCCGCCCGCGCGTCGTGGCGTCCACCACCCGCCTGGCGCTGCCGCCGGTCGGTGCCGCCGCCGGTGCCGGTGCTGGTGCCGGTGTGGGTACCGGTGGCTGCCGGAGGGCGGCGCGGGGCCGCCCGGCCCCATGCGCCCGCGGGCACATCGCGGGAGCCTGGAACCGAGGGAAGCGCGGACACCCCGAGCCGGACGAGCCGGACGAGCCGGACGAGCCGGAGGAGCCGGACGGCAGACGTCCACTCGCGCAGGCCGTACGACAGGGAGGCCCGGCATGGCGAAACCGGTCGTGGTGGGAGTCGACGGCTCACCGCCCAGCCTCGATGCGGTCGAGGTGGCGGCACACGAGGCCGCACTGTGCGGGACCGGTCTGCGGCTGGTGCACGCCTTCGGCCGGCCGTCGGTCCCGCTGCCGCCCGGCTGCCCGCCCTGGAATCCGGCCGCGGCGGGGGTGCGCGAGCTGGTGGACGGCACGCTGGCCGAGGCGGAGGCACGGGCCCGCCGGGCCGCGCCGCACGTGGAGATCACCCGCGAGGTCAACCTCGGCGAGCCGCTGATGGTGCTGGAGATCGAGTCGCGCACCGCGTCACTCGTCGTTCTGGGCTGCCGCGGACTGGGCGCGTTCGCCGGCCTGCTGCTCGGTTCCACCGCCGTGCACCTGGCCGCCCACGGCCACTGCCCGGTGCTGGTGGTCCGCGGCAGGCCGGACCCGGCCGGTCCGGTGCTGCTGGCGGTGGACGGCTCACCGGCGGGCGAGCGGGCCGTCGAGTTCGCCTTCGCCGAGGCGTCCGTGCGCGGTGCGGACCTGCTGGCCCTGCACGTCTGGAACACCTGGAGCGAACGCGCGCACGAGGGCCCGGGGGACCCGCTGACCGTGGTGGTCGACGTCGAACGGCTCCGCGAGGAGGAGCAGCGGCTGCTGGACGGCACCCTGTCCCCCTGGGAGGCGCGCTACCCCGGGGTCACGGTGGAACGGCGCCTGGTGCGCGCCAGGGTCCGCCCCGCCCTGATCGAGGCGAGCGGCGAGGCCCAGCTGGTCGTGGCCGGCACACGGGGCCGCGGCGGCTTCACCGGCCTCCTCCTCGGCTCCACCAGCCAGGCCCTGCTGCACCACGCCCACTGCCCGGTGGCCGTGGTCCGCGGCCCGGAGCACCGGGAACACCGGGAACACCGGGAGCACCGGGGGCACCGGGGGCACCGGGAAGGACGGCGGGAATGACGGCGGGAATGACGGCGGGAATGACGGCGGGAATGACGGCGGGAATGACGGCGGGAATGACGGCGGGAATGACGGCGGGAATGACGTACGTCCGGCCGGCCGGCGGCGCGGGCGGAAACCCGGTCGCGGAAAACCCGGGTGCGCCCGCGTGCGGGCTCCCGCTACGGTTGCGGTGTTCAGGTGCGCAGGCTGCGGCTACTTCGCCTCTCAAGCGGGTGACGCGGGTTCGAATCCCGCCGCCGGCGCCGTGCCGGTGTCGTCCAGCGGCCCAGGATGCCTACAGTGCGCCGCCGCCGACCTCGATCTCTGAACACCTCAAGGGCCGACGGGCACCCACTGACGCTCGTCGTGGTCGTTCCGGCCGTACCAGTAGCGCGGCATGCCCTTGGTGCCGCTGGTGCGGAACGGGCGGCCGTGGTCGTCGATCCGGGCCGTACCGGTACGGCCCTGGGAGGACCAGTCGAGTTCCAGGTACCAGGCGCAGTCGTGGGTCTCGGTGGTCGCGGTGACCAGCAGCACCTCGGGGTCCTCGGCGGAGACGCGGTAGGGCAGCTCCGCGGCGGGTACGGCCCTTCCGGCGTCGCTGCCCGGGCGGGCGCGGACGATCGGGCGGTCGACGTCCAGGTCCACCGAGAAGTGACGGGGCGTCTGGTCGCCGCCGCAGCCGTGGGCCATGGAGTACGCGACCCCGTCGACCGGGGCGCCGCGGCTTACGACGCGCACCCGCAGGCCCTCCAGGATCACGGCCGCGGACGACTTCCCCTGCACCGAGATCCGTACCGTCGTCTCCCGCCCGTGCACCGCCTTCTGCGTCGCCGCCCACACCGCGGCGTCCTGCTGCACCGGCGGCGGGGGCACCTGGTCCGGCCGCTTGGCGATGACGTAGTCGTGGTCGCAACCGCCCTCCCAGACCTGCGAGTCGGCGGCCCAGGTGAGCGGCGCACCGGCCGGCACGGGGGCGCCGCTCCTGCCGTCCGCCGGCTGCCCGCCCGCCGGCTGCCCGTCCTCCGCGCCGGGAGTCCCCGGAGCCCTCGCGCCCGCGGAGGGGGAGCCCGGCGAGCTGCCGGGGGAGGGGGTGACGACCGTGGCCGCGGGCGGCCGTGACGGACCACTCCCTGTTGTACGGGCCGGACCGGAGGCCCCGGCCGCGTCGTGGCGGGAGCCGTCGGCCGACAGCGCCGACAGCGCCGACAGACTCCCCACCGTCACCAGCAGCACGGTCGCCACGGCGGCGCCGACGACGGTACGGCGACGGCGGTACCAGGGCCGCCCGGCCGAACCGGCCGATCCGGCTGAACCGGCCGATCCGGCTGAACCGGCCGATCCGGCCGATCCGGCCGAACCGACCGCACCGGCCGCACCCCGCCGGACCGCAGGCATACGACCGGCGGGCCGGGAGGCGTTGGTGGTGGCGGGCCGCCCGGCGGCGGACACGCGCGCGCCGGAGCCCGGTGGTACGCCGATCGCGCCTTCCTCGGCACCCCTGGCGCCGTCCGCGGCGTCACCCGCTCCTCCCGCCGTGCGGCCGTCATCCGGATCCGGGTCCCGCCCGTCCTCCGCCGGTTCCGGCACTCCGTCGGCCGGCACCGGCTGCGGCTCCCCATCGGCCTCTGCCGGTCGTGGCGCTCCGTCCGCTACTGCCGGTTGCGGCTCCCCGTCCGCTCCTGACGACTGCGGCGCTCCGTCCGCTCCCGCTGGGGGCGGTGCCCCGTCCGCCCTCGCCGGCCGTTCCGGCCCCTCGCCCGCCCTCGGCCGCTGCCGTGCCGTCAGCGCCAGCAGCCACAGGCGGTGCAGTTCGAGGCGTTCCTCCGGTGTCGCCCCGCAGAAGGCGGCCAGCCGTTCCACCGGGGCGTAGTCCTGCGGGACCGCCTCGCCCGCGCAATAGCGGTGCAGCGTGGAGGTGTTCATGCTCAGGCGCCGGGCCAGAGAGCCGTAGCTCCGGTCTGTGCGGTCCTTCAGCCGGCGCAGCAGAGCCGCGAACCGCTCGACGTCGTCCCCGGTCGGCACCGTTTTCCGTCCTCCCAGCCATTCCACCCGTCCCAGGCGGTCCCTATGACTGCACGTCGGACGGGCCGGGATGGTTCCACCGCCGCCGGGAGCGCGTCCCGCGTTGCGCCGGGCCGCCGGGCCGCCCGATGCTCCTGGTGCCGCCCCGGCCAGGCCCGTACCGGTCAGGCCCGTAACGACCGGGGCCGTACCGACCGGGGCCGTACCGACCGGGCCGTACCGACCGGGGCGTACGGGTCAGGGCCGACCGACCGCCACGACCGGCGGCGGGCGACCCACGACACCCGTCCACCCGTTCACCGTCCACTCCTTCACGGGGGGACCCCTGCCCAGGCGCACACGGGCAGGCACGCCTTCCGCACCCGAAACAGGGGGAACACACATGATGAGCAAGACCCGCACCCGCACGGTTCTGGCCGCCGGCGTCCTCGCCGTCGCCCTCGGCCTCGGCGCCACCGCCCAGGCCTCCGCAGGCGCCCCGCGCGTCGTCAGCGGCAAGCCGTCCGACGACATCACCCGCGTCGCCGACTTCTACGGCACCTACATCGACGCCGTGCTCGACGAGGACCGCGGCGGCCTCGGCCGGGCTCTGCGCAGCCACTACCTCACACCCGCGTTCCAGAAGGAGCTGGCGGCCTGGGAGGACCGGGAGGGCGCCGACGGCGTCCTGCGCGCCCAGAACGTCCCGGTCGCCTGGAAGGTCACCGCCAACGGCACCACCGGCACGTACACGGAGGCCGTCGTGACCCTCACCTGGGGCGGAGGCACCACCACCCGGCTGGTCGTCGACATGACCCGCGACGACCACAGGATCTTCCACATCGGCGAGAAGGGTGTGGGACGCAAGTAGCCGCGTCCGCCGCCTCACCGCGTCCGCCGCGTCCGCCGTGTGCGCCGCACCCGCCCCGGCCGGGGCGGGAGGGCCCTGCCGAGGGTTCCTGCCGAGGGCCCCTGCTGAGGGCCCCTGCCGGGGGCCCAGGAAGCCAAGGGAGGGTCAGGGTCAGGGCCGGTCCAGTGCCCAGGTCTGCAGGGCGAAGGGCCGGCCCTTCTCCTCACCGGTGATCAGCGGCACGTCCAGCAGCCGGAAGCCCGCCTTGGTGGCCACGGCGACGCTGGCGGTGTTCTCGGCCTCCAGCTCGAGGATCACCTGCCGCGCCCCCAACTGCTCGAAGGCGTACGCGGCCAGCACGCGTACCGCCCGCACGGCCAGCCCCTGGCCGCGGTGCGCGGGGCCGATCGCGTAGCCCAGCTCGATGCCCTCGGGGGCGCGCCGCAGCATCGCCTCGCCGAGCGGTGCGCCGCCGTCGACGGTGACGGCAAGCAGGATGGCCGTGCCGTCCGCCCGCAGCTGCCGGTCCCGGTCCAGCCGCACCCGAGCGGCCGCCTCGTCGAAGGGAGAGTCGATCGGCGTCCAGTACGCGATGTCGGGGTCGTCGAACAGCGCCGGCATCGCGGCCAGGTCCGCCTCCGTCCAGTCGCGCAGGACCAGACCCTCCCCGGAGAGTTCGATCCGCTCGGGAAAGGACGAGCCGGTGCTGCTCATACTGGGGGACCTCCTGGCCTGTTCGGGACGAGGCAGGATAACCGGGCGCGGGGCACGGGCTCATGGTGTTTTCCCGGCCGCGGAGGCGGCTCCCGGCGCCCGCCCGGTACGCCCCGCCGATCAGCGGGGCCGCTACCGCTAGATCCCTACCGCTAGATCCCTACCGCTAGATCCCTGCCGGTAGATCCCTACCGGTAGATCCCTACCGGCAGACTTCTACCGGTCGAACCGCACCCCGCCGTTCGAGCCGAGCGCGTCGAGTTCCCGTACGCCGCCGCCTGAGGACACCTCCGTACAACCGTTCGTCTCCGTGAGCGGTCTTCTGGATGAACTTGAACTCTGATCGGAGCGGCGGCGTCCACGGATCGGCGTGGAACGAAAGGGCGGATTCATGCGCGGAGTTCGAAGACTGGCCGTGCTGGCCACCGTCACAGCGGTGTCGATGGGCGCGATCGTCCTGAGCGCCGGCTCCCCCGCCGGTGCCGTATCGGCGTCCCGGGCGTCGGCGGCCGGCAAGCCGGCCGACTTCAACGGGGACGGCTACGGCGACCTGGCGGTCTCGGCGAAGGACCACGTCGCGGTGATGTACGGATCCAAGTCGGGCCTCAGCGGCTCCCGGCACCAAGTCCTGTCCGGCAGACCGGACTCCATCACCCACTTCGTCGTCACGATGGCGACGGGGGACCTCGACGGCGACGGCTACGACGACCTGCTGGTGAGCGACGACGGCCCGGGTCCGACGACGTCGGTCTTCTGGGGCGGCCCCAAGGCACTGTCCGGCCGCACCTTCCTCTCCTTCCCCGTCGGCCCGATGATCGTGGGCGACTTCGACGGCGACGGCAGGAACGACCTCGTCGCCGCGCGAACCGTCGACGGCACGGCGTCGACCACACTGTTCCGGGGTCCCTTCCGCCGGAACGGCACGAGTGCCTCGGCCGGCGTCGTCGACACCGGCGGGATCTCCCCCGGCAGACTGGCGGCCGGGGACGTCAACGGCGACCACGTGCTCGACCTGCTCGCCGTGGGAAGACACAACGACGCCGCCGACGCATCCCTGGTGCTCGGCTCGAAGCACGGCTTCGGTCCCGCCAAGGACTTCTCCACCAAGGTCAACTCGGGCAGCCTCGCGGACGTCGACGGCGACGGCTACGCGGACGTCGTCCTCGGCGCGGGACTGGAGGGCTACCAGCCCAAGGGCGTGGTGGGCGGTTCCATCGTGGTCCACTACGGCAGCGCGAAAGGCGTGAGCAGCACCCGCAAGCCGGTGCGCATCAGCCAGGACACCGCCGGTGTCCCCGGCGCCGGCGAGACCTACGACCGGTTCGGCTACGACCTCGACACCGGCGACGTCAACGGCGACGGTTACGCCGACGTCGCGATCGGAGTGATGCAGGAAAGCATGTCCGGGGTCAGCACGACCGGCGCGGTGACCGTGCTGCGCGGGTCGTCCAAGGGACTGACCGGAACCGGTTCCGTGTCCTGGCACCAGAACACGGCCGGCGTGCCGGGAGTCAACGAGCGGTACGACATGTTCGGCTCGCAGGTCTCCCTCCTCGACATGAACGGCGACCGGCGCAGCGATCTCGTCGCCGGCACGGATCACGAGAACGGCACCGAGGGCAACCTCTGGTACTTCAGGTCCAACAGCAAGGGCCTGACCACGACCCAGGTCGTCCCCGTCGGCCCCAAAACCGTCGGGCTGACGGCCAAGTACCGTTACTTCGCCCGCTGGCTGACGAAGTAACCCCGCACCCGCACCGGCCCGCGACGACGTGCACGAGGGCCGCGGCGCTCAGGCGGTCATGCGGTCATGCGGTCAGGCGGTCGTGGCAGGGCGCGGCTCGCCGTGGAAGACCTGACGGGCGTGCCAGTCGCGGTGAGCCGCGGCCACCGGGCGCGTGCCGGGCTGCGGGCCGACGAGCGGACGGCCCGCGAGCACCATGACGTGCTCGCGGGCGGCCGCGCTGTGGCCCACGAAGCGCTGCGAGACCAGGATGCGGTGGCCGTCTCCCACCCCGAGCACGCCCTTGTCGAACAGCTTGTGATGCAGCGAGCACAGACACAGTCCGTTCTCGACGTCGTCGGGACCGCCGAACGCCCACCAGCGCACATGGGCGGCCTCCAGCCCGACCGGCACCGCACCGATCCTGCCGTCGTAGCCGCAGAACGCGCACCGGTACTCGTAGGCGGTCAGCACCAGCTCCCGCATCCTCGGGTCCCGCTGCCGGCGTGCCGTCACGAGCCGCCCGGCCTGAGCCGGCTCCAGTCCCAGGCCGACGGCTTCGCACAGCTCGCCGTGGAGGGAGGGCGGGAAGTGCAGTTCGAGCAGCAATTGCGCGATGCGGCCGAGCAGTTGCGGGTCGCGTCGCAGCGCCGCCCTGAAGTCCGGCGCGAGTCGTCCGGTGGCGCCCGTCTCCCGGAGGTCCCGGACCCCGCTCCCGGGGCTGCCGGGCCCGCGGTCGGTGCGCACTTCCCATACGCCGTCGCTGACGAGGTGGTGAAAGGGGTAGGCGGGCGTGGTCCTGTGGGGCAGGCCGTACTCGGCCAGCAGACGCTGCAGGTCCCGCTCCACGACGGTGTACCGCAGATCGCCGTCGGCGTCCTCCTGGAACCGGCCGAGCGCGTACAGGAGCAGCAGCGGCTTGTGCGGAGCGCGGGTCCCGCTCCTGCTCCACTGCCTCAGTCGCGCGATCCGCTCCAGCCAGTCCACGGCGGACGATCGTAGCCGGGCCTCCCCAGCCACCGCTGCTCCAGGGGCCCAAGCCCTGCTCACGTCCCTTACGCTTCTGATCCGCTTCTGATCCGCTTCCGATCCGCTTCCGAAGCGCCCCGAGCCGCGAACCGAAGCCCGGTACGAACGACCCCCGCCGCACCACGACTTCGGAGGAACCCGTGACCGCACTGCCGCCCAGCGTGGACCTCGACATCCTCGATCACCGCATCGTGTCCGCGATCGCGGCGATCCGCGAAACGCTGGGCTGCACGCTTCACGAGGCCATCGACGTGTTCGCGGCACGGTACGAGGAACTGCGCCGCGACCGCCCGGACGACTTCACCGTCGGGCCCGAGGAGTACGGCCGGGGCTTCCACTCCTGACCGGCACAGCAGCCGCAGAGCAGTACGTCAAGCTGCCACGGCGCAACATGCGCACCCAAGCCGTGACCATCTCGGCGGCGCACGCGTCAGAGCGCTCTTCCCCCACTGGTCTCGGGCCACCGGTGTTGTTCCGCTGCGACGGTCGTCTCCTGAGGGGGCGCGGCGTTCCGGGCGAGAAACGCGCCGGCGGCGGCCGCGGCTTCCTCGCTGGAACCGTACGTGACATTCTCGGGAGCCTCGTCGCCCTGCCCGCTTGCCGCGGTCGCGATCCACCACCAACTCCCCTCCTCCGGGCGCCAGGTGATGAGGGCCTCTCCGCCGAATGCCTTGAAGTAGCTGGGCCTCGCGATCGCCCCGTCGACGGTCACCGCTCCGGGCCGGCGCTCGCGGGCGGCCTGGCGGGAGATCCTCCACGCGGCTCCCAGGTCGGCGTAGCTCGCGCCGTTGGCTCCCGCGCTCCGCGCGGACTTCGCGGCAAGGCGCTCGACCGCATCGGATGCGGCCCGCCAGGCGGCCAGTGTCGCGAGCGGAGCCGCCACGGACGTGTCGTCCCACGGTGTGTCGCCCTGGGTGTCGCTGGTCATTCGCTCGCAGATGGCCTGGGCCAGCGGCTGAACGGCGCCGCTCAGCGCTTCCATCAACGCGACCAACTCGGCTTCGGTCGGCTCCGGCATCTCCACGGGCCCAACCCGAGCCGTCGGCCTGCGACGGCTCGGCCCGCGAGGACTTGGCCGGAGACGAGTCGGCCGGAGACGAGTCGGCCGGAGACGAGTCGGCCGGAGACGAGTCCGCCGACGACGACTCGTGCACGGCGAAGACGGTGTCGCACCGGTCACGGACGCGGAACCGGGACCTGATGTCCCGCGTCTGACAAGCGTGGACAGTCGCCGGACGAAAGCCGTGGTCGGCGCCCTGCTAGCAGCCCTGCTCACCGTCACGGCGTGCGGCGCATCGCACGGGGTGACCGACGAGCAGAAGCCGGGGCAGGCCGATCCGGCCACCCCCTGGTCCCCTCCGAAGGGGCCGGGCGGGGCCGGCGGTCTGCTGGTGGGGGCGCGCTGGACGGCACAGTGGATCACCGTCGGCGGACGGACCACCACGGCCCCCGCACACGCCGCCGCCTGGATCGACTTCGGCTACCACGGCACGGCCACCGGCAGCTACGGATGCACCCCGTTCCGCCGGACCACCCATGTCACCGCCGGCACGCTCACCGTCGACGCCCCGGCGGCCCAGCCGACGACCGGAAACCGGTGCGCGCCGGAGAACCGCGCCTTCGAGAAGGGATTCCGCACACTCTTCAACGGCCAACTGAAGATCGCGCGACGAGTCGACGACCTCACCATCGATCTCAAGAACGCACGGGGCGACCGCCTCGCCCTGAAACTCCTCTGGCCCAAGGGTCTGTTCGGCAGACGCTGGCAGGTGGACCACCTGGCCGTGGCGGACACGACCTACCCCCTTGCGGCCGGCAAGGCGGTCTACTTCGTCTTCCACCGCGACGGTACGGTCACCGGCAACCTGGGCTGCAACGACTTCACCAGCCGCGCCACCTTCTCGGGCGACACCTTCACGCTGTACCGGCCGACCCTGACGACGCACCGCACCTGCTCGAAGGACATCATGCGCGACGAGCAGATCATGCGGTCGCCCACGAAGAATCCCCGTACGACCCGCTTCTCGGCCCTGACCGACAGCTGGGAAACCGACCACGACCCCACCCAGGGCTTCCCCGAATTCGGATACGGCTTCAAGGCCCTCGACCGCTGACACCCGCCGCAAGTGACGTGGGCGGATGTAGAGTTGCGCGATCATCGCACTTGACGGACCAATGGGGGGCCTTGGTGGTCGCGCTCTGTGAATTCATCGCTGAGCTCAGCCGTCGGTGCCGGCCCATGACAGCGGCGCTGAGCACACACGGGCACCAAAGACGAGCGGCACCACGACCGGACGCAGTGGACCGAAGGTCAGATATGAACGTGGCCGGCACCCCGGCATCCTCGGAGCGGGAAACCACCTCGAGAGGCCGGGTGACCATGGGCCTGATCGTGGGGTTGGTACCGCTCGCCGGGCTGCTGCTCCTGTTCAGTTTCACAGCCACGGCGGAGATCGACTCTCCGGATGCGTTCCCCGGGTGGCGGGACAACCTCAGCAGCCTTGCGCTGTTTCCGCTCGTGTTCGGCGTCGCCACGCTCCTCGGGGCGCTGGCGGCCACCTTGCGGGCGTCCCGGCGCGTGCGGCCGTTCGGGGCCGTGGTGTGCGGCCTCCTGCTCGTCGCGGCCTGCTACAGGGCGTACACCCTTGCGCCGATGCTGAAGTGCTGGGGCCACGATTCCATCGCGCGGCACGCGGACGGCTCGTACGCCTGCGCCGACCGCTGACGCGTCCACGGCCCGATCGCGGCCGATCCGTCACAGAGCCACACGTCACCGCCGCCCACTCCCACGGTCAGAGGCGGATTTCGCCACGTGCCCCAACGCCATGAGACCGAGTCCGATGACGGACAACGACGGATGATGAAGCCCGCTCAACGCCACAAGCACAGCACCGGCTCCCCAGACTCTGGGTTGCCGGACATGACGTCGCAGTCACCGGCCCGGCAGACGCCCAAGAATCAGGGCGTGCACTCCCAGCACCGCGCAAGCGAGCCAGACGGCGGCCTCCGAACACCAACGGCAACAACATGGCCGCGAACGACGTACTCATGGCATCCCCCGTCTTGTTGCCCTTGCCGCGTCACCAGGACTCGGCCTGCAGGAACAAGGTGATCACCTCTGCGAAGAACCAGATGGAGAACACCAGACACGCAAGCCACAGCCCCCACAGGACCCAGCGAGCCTCTCGTCGTATGCGCATGAGCGGATCATGCCCGGTCGCGTCCCACGCTGTCACCGGCCCAGTCCCCCTGTCCCACCACTCCCCCCGACTCCCCTCCCGTCCACCGTCGGCCCACACACCGTGAAGCGGGCGTGGCGCGGACAGACTTCGGGGCCGCGGCTGGTTCATCAGCACATGGCCGACAACGGCCGTGACCGTGAGATCGCCGATCGGCTCGGTTCGGTGATCCGTAAGGCTCGGGGTGATCTGAACTCTCAGTGGACTTTGTGGCACGGCCGTGATCACGGCAAAGGGCCAGTTCGGGGGGATCATGCCCCTGAACTGGCCCTTGGTGCGGTGCCCCCGGCAGGATCCGAACCTGCGACACCCGCTTTTAGTGGCACGCGTGTGGCACGACCCCGGGACACGACGAAGGGCCAGCCTGGGAGGAAACCCTCCTGAGCTGGCCCTTTTCCTGTGCCCCAGGCAGGATTCGAACCTGCGACACCCGCTTTAGGAGTTCGATCGCTCGTCGGCACTGTCGGGGAACCACCCGGTCACACTGGCCGTATCGAACCGCCTGGGAGTGCTGGCGTCCGGCTTCGTTGATGTCACTCATGGATGTCAGAGCGGAGTAACCCCCGCGCCTTCGACGGCACGATGGTCCCGTGGTTGACCTGGAGCGCATCAAAGCAGAGACCGTGGCGTACTTCCGAGCACTCGATGAGAACGCCACCCTGCGGCGCCACTTCCACTACGCAGACGAGGAGGGCGGTCTGTGGTATATCGAGGCCGTACCCGACCGCGGCGAGTTGATCGTCATCAAACAAGCCGAGCCGACTTCAGCCGGCCAGCTCCATCGGTACAGCCTTGAGCGCCTGGAGGACGAGCACGGCGGCCTGACAGACCGAGCCATCGACCCTGAAGAGGATCCGATGGAGGCCCTCCCGGCCGACGAGTTCCAGCGGATGTGGACTCGGTGAGCGAGCTGGACAACCACTTCAGGAGAGAAGGTGGGGCGTCGGGCCACCCCGCTGGTTCATAGGCGCTTTGCTTCGAACGCTTCCACTCGGCTTCACCCCTCCGTGCCAGTACCGACGCCCGCGGGCGGGTCTCGTCCCCGTACGGCTCCCGGAGCACGGTCGCCACCCGGTGGAGGGCCGCCCCGGTCGGCGCCGCCCCCGGGGACCGGCACTCCGGTTCACCGGCCCGCACACCCAACGTCCCCGAATCGCACGGGAGTTTGATTTGATTTTCCACCTCCCCCATGGCGAACATGGCGGGGGCCGAGCGTGTCTGAAAGATCGTGTAAGTCCGTGATGTGACAGGCTGGCCGAGGCCCGACCTCGGGCCCTGGTCAGCCGGGACGGACGGACCATGACG
>NZ_JBJDQT010000044.1:0-44036 GCF_044903565.1 Streptomyces sp. NPDC004065 | reverse complement strand
ACCCCCAGCTCACGCGCCACCACGGTCACGTTCCCCACGGCATCCAGCCGCGCAAGGAAACGCTCCCTCAACCCCGCAAGATCATCACGTCCAACAGCCACGGTCCTCGCAACTCCCACAGATCGCGGGTGTTGCGAGGACCGTTAGAACCCAAGACCGACCGGGGCCCCTTCGCCGTACCGCGGCCGCCGCGGCGTCAGGCCTTGACCCGCACGTCGTTGCGGAGCTTGGCGGCGAGCGAGGCCGTGGTGTCGACCGAGCCGCCGCCGGTGGCCACGCTGGCCAGGTCCAGCGACACGACGTCGGCGACGGTGCTGTGGTCACCCCAGATGCAGAAGGGCATCTTCATGGTCTTGGGCCCCGAGCTGCTCGCGCTGGACGAGTTGTTCGTGATCTCGGCGACCTGGCACTTCATGATGCCGTTGGAGAGGCCCGAGGGGTGCACCGTCTCCGGGCTGCCGAGCAGCTTGCCCTTGGTCCTGTCGCCGCTCTGGTCCTTCTCCGACTCCGACTTGATCTTGGCGAACATGGCGTCCACGACCGCCTCGGGGTCGTCGATGGTGCCGTAGACGCCGCTGAAGGACAGCGTCTTGACCGCCAGGCCCGTCCCGCTCTGGTACGTCGCGCCGGCGTGCTGGGGGTTCTTCACGCCCCACTTCGCGAAGTCCGCGAGGTCGTCGTCGCTCATCGAGTCGTCGGAGCTGCTCTTCTCCGACTTCTTGTACGTCCCGTTGATCACCGTCGTCGGCGTCGACAGCTTGTGCGGGCCGTCGTCCGCGACGGAGCCGCTGCCGCCGCTGCCGGAGAGGGCGAAGTACGCGCCCACCGCTATCGCGGCGACGACCGCCACCGCGCCGATGATCAGCCCGGTCTTCTTCTTGCCACCGCCGGGCGCCGGGGGCTGCGGGACGGCGCCGTAGGGCTGCTGGCCGTACGGGGGCTGGCCGTAGGGCGGCTGCTGCTGGCCGTACGGGCCCGGCTGCGGCGGCACGCCCGGAGGCTGCTGCGGGTAGCCGTACCCCGGCTGCGGCTGCGGCTGTTGCGGAGGGGCCTGCTGGGGGTAGCCGTAGCCGGGCTGGGGAGCCTGGGGCGGCTGGCCGTACGGCCCCGGCTGACCCGGCTGGCCGTACGGTCCGGGCTGCTGGGGCTGCCCGCCGTACGGGCCCGGCTGGTTGTAGCTCATTACTGGGTTCCCCTCCAGGTGCTTATGTGTTCCTGACATCCTGGCGCAGAGGCGCCGGGCCGAGGGCACCGGGGTGCGCACCGTTACAGAACAAATGCGGTTCGGGACGGCGCCGTGACACCTCTAAACTGACCCCGTGACCGAGAACGCTCAGCAGCAGCCACCAGCGCCCGACACCGAACTGCCGACCCAGTACGCGCCGGCCGACGTAGAGGGGCCGCTGTACGAGCGCTGGGTGGAGCGGGGTTACTTCGAGGCGGACGCCAAGAGCGACAAGCCCGCGTACACCATCGTCATCCCGCCGCCGAACGTCACCGGTTCGCTCCACCTGGGCCACGCCTTCCAGCACACGCTGATGGACGCCCTCACGCGCCGCAAGCGCATGCAGGGCTACGAGTCGCTGTGGCTGCCCGGCATGGACCACGCCGGCATCGCCACGCAGAACAAGGTCGAACAGCAGCTCGCCGAGGAGGGCAAGTCCCGCCACGACCTCGGCCGCGAGGAGTTCGTCGAGCGCGTCTGGCAGTGGAAGGAGGAGTACGGCGGCAAGATCCTCGGCCAGATGCGCCGCCTCGGCGACGGCGTCGACTGGTCGCGCGAGCGCTTCACCATGGACGAGGGCCTGTCCAAGGCCGTCCAGACCATCTTCAAGAAGCTCTACGACGACGAGCTGATCTACCGCGCCGAGCGCATCATCAACTGGTGCCCGCGCTGTCTGACGGCCATCTCGGACATCGAGGTGGAGTACCAGGAGGACGACGGCGAGCTCGTCTCCATCAAGTACGGCGAGGGCGACGAGACCCTCGTCGTCGCCACCACCCGCGCCGAGACGATGCTCGGTGACACCGCCGTCGCCGTCCACCCCGACGACGAGCGCTACCGGCACCTGGTCGGCAAGCGCATCAAGCTGCCGCTGACCGACCGCGCCATCCCCGTCGTCGCCGACACGCACGTCGACCCCGAGTTCGGCACCGGCGCCGTCAAGGTCACCCCGGCCCACGACCCGAACGACTTCGCGATCGGCCGGCGCCACGGCCTGGAGTCCATCACCGTCATGGACGAGCGCGCGGTCATCACCGCGCACGGCCCCTTCCAGGGCCTGGACCGCTTCGAGGCGCGCTCCGCCATCGTCGCGGCCCTGCGCTCCCAGGGCCGGATCGTCGCCGAGAAGCGGCCCTACGTCCACTCCGTGGGCCACTGCTCGCGCTGCAAGACCACCGTCGAGCCGCGCCTGTCGATGCAGTGGTGGGTCAAGGTCGGCCCGCTCGCCAAGGCCGCGGGCGACGCGGTCCGCGACGGCCGGGTGACGATCCACCCCGAGGAGATGTCGAAGCGGTACTTCGACTGGGTCGACAACATGCACGACTGGTGCATCTCGCGCCAGCTGTGGTGGGGGCACCGCATCCCGGTCTGGTACGGCCCGGACGGCGAGGTCGTCTGCGTCGGCCCCGACGAGGAGCCGCCGGCCGGCGAGGGCTGGCACCAGGACACCGACGTCCTCGACACCTGGTTCTCCTCGGGCCTGTGGCCCTTCTCCACGCTCGGCTGGCCCGAACAGACCGCGGACCTGAGGAAGTTCTACCCGACCGACGTCCTGCTCACCGGCCACGACATCATCTTCTTCTGGGTCGCCCGGATGATGATGTTCGGCCTGTACGCCATGGACGGCGAGGTCCCCTTCCGCACCATCGCGCTGACCGGCCTGGTCCGTGACGAGCGCGGCAAGAAGATGTCGAAGTCGTTCGGCAACGTCGTCGACCCGCTGGACTGGATGGACAAGTACGGCTCCGACGCCGTCCGCTTCACCCTGGCCCGCGGCGCCAACCCCGGCACCGACGTGCCGATCGGCGAGGACTGGGTCCAGGCGTCCCGCAACTTCGCCAACAAGATCTGGAACGCGACCCGCTTCGCGCTGATGAACGGCGCGACGGTCCAGGGCCCGCTGCCCGAGCCGGAGCGGCTGTCCGCCACCGACCGCTGGATCCTGTCCCGCCTGAACAAGACCGTCGCCGAAGTCGACGCGTTCTACGAGGACTTCCAGTTCGCGAAGCTCAGCGACGCGCTGTACCACTTCGCGTGGGACGAGGTCTTCGACTGGTACGTCGAACTGTCCAAGACCGTCTTCCAGGCGGGCGGCGAGCCGGCCGAGGTCAGCAAGCGGGTGCTGGGCGAGGTCCTGGACGTCACCCTCAAACTGCTGCACCCGGTCGTCCCGTTCGTCACCGACACCCTGTGGACGACGCTGACGGGCGGCGAGTCGGTCGTCGTCGCCGAGTGGCCCCAGGACAGCGGCTTCCGCGACGAGGCCGCCGAGCGCGAGATCGGCACCCTCCAGTCCGTCATCACCGAGGTCCGCCGGTTCCGCGCCGACCAGGGTCTCCAGCCCGGCCAGCGCGTCCCGGCCCGGCTGTCCCTCGAGGGCACGGCGCTCGCCCCGCACGAGGCCGCCATCCGCCAGCTGCTGCGCCTGCAGCCGGAGGGCGAGGGCTTCACCGCGACCGCGACCCTGCCGGTCGCGGGCGTCGAGGTGGCGCTGGACCTGTCCGGGGCGATCGACGTGGCCGCGGAGCGCAAGCGGCTCGCCAAGGACCTCGCCGCGGCGGAGAAGGAGAAGGCCCAGGCCACGGCCAAGCTGGGGAACGAGGCGTTCCTGGCGAAGGCCCCCGACCAGGTGGTCGCCAAGATCCGCACACGGCTCGCCAAGGCCGAGGAGGACATCGCGCGGATCACGGCCCAACTGGAGCGCCTGCCGCAGCCCTGACGCGCCCGGCACCACGAGCCGAACGACCCGGAGCCCCGGAACCACCAGGTTCCGGGGCTCCGCGCGGTCCGGGCCCGCGCTGTCCGGGCCCGTGCCGTCCGGGGCCGTGCTTTCCGGGGCCCCGCCGTCCGGGCCGCGGTGTCCGTGGCTCCCGGCCGTCCGGGGCCCGGCCGTCCGGGCCCGGCTGCCCGGGCCGCGCTGTTCGTGGCTCCCGTTCGGGGTCCGACGTCTGGGCCCTGCTGCCTGGGCCCGCGCTGTCCGGGCCCGTGCCGTCCGGGGCCGTGCTTTCCGGGGCCCCGCCGTCCGGGCCGCGGTGTCCGTGGCTCCCGGCCGTCCGGGGCCCGGCCGTCCGGGCCCGGCTGCCCGGGCCGCGCTGTTCGTGGCTCCCGTTCGGGGCCCCGCCGTCTGGGCCCTGCTGCCTGGGGCCGCGTTGTCCGTGGCTCCCGTTCGGGGGCCCGCCGTCCGTGGCCCCGCCGTTTGAGCCCCGCTGTCCGTGACTCCTGTTCGGCCCGACGTCTGGGCTCCGCTGCCCGGGTCGTGTTGTCCGTGGCTCCCCGCCGTCCAGCGCCCCCGGTGCCCGGGTGCCACCGCTCGGACCCGGCCTGCCGCGGTGCTGCGCGCACCCCTGCGCGGCCTGCCGGCCTCCGACGTGCTGCCGGGCCGTGGCCCCGGCGTGCGGTCGCGGCTGCGCAGTCCCGGCCCTGCCGTGGAGCGCGCGCCCGGCGCAACCGCCCGCCGCCGGGGCGGGTCCGCGCTTGCGGGCGCTGCTACTCGGCGTGGCCCCTGCCATCCGGGCGCTGCCGCGCGGCCGGCCGTCCCGCCGCGGTGCGCGCACCGCGGCGCGGCCGCCCGCGCGCCCGGCCCGACCTGCCGTGGAGCGCGCGCGGCGCAACCGCCCCGCCCCCGGCGCAACCGCCCTCCCCCCGGTGCAGCCGCCCGGCCCCCGGCCCGCCTTCAGGCCGCCACCCCTCGCCCCGCGGCGGCGCCATCCCCGCCCCGGCGGTGCTTCCGTCCCGCCCCGGCGCAGCCGCCCGCCCCCCGGCCCGCCGTCAGGCCGCCACCCCCCGCCCCGCGGCGGCGCCATCCCCGCCCCGGCGGCGCTTCCCTCCCGCCCCGGCGGCGCCGGCGTCGCCCGGCCGGTACGTAGACTGGGCCCGTGAGCGACCTCCCCCCGTACGACGACAACGAGCAGCCGGAGTCGGTAGAGCCCGTCGACCACTTCGACGAGATCATCGCCGCCGAGACCGAGCGCGATCCCGATCTCGCGGTGATCGAGGCGGGCAGCCGGACCCTGCGCACCCAGGGCGGTCCGCCGCAGGCGGAGGTGCCCGCACGGCCCGAGGACCCCGAGGCCGACCGGGCGCTGCGGGAGGTCGAGGCGGAGCTGGCGGGCCGCTGGGGCGAGACCAAGCTGGAGCCGTCGGTCGGCAGGATCGCGGCGCTGATGGACGTACTGGGCGAGCCGCAGCGGTCGTACCCGTCCATCCACATCACCGGCACCAACGGCAAGACCTCCACCGCCCGCATGATCGAGGCGCTGCTCGGCGCCTTCGAGCTGCGCACCGGCCGGTACACCTCCCCGCACGTGCAGTCGATCACCGAGCGGATCAGCCTGGACGGGGCGCCGGTCTCCGCCGAGCGCTTCGTCGAGACGTACCGGGACATCAAGCCGTACGTCGAGATGGTCGACGCCTCCCAGGAGTACCGGCTGTCCTTCTTCGAGGTGCTGACCGGCATGGCGTACGCCGCCTTCGCGGACGCCCCCGTGGACGTCGCCGTGGTCGAGGTGGGCATGGGCGGCAGCTGGGACGCCACCAACGTGATCGACGCCGGCGTGGCCGTGGTGACCCCCATCGACCTGGACCACACCGACCGGCTCGGCTCCACGCCCGCCGAGATCGCCGGGGAGAAGGCCGGGATCGTCAAGCCGGGCGCCACGGTGATCATGGCCCAGCAGCCGGTGGACGCCGCCCAGGTGCTGCTGAAGAAGGCCGTGGAGGCGGACGCCACCGTGGCCCGCGAGGGCCTGGAGTTCGGGGTGGTGGCCCGGCAGGTGGCCGTCGGCGGCCAGCTGCTGACGCTGCGCGGGCTGGGCGGCGAGTACCCGGAGGTGTACCTGCCGCTGCACGGCGCCCACCAGGCGCACAACGCCGCGGTGGCGCTGGCCGCCGTGGAGGCGTTCTTCGGGGTCGGCGCGCAGCGCGCCGAGCCGCTGGACGCGGAGACGGTGCGCAAGGCGTTCGCCTCGGTCGCCTCGCCGGGCCGCATGGAGGTGGTCCGGCGCTCGCCGACCGTGGTGCTGGACGCCGCGCACAACCCGGCGGGCGCGCGGGTGACCGCGGAGGCGGTCCAGGAGGCGTTCGACTTCAGCCGGCTGATCGGCGTGGTCGGGGCCAGCGGCGACAAGAACGTGCGCGGCCTGCTGGAGGCCTTCGAGCCGATCTTCGCCGAGGTCGTCGTCACCCGGAACTCCAGCCACCGCGCCATGGACGCCGACGAGCTGGCCGCGATCGCGGTCGAGGTGTTCGGCGAGGAGCGGGTCCAGGTCGAGCCGCGGCTGCCGGACGCGCTGGAGGCCGCGATCACGCTCGCCGAGGAGGAGGGCGAGTTCTCCGGTGGCGGCGTCCTGGTCACCGGCTCCGTCATCACCGTCGGTGAGGCCCGACTGCTCCTCGGGAGGGGCTGACTTCTCGTGCGTACGCTCTGTTCCTCGACCCTGATCGGCGAGTTCTTCGTCATCGGTTTCGCCGCGCTGGTCGCGATGAAGGACCCGGACCTGTCCATGGCGGCGGTGTGGACGGTCAGCGGTGTGGCGATGCTGCTGTGCGTGCTGCTGTGCGGCATGGTCACCCGGCCCGGCGGGGTGGCGCTCGGCTGGCTGCTCCAGGTGGCGCTGATCGCCTCCGGCGTGGTGGTGCCGACGATGTACTTCATGGGTGCGGTGTTCGCGGCGCTGTGGTGGGCGTCGGTGCACTTCGGACGGAAGGTGGACGAGGCGAAGGCCCGGTTCGCGGCCCGCTCGGCCGAGGCCGGCTCCCCTCCGGCTGACGCTGCGTAACAGGGGCGGGGACACGCCCTGTAACCTTCGTCCCACCGCACATCTGTAAGGAGAAGGAGTCCCCCGTGACCCAGCGCACCCTCGTCCTCCTCAAGCCCGACGCCGTCCGTCGTGGCCTGACCGGCGAGATCATCAGCCGTATCGAGCGCAAGGCCGGCTGGCAGATCACCGCGCTGGAGCTGCGCACCCTGGAGCAGGACACCCTCGAGCAGCACTACGGCGAGCACAAGGGCAAGCCGTTCTACGAGCCGCTGGTGGAGTTCATGTCCTCCGGTCCCGTCGTGGCCATGATCGTCGAGGGGGAGCGGGTCGTCGAGGGCGTGCGCGCGCTGGCCGGCCCCACCGACCCCATCGCCGCCGCCCCCGGTTCGATCCGCGGGGACTACGGTGTGATCGTCCGGGAGAACCTGATCCACGCCTCCGACTCCGAGGAGTCCGCCGAGCGCGAGGTCAAGATCTTCTTCCCGGGCCGCGCCTGACCGTCCGGGGCCGAGGCGGCACCGCGCACCACCAGCCGTTCCTGACGCCCCGTCAGCTCGCTGGAATCGCCTGACCAGGGCGGCCGCGCAGATCCGGCCGCCCTCGGGCATATGCGGTACCGATCGGGGGAACGAGTGCCCCCGATGGACCGTCTCCACAAGCGAGGCGGTACGCCATCTGCTGACAATGGCGGAGACCCTCGCGCAGTGTTCGTGCAGGCGCGTCTACGATGGAAGCCTTCACGTCACAGCACCCACCTCGCCGTACCTGATATGCCCTCAAAAGCACCCAGGGAAGGCCAGACGAATCCTGATGGGGAACTCAATGTCGTTCATCGGCCGTGACATGGCTGTCGACCTCGGGACCGCCAACACGCTGGTGTACGTCAGGGGTCGCGGGATCGTACTCAACGAACCGTCCGTCGTCGCGATCAACACGAACACCGGTGGCATCCTCGCGGTCGGCGCCGAGGCGAAGAAGATGATCGGCCGCACGCCCGGCAACATCGTGGCCGTACGTCCGCTCAAGGACGGCGTCATCGCGGACTTCGAGATCACCGAGCGGATGCTCCGGTACTTCATCCTGAAGATCCACAAGCGGCGGTATCTGGCGCGTCCGCGGGTCGTGGTCTGCGTGCCCTCCGGCATCACCGGCGTCGAGCGCCGCGCGGTCATCGAGGCCTCGTCGCAGGCCGGCGCCCGCCAGGTGCACATCATCGAGGAGCCCATGGCCGCGGCCATCGGGTCCGGCCTGCCGGTGCACGAGGCCACGGGCAACATGGTGGTGGACATCGGCGGCGGCACCACCGAGGTCGCGGTCATCTCCCTCGGCGGCATCGTCACCGCCCAGTCCATCCGCGTCGCCGGCGACGAGCTGGACAACGCCATCATCCAGCACGTCAAGAAGGAGTACAGCCTCCTGCTGGGCGAGCGGACGGCCGAGCAGATCAAGATCACCATCGGTTCGGCGTACGCACTCGACTCCGACGAGCACACCGAGATCCGCGGCCGCGACCTGGTCTCCGGGCTGCCCAAGACCGTCGTCATCTCGGCCGCCGAGGTCCGCAAGGCCATCGAGGAGCCGGTCAACGCGATCGTCGACGCGGTCAAGACGACCCTGGACAAGTGCCCGCCGGAGCTGTCCGGCGACATCATGGACCGGGGGATCGTCCTCACCGGCGGCGGAGCGCTGCTGCGCGGTCTGGACGAGCGGCTGCGCCGGGAGACCGGTATGCCGATCCACATCGCGGAGGACCCGCTGGACAGCGTGGCGCTCGGATCCGGCAAGTGCGTCGAGGAGTTCGAGGCGCTCCAGCAGGTCCTGGACGCCCAGCCGCGCAGATGAGGTAACTCTTCGATTCCGCCGTACGAGATGACGCCTCTCGTACGGCGGATCGTTGATATCGAGGCATAAGCTCCCACAAATGGGCCCCTTCGGTTCGCGCCACGGGTGCGCGCCTCGGGGGCCACCCGATTCCTAGAGGGAAGGGCACGGCCGCCGCACGTGAGGGACACGAAAGAGAGCCGGCTGCTCCTGGTGCTGCTGATCGCCATCGCGTTCGCGCTGATCACCGTGGATATCCGCGGCGGGGAGAACTCCCCGGTGGACGGTGCCCGGCAGGCCGCCGCCACCGTCTTCGGCCCGATCGAGAACGGCGTGTCGGCGGCGGTCAACCCGGTCGGCAACGCGGTCTCCGCGATCCGCGACTCCGGCGAGCGCCACGACCGGCTCGCCGCCCTGGAGAAGGAGAACGCGGCCCTCAAGGCCAAGCTGGGCAGCGACGACCGCAACCGCAGCCGGCTCAAGCAGCTCGACAGGATGCTGAAGATCGCCGGCGAGGGCCAGTACGGCATCAAGGGCGCCGAGGTCATCGCCATAGGGGCGGCCCAGGGCTTCTCCTGGACCATCACCATCGACGCCGGCGCGAACGACGGCATCAAGCGCGACATGACCGTCCTCAACGGCGACGGACTGGTCGGCCGCGTCACCACCGTCGGCCCCGACTCCGCCACCGTGCTGCTCGCCAACGACCCCGACTTCACCGTCGGCACCCGCATGGAGGGCACCGACGAACTCGGCTTCGCCTCCGGGCAGGGCGACCGGCCGCTGCGCGTGCAGCTCCTCAACGGCAAGGCGGAGGTGAAGAAGGGCGAGCGGCTGGTCACCTTCGGCTCGCAGGCCGACAAGCCCTTCGTGCCCGGCGTGCCGGTCGGCGTGGTCTCCCGCGTCGACCCCTCCGGCGGCGACCTCACCCGCACCCTCTACGTCACGCCGTACGTCTCCTTCACCAAGCTCGACGTCGTCGGCGTGGTCGTCCAGGCCCCGAAGAAGGACCCGCGCGACGAGGTCCTGCCGCCCAAGCCCAAGCCGACCCCGACGCCCACGGTGACCGTCACCGTCACCCCGTCCGCCGGCGCCGGCACGGGCGCCACCGGCCGGCCGCAGCAGTAGGAGCTTCGAAGTCCCATGCGATTCAACCGGATCCTGCTCTCCACCGCGCTGGTCGTCGTCGCCCTGGTCGTCCAGGTGAGCGTGCTGTCCCGGCTGCACCTGCCGGGCGCCGTGCCCGACCTGCTGCTGCTGACCGTGCTGGGCCTGGCCATGGTGTACGGCCATGTCGGCGGCGCCCTCGTCGGCTTCGGCGCCGGACTGCTCGCCGACCTCGCCCCGCCCGCCGACCACGCGGCCGGCCGCTACGCCCTCGTGCTGTGCGTCATCGGCTACCTCGCCGGGCTCATCAAGCCCGAGACCGGCCAGGTCAGATCGGCCACCGGCCCGATGGCCGTGGTGGTCGCCGCCGCCGTCGGCTCCACCCTGCTGTACGCCGGCGTCGGCGCCCTGGTCGGCGACACCGCCGCCCGCCACGTCGGCCTGCCCGGCCTGCTGCTCAGCGCCGCCGTGTACGACCTGCTGCTCGCCCCGTTCGTCGTCCCCGGGATCATGGCGCTGGCCCGGCGCGCGGAGAACGACCCGCTCGCCGAGACCGGCTCCGCCGCCAGGGCGGCCGACCTCTCCAGCGGCTGGCTGTCCTCCGGCACCGGACTGCGCATCGGCGGCCAGCGCGGCGCGCTCGGCGGGCTGAAGGTGCGGGCGGCCCGCTCGCGCACCGCCCGGGCCGGCCGCATCAAGGGGGTCAAGCGGCTGTGAGCACCCGTCAGTTCACCCGAAAGTTCACCCGAACGGGGACCGTCGGGCGGAACGCGCGCCCACAGGTGGGTCGTTCATCCCGCGTACACCGGCGTACGTCCGCACACATGCTCCGGCGTACGTCCGCACAGGCGTCCGCACCGACTTCCGCGCACTGAGAGGGGGAGACAGCAGTGACCAACATCCCCGAGACCGGACGGACCCCACGGGTCCAGACCCGGCTCGTCGTCATCCAGATCCTCGTCCTCTCCCTGCTCGGCACCCTCGGCGGCCGGCTGTGGTACCTGCAGATCCGCAACGGCGCCGAGTACCAGAAGGAGGCCACCGGCAACCACGTCCAGCAGGTCGTCCAGCCCGCCGTGCGCGGCTCGATCCTGGACGCCCGCGGTGTGCCGCTCGCGGACAACGAGACCCGGCTGGTGGTCTCCGCCTCCCGCACCGACCTGCTCAAGCAGAAGGACGACGGCAAGGCGGTCCTCACCAAGCTCGCGGGCGTCCTCGGCATGAAGCCCGAGGACGTCATGCAGAAGGTCCGGCTGTGCGACGCCAAGACCCCCCAGCCCTGCTGGAACGGCTCGCCCTACCAGCCCATCCCCATCACCGACGAGGCCACCCCCAAGCAGGCCCTGCAGATCCGTGAGCGGGCCGAGGACTTCCCCGGCATCACCGCCGAACCCGAGGCCGTGCGCCGCTACGGCGGCCCCGGCAAGTCCAACACCGCCCAGGTGCTCGGCTATCTCTCGCCCGTCACCGACGACGAGATCCAGCAGGCCAAGGACACCGACTCGCCGTATCTGCGCTCCGACATGGTGGGCCGCTCCGGCCTGGAGCGGCAGTACGACAAGGAGCTGCGCGGCAAGGCCGGCGTCACCCGCTACGAGGTGGACAACCTCGGCCGCGTCATCGGCAAGGCCGAGTCGGACCCCGCCCAGCCCGGTTCCAACCTGGTCACCAGCATCGACTCCCGGGTCCAGCGGGTCGCCGAGTACCAGCTGGACAAGGCGATGAAGGCGGCCCGGCAGCAGTTCGACAAGATCACCGGCACCAACTACAAGGCCGACTCCGGCGCCGTCGTGGTGATGGAGGCCAGGACCGGCCGGATCGTCGCCATGGCCTCCGCGCCCACCTACGACCCGAACGTGTGGGTCGGCGGCATCTCCGCCAAGGACTACAAGGCGCTCACCGGCAAGGACTCCGACTACCCGCTGCTGAACCGCGCCACACAGGGTCAGTCCGCGCCCGGCTCGACGTTCAAGGTGGTCTCCACGGCCGCCGCGGTCGAGGCCGGCTACGACTTCAACGGCCGCTACCCCTGCACCAGCTCCTACTCGGTCGGCAACCAGGTCTTCAAGAACTTCGAGGGCGAGAACTTCGGCCCCATCTCCCTGGGCCGGGCGCTCGAGGTCTCCTGCGACACCGTCTTCTACGGCCTCGCCCACAACGAGTGGAAGAAGGACGGCGGCATCAACCCGAAGAAGGGCCGGCCCAAGGACTACTTCTTCAAGGCCGCCCACCAGTTCGGCCTCGGCAAGGAGACCGGCATCGACCTGCCCAACGAGGTCACCGGCCGCGTCCCCGACCGGCAGTGGAAGCTGGACTACTGGAAGGCCAACAAGGACGCCTGGTGCAAGACCGGCAAGAAGAACGGCAGTTACGTCGAGAAGATCGCCTACGAGAACTGCCTCGAGGGCAACAAGATGCGCGCCGGTGACGAGATCAACTACTCCATCGGGCAGGGCGACACCCTCGTCACCCCCATCCAGGAGGCCGTCATCTACGGCGCGATCTCCAACGGCGGCACGATGTACACCCCGACCATCGGCAAGGCGGTCGTCAGCCCGGACGGCAGGCACATCACCGAGATCAAGCCGAAGTCCCACGGCAAGCTGCCCATCACCAAGGCCACCCGCGACATGATGGACGAGGCCCTCGCCGGCGTCGCCACCCGCGGTACGGCGGCCTGGAAGTTCGGCGGCTGGCCGCAGAACAAGATCCCGCTGCACGCCAAGACCGGTACCGCCGAGGTCTACGGCAAGCAGACCACCTCCTGGCTCGCCACCTACACCAAGGACTACACGGTCATCATGACCATCGCCCAGGCCGGTACCGGCTCCGGCGCCTCCGGTGAGGCGGTGCGCAACATCTACAGCGCGCTGTACGGCGTCCAGGCCGACGGCTCCGTCGACAACAAGAAGGCGCTGCTGCCGCAGCCGCAACAGGGCCTGCCGAAGGTCCGGCCGGACGGCACCATCACCGCCCCGAAGATCAGCGGCGACCCGGCCAAGGACCAGGAGGACGCCGCCAAGCAGGCCGCCGAGCAGGCCGCCCAGCGGGCCGCCGGGCAGGGCACCGCCGGCCCCGGCGCGGGCCAGCCGCCGGCCACCGCCAGTACACCCCCGACGGGCAACCGCGACACCCGCAGGCGCCGGCGCCGCGGGGGAAGCCGGAGGACGACCGCATGACCGGCGCGAACAGCTTCTCCGTCTCCGGGTACGGGCCCGAACGGGCCGGCTGGACGCGGCTCTTCGCCCGCGACTCCGCCGCCCGCCGGCTGGACTGGCCGATACTGCTGTCCGCGCTCGCGCTGTCCGCGATCGGCTCGGCCCTGGTCTTCTCCGCCACCCGCAACCGCACCGAGATCAACCAGGGCGACCCGTACTACTTCCTGATCCGGCACATCATGAACACCGGCATCGGGCTCGCCCTGATGATCGCCACCATCTGGCTCGGCCACCGCGGTCTGCGCAACGCCGTGCCGATCCTGTACGGCGCCTCGGTCTTCGGCATCCTGCTCGTGCTGACCCCGCTCGGCTCCACCGTCAACGGCGCGCACTCCTGGATCGTGTTCGGCGGCGGCTTCTCGCTCCAGCCGTCGGAGTTCGTGAAGATCACCATCATCCTCGGGATGGCGATGCTGCTCGCCGCCCGGGTCGACGCCGGCGACAAGCCCTACCCCGACCACCGCACGGTGCTGCAGTCGCTGGGGCTGGCCGCCGTACCCATCATGATCGTGCTGCTCATGCCCGACCTCGGCTCGGTCATGGTCATGGTGGTGATCGTCCTCGGGGTGCTGCTCGCCTCCGGCGCCTCCAACCGCTGGGTCTTCGGGCTGCTGACCGCGGGAGCGCTCGGCGCCCTCGCCGTCTGGCAGCTGCACATCCTGGACGAGTACCAGATCAACCGCTTCGCCGCGTTCGCCAACCCCAGCCTCGACCCGGCCGGCGTCGGCTACAACACCAACCAGGCCCGCATCGCGATCGGCTCCGGCGGCCTGACCGGCGCCGGGCTGTTCCACGGCTCCCAGACCACGGGCCAGTTCGTCCCGGAACAGCAGACCGACTTCGTCTTCACGGTCGCGGGGGAGGAACTCGGGTTCGTCGGTGCCGGTCTGATCATCGTGCTGCTCGGTGTCGTCCTGTGGCGCGCCTGCCGCATCGCCCGCGAGACCACCGAGCTGTACGGCACGGTCGTCGCCGCGGGCATCGTCGCCTGGTTCGCCTTCCAGGCCTTCGAGAACATCGGCATGACCCTCGGCATCATGCCGGTCACCGGTCTGCCCCTGCCGTTCGTGTCGTACGGCGGCACCTCGATGTTCGCCGTCTGGGTGGCCGTGGGACTGCTGCAGTCGATCCGTGTGCAGCGGCCCATGTCCGCGTAGCCGGAGGAGGACCCCGGGCGCGTACGCGGGCCGGGCGCGGCAGCCCGAGGAGAACCGGGCGCGCCGGCCGCCCATGCGGGCCGGGCGCGGAAGGGGCCGTGCGACCCATGCCGCGACCGGCCCGCACGCACTAAATTCGGGTCATGGCGGACACCAAGCGTGAGATCGAGCGGAAATACGAATCCGAGCACAGCGGTCTGCCCGACCTGACCGGCGTCGGCGGCATCGCCGCCGTCATCGACAAGGGCGTCACCGAACTCGACGCCGTCTACTACGACACCGCCGACGAACGGCTGGCCGCGGCCGGACTCACCCTGCGCCGCCGCACCGGAGGCGCCGACGCGGGCTGGCACCTGAAGTTCCCCGTGGCCCCCGGCGTACGGGACGAGATCCGCGCGCCGCTGTCCGACACCGTGCCCGAGACCCTCGCCGGACTGCTGCGCTCCCGGGTCCGCGGCAGCGCGCTGCGCCCCCAGGTCCGCCTGCGCTCCGCCCGCGACGTCAGCCACCTCGTCGACGCGGACGGCGCCCTGCTGGCCGAGGTCGGCGTGGACGCCGTACACGCCGACCGGCTCACCGGCGACGGCGGCTCCGCCCAGTGGACCGAGATCGAGGTGGAACTGGCCGACGGCGGCGACCCGGCGCTCCTCGACATCGTGGAGCAACGCCTGCGCAGAGCCGGCGTACGGCCCTCCTCCGCCGCCTCCAAGGTCGCCCGCGCCCTCGCCGAGACCGCCCCACCCGCAGCCCCGCACCCCGACGCCCCGCAGACCCCCGAGGCCCCGGTCACGGCCGGCGACCACGTCCTCGCCTACCTGCGCGCCCAGCGCGACGCCCTCGTCGCCCTCGACCCGGAGGTGCGCCGGGACGTGGACGACTCCGTGCACCGCATGCGCGTGGCCACCCGCCGGCTGCGCAGCGCCCTGCGCAGCTACGGCAAGGTCCTCGACCGGGCCGTCACCGACCCCGTCGGCGAGGAACTGAAGTGGCTGGGCGGCGAACTCGGACTCGACCGCGACCAGGAGGTGCTCACCGAGCGCCTCACCGCCGCCCTCGACGCCCTGCCCCCGGACCTGGTCACCGGGCCCGTGCGAGCCCGGCTGCGGACCTGGTCCGGCGCCCGGCGCGGCGGCTCGCGCCGCCGGCTCGTCGCCGTGCTCGACGGCGCACGCCACATGGCCCTGCTCGACGCGCTGGACGCGCTGCTCGCCGCCCCGCCGCTGCGACCGGCCGCCTCCCGCCCGCCGGAGCGCGTCCTCGCCAAGGCCGTGCGCAAGGACTTCGCGAAGCTGTCCGCCCTGCTCGACGCGGCGCTCGCCCTGCCTCCCGGCCACGACCGCGATCCCGCCCTGCACGAGGCCCGCAAGAAGGCCAAGCGGACCCGGTACGCGGCCGAGGCCGCCGTCCCCGCGCTCGGGGCGCCGGCCACCGGCCTGGTGAAGGCCGCCAAGACCCTGCAGAGCCTGCTGGGCGACCACCAGGACAGCGTGATGGCCCGCCGGGCCCTGCGCGACCTCGCCGCCGAGGCCCGCGCGGCGGGGGAGGAGACGTTCACGTACGGGGTGCTCCACGGGCGCGAGGAGCAGCGCGCGGCGGCGCTGGAGGCCGAGCTGCCCGAGGTCTGGCGGAGGATCGGGGCCGACCTGTCGCTGCCCGGCTGAGCGCGGCGGCCTCCGGGCGTACGAGGCGGCCCCCGAACCGGGTTACGCTGGATGGTCACCCCTGTCAGCTCACAAAGGTCCGCGAGAGATGCCTGCCGAAGCCGCCGAGGCCGTCGAGTCTGTGTTTCCGCAGCTCGAAGCACTGCTCCCGCATGTGCAGAAGCCGATCCAGTACGTGGGCGGAGAGCTCAACTCCACGGTCAAGGAGTGGGGCTCCTGCGACGTGCGCTGGGCGCTGATGTACCCCGACGCCTACGAGGTGGGGCTGCCCAACCAGGGCGTGCAGATCCTCTACGAGGTGCTCAACGAACAGGACGGAGTCCTCGCCGAGCGCACCTACAGCGTGTGGCCCGACCTGGAGGCGCTGATGCGGGAGCACGGCGTCCCGCAGTTCACCGTGGACGGCCACCGCCCGGTGCGCGCCTTCGACCTGTTCGGCCTGTCCTTCTCCACGGAGCTGGGCTACACCAACATGCTGGCCGCCCTGGACCTCGCGGGCATCCCCCTGGAGGCCCGGGACCGCACCCTCGACCACCCGGTCGTGGTGGCGGGCGGCCACGCGGCCTTCAACCCCGAGCCGATCGCCGACTTCATCGACTGCGCGGTCATCGGCGACGGCGAGCAGGCGGTCCTGGAGATCACCGCGATCGTCCGCGCCTGGAAGGCGGAGGGCCGCCCCGGCGGCCGCGAGGAACTCCTGCTGCGCCTGGCCAGGACCGGCGGGGTGTACGTCCCCGGCTTCTACGACGTGGAGTACCTCCCCGACGGCCGGATCGCCCGCGTGGTGCCCAACCGGTCCGGCGTGCCCTGGCGGGTGGCCAAGCACACGGTGATGGACCTGGACGAGTGGCCGTACCCGAAGCAGCCCCTGGTGCCGCTGGCCGAGACGGTCCACGAGCGCATGTCGGTGGAGATCTTCCGCGGCTGCACGCGCGGCTGCCGCTTCTGCCAGGCCGGCATGATCACCCGTCCCGTGCGCGAACGCTCGATCACCGGCATCGGCGACATGGTCGACCGGGGCCTGAAGGCGACCGGCTTCGAGGAGGTCGGCCTGCTGTCCCTGTCCTCCGCGGACCACAGCGAGATCGGCGACATCGCCAAGGGCCTCGCGGACCGCTACGAGGACGACAAGATCGGCCTCTCGCTGCCCTCCACCCGCGTCGACGCCTTCAACATCGACCTGGCCAACGAGCTGACCCGCAACGGCCGGCGCTCGGGCCTGACCTTCGCCCCCGAGGGCGGCTCGGAGCGCATCCGCAAGGTCATCAACAAGATGGTCTCGGAAGAGGACCTGATCAGGACGGTCGCCACGGCGTACGGCAACGGCTGGCGCCAGGTGAAGCTGTACTTCATGTGCGGCCTGCCCACCGAGACCGACGAGGACGTGCTGCAGATCGCCGACATGGCGACGCACGTCATCCAGAAGGGCCGCGAGGTCTCCGGCTCCAACGACATCCGCTGCACCGTCTCGATCGGCGGGTTCGTGCCCAAGCCGCACACCCCCTTCCAGTGGGCCCCGCAGCTGTCCGCCGAGGAGACGGACGCCCGTCTGGAGAAGCTGCGCGACAAGATCCGCGGCGACCGGAAGTACGGCCGCTCGATCGGCTTCCGCTACCACGACGGCAAGCCGGGCATCGTTGAGGGCCTGCTCTCCCGCGGCGACCGCCGGATCGGCGCGGTGATCCGCGCGGTGTACGAGGACGGCGGCCGCTTCGACGGCTGGCGCGAGCACTTCTCCTACGACCGCTGGATGGCCTGCGCCGACAAGGCCCTGGCCCCCTACGGCGTCGACGTCGACTGGTACACCACCCGCGAGCGCTCCTACGAGGAGGTCCTGCCCTGGGACCACCTGGACTCCGGTCTCGACAAGGACTGGCTCTGGGAGGACTGGCAGGACGCCCTGGACGAGACCGAGGTCGAGGACTGCCGCTGGACGCCCTGCTTCGACTGCGGAGTGTGCCCGGCGATGGACACATGGCCACAAGTAAGCGACAGCGGCAAGAAGCTGCTTCCGCTGACGGTCAAGAAGTCGTCTCCGACCAGCTGAAACGGGGGGACCGCGGGTGAGTGAGGCGCTGCGGCGGATCGCTGAGGTTGTGGCGGATGTCACAGACGAAGAGGTGGCCGCAGCGCTCGGTTCTCTCGGAGCCACGAGGGGGCGGCAGCGGTCGGCATCAGAGGCGCCTAGAACGCCGCTACCGTCGCCTGGAGGTTCTTTGAGGATCCAGTCCGAGGTGGAGTGGGTCTGAGCGACAATAAGCTGCCGAGCGGTTGCCGCTGCGTCCCCTGCAGGAGGCGTGTACTCAACCATGGGAGCAGCGGCCGACGACAACCAGCGAAGAGTCGGGAGCCTACGTGGCGGCAGGAGCTGAGTCCCGGGTAGAGCGGCCTCTTGTGTACGCGGTCGTGTTCTCCCGAGCTGACGAAGCAAAGGATCACGCGGCATTCTCCCCGTTGGTCGAGGAACAACTGGGTGTTGAAGCTGGTCTGACCGTCCCGCATAACCTTGATCGTGCGCTCGCACCCGCCCTATTCGGGCTGTGGTACTGCCTGCATTTGCCCAGCCGGCTGTCGGATCTTGTCGACGTCCCTGCGTGGGCGCTCAAAGCGGCGCAACAGGCCTACATGAATGCCCACCACATTCTGCTACTCCCGATTGATGCGTTCGATCGGGCAAGTTACAGCACCCTTGTCCAAGGGCGACAACCGGCGCTCGCCCTGTGTCCTGACAACCTCCTTGATGAGGCGCAGCAGCGCGCTAAGTCATTGGGGTTCGCCCTCCCCGCGACTCCATACTCGGCACTGTCCGACGACACTCTGCGCTCCCATTGGCAGGCCATTCATCGTCAATTCGCGCCAGATACCGAGGCACTGGGCAACGTGCCGATGCTCACGCAGCGTCTGGACTTGGCTCCTATCACCCTGCCCTACGACAGACTCGCACGGCAGATGGGGTGGCCTGACAGCCAACGTGGGGCCGCGGATCGGAACCGTGACGACTTGCTTCCGGATACCGCATACCGCCAAACGGTGTTAGCTGCGGTAGCCCGCCTTGAGCGAGAGCAAACGCCGAGGCCCGTTGCTGAACAGCGTATGCCGCAGGTGTTCAAAGAGGAGGCCGCGCGCCTGCGTGTTCCGGTAACCGTCGCGCTGCCCGGAGTCGCTCCTGCATACTCCCGCCGCGCCTACACAAGCGATCTGCGCCGACGCATACGCGCTCTAGATGTCAGCGACCAAAATGATACCTGGACAGCCCTTATGCATCAGCGGCCTGATGCTGAGGTAGAGCGCTCTGCGATCGAGTTCGTTACGACCCACCATGCTATTTCTACAGGCGGCGTGGGTCTAACGTTGCCTTCCATGCCGGCACAAGCCTTCACTGTGCTGGCTGAACTTGAAAAGCACTTCACCTCCACTAGGACCGCAGAGAACCCGCAGAGCGTAAGAAAGCTGCTTCACCGCCTGAATGACGTTGCTCAGCAAGTATGGAGCGAGAGTACGATCGAGACCATTAAGCGGGCTTCGAAGCTCACCGTCTTCTCCAACTTCCCGCTCGGGCTGCTAACTTTGCCCGGAGATACGGCGCCGCTCAGCGCACGCGTACCTATTGCCTACCGTCCTCTCCTCCCCCTGACTCGAAGCGTCACGTGGGAACTCGCGACTGCGACTCAGAGTTTCAGACTGCCCCATAAAATCCGAGTCTTGGTCGCGGAGTGCATACCCCCTAGTGACCCGGTGGGGAGAATCTCCCGTATCGGCTGGGACAGCACGGGAGAGGTCATCCAGATGGCGGGTGATGCCATCAGCTTCGAACGCGTCGAGGCTCTTAATATTGAGACCCTGCGTCGTACCGTGGCAGAGCACAAACCAGATTTCCTGGTCATCAGTGCCCACGGCAGACTTGTCGGCACGGCGGCGGCGCTTGCTATCGGTGAAGACGACACTTGTCTCTCACTCGGACTTGACACCGCTCCACCCGTCGTATTTCTCAGCGCGTGCCATACCGCCCCACGAGGAGCAGGGGTCGTGAGCGTAACGGACCTGCTGTTGCGTGAAGGAGTGATGGCTGTCCTAGGTACACAGGTGCCGGTACTAGTACATCGCAATGCCATGCTGATGGGGCGTCTGTTGGTGAACCTCGCAGAGGAACTCACCCGGCGTGGGGGGTCTCGACATGCCACGCTCCTCGATCTGTGGCATCACGTTCAGATGTCTAACACCGTCAACGATATTCTCAGCGGGAACCCTGCCCTTTACGCGTGGGCAACGAGCAGCGGCGCTAACACTGATCCAGTGATCACCGAGTTCATGACGAGTCGGTCCGTTGGACGAATCCGTCCGGCACACGTCTACGAGGATACCGAGCGCGTGCTGGGCGAGATGGCAGACGACCGTGGAATGGGCGCCAAGGTCCGTAACTGGTTCCGTAATCCTGGCTACATCCCTGAGTCACTCTTCTATTTGTTTGCTGGCCGTCCCGATCTAATTCACTTGCAGGACTTGGAGGGTTGGCGTCCGGCTTCTCCTGTGGTTCCCACGTAACGGATGGATACGAAGGGGATACTTATTTTCTAGCATCGGAAGGCTGTCGTAGGGCCGATGGGGGCTTTGTTGCAAAGCAGGGATGCGATGAGTGAGGACCGTAGAGACCGCAATGCTCGCAGTAATGAGACGGCTCAGACGAACAATGAGGCTAGCGGTGGCACCTTTCACGGTCCAGTAATCATGGGCGGGCAGGTTCAGTTTGCATTACCGCAGCAGGAAATCCGCAGCGGCACTCGACTGGGCGCGCACGCGTTCCGCACCACACGACCATGATCGACGATCGAGAACCCGACGCCTCACCGCCTACTGTGCACGAGCTCGTTAGGGAAGGGCCCGTATACCGAGTCGTTACTCTGCGGTCCCCGGACAACTCCGTTGCGGACCCGGCATGGGCAACAATGCCGCTGTCAAGCATGGAGTGGGCGCCCCGAGGAGTAGTAGTGGGAAGAGATCGCAGCGGCCGTAAAGGCAGAATCGCGCCTAATCAACAGGTGCCTGGTGAGGACACCAGCCGGATAGTTGGCGTGTCAGTGTTTTTTGGACTCTTCGCGTGGGGCCTGGCCGATCTGACGCACAACTACTCGTGGGTGGCGCTGGCTGTGCTGCTTACGGCTGCATGGGCCCGGGAGGCCAGCGCACGCAACCGTGTTGTGGCAGCGTGGAACCGGCGCGTAGTGGCCGATGCGGCGATCGGCATGAGCGGCGCGGCGTCCCCCGCCTATTGCACGGACGCCAAGTTCGATGACGGAACTGTTGTCGGCCTGGCAGTACCCGTATACACGGGTGGCTTCCATTTTTTCGCGGAGAGCGGCGGTTTCCACCAGTTTCCGCCGGTGGAGATCGTCAAGATCGACCGGAGCTTGCCGCACAACCGCATTCGGATCACCACAACCAGCACCGTATGGCGGACGATCGTGATAGACCCGCAGAGCTGGAACATCAGGGCGTGGGAGTTCCTCAAAGATCGGAAAGCCTACCGGGAAGACCAGTAGGCGCACCACAAACTGGCAGTTCACGACGGAGAGTTGCACGGTTGTGCGTCCTGCGGGCAGGTAGCGGAAGCCACGTCAGCACGTGCGCCCTTGCCGTGATCGGCTACACCATGGCAAGGGAATGCCATCACCCACCAAGCAGCAGCCTCCAGTGCGGGAGGCCTCCCGGACGTCCCTTCCGCTGTTGGCAGGTCGACGATCCTGCCGGCCAGGCGGGAAGCGGCTCGGCCGATCGGAGACGAGATCGAGCAGCGTAACCGCGGCCCACTGGCTTAGTCGGTCCCTTTGTGGGGTATCGGACAGCGAGGTCCCTGCATGCCGACGTAAGTGGACCTCCGCTGACGAAGTGCAGTTGCGGGGGCTTCCATGTGCTCGGCTGCATCATCGGGGCTCTGGCGCACCTGCGTCAGAGCCCCGAGCAAGTGACCAGTGTCGCGTCAACGGTCTGTGCACACGTAGCAACTTGACGTAGGGTCACCTCATGCCAGGAGAAGAGCTACATGAGGCCGGTGCCGATGGCGCAAGGCGCGCCAAGGAGTGGCTTGAAGCCACAACGCGCGTCAAAGCGGCGTGGACCAACACAGACCCCATGTGGAAACGGCGCATGACTTTCAAATGGCCGTCAGGGAAGAAGACCCCCTTCTCGCTGGATCTCGGCGGCATCCTCTGCGGCGGAGAATTTGATAATGCATACTTTATGGCGGAGTGCAAGAAATATTCTGCGCCGAGAGATCAGGGAACAGCGTACCTGAGCTACCTTGCCAAGTGTTACGTAATCATGAGCCAGCAGCCTGGAGCGGTTGACCATTTCATGTGGATCACCTGGTCACCGTTTAACGTGACCGACTGGGATAAGTTGCTGACTGGTGAATGGGTAAGGCAGGGTGTCGAGAAGCACGGTGAAGATATTTTCGGGGAGTATGCCCCGTCCGAGTTGGGTGCTCTGATCGACTCAGAGGTAGTTGCTTCAGTCACAGAACGACTCTGGATGATAGTGCTCTCGGACAAGCAGGAGAAGCTTGTGATTACTCGGCAGCATCGAGCGCTCATTCAGAAGTACGATGTGCTGGAGGGCGTCCGATGAACAGCTCTGAGTATGCAAGCGCTGTGCACGCCGCTCTTGAGGAGCCAGATCCGCGGAATGCTGTTCATCGAATTAAGAGCATCGTTGCGGACGAGCTGGCAAACACTGACTCTAGGGCCACGGTCAAGAAGACCGATTTTTTCAATCATAGCTTTGCCCCAGATCTCGTGCTTTCCTGGCCCGGAGAAAGTGAGCGTCTGGTTTTCCTGAAGTCGGACACGCGGCCTGCTGTGCTGCGAGAAGACGTGAATGCCATCCGGGACAAGAATCCGATTGTTTTCGCCCTCGATCAGCTGGGAGATTTTACTCCTACATGGAGTTCGGGAGTTCCAGATGATGACACGCTCGTTGCCGACATTGAAGGAATGGAAGTACTGATCCGGAGCCGCCGAAGCGATCCTGTCGTTGGTCTGGCGTCCAGCGCAATTCTGCAAGGTGGACGCGGATTGCTCAACGAGTCCGCAGCAGAAAACGTAGCATCGAGCGTGTCTCGCGGTTTTAGTGGCGCGCAAGTACTTGACGCTGCGGCAACTCAAGGAGCCGTAGCTCAAATCGCTGGTCATTTCGACCGGCGACGTTCATCTCGATTGCTGCGATTCCTCAGTGCCGTGTGGGTGGGTTCCGGCGGTACCCCGGCTAGTTTTCCAGGCGAGCACGACGTTACTGGCGACCTGGACAGCGCTGCCTTGGAGTTCCTTCTCGGATTGCCTCCAATTGAGGATCAGGAATTTTGGCGCAGAATCGGCCGGTCTTTGACTTTGGAATCGCTCGCTAGTCTAAAATTGGAGTATGACTCTCAGAACCTGCAGTACGTGGTAGGTGCGAACCTGGATGTTCTTCATGCGCGTGCGTGTCGGATTCATGAACGCCAACTGGAGCTTGGGGAAGACCGAGGATCAGGTTTCCGTTGGTCCCTAGATCGTGAGCTGTTGTGTCTCCGTGGGTCGCGCAATATCGCCTACTTCGCGGCCAAGTCAGAGGATCTAAAAGTCGAGGCAGAGGAACAGGATGGCATCACGCTTCAAGAATTGCTGCGGCGTGCCGATTCGGTCCGTATCCCTATTAGTGAACTCGAACTGGCTACTCCTACGCGCACTGTCTCTTATGCTACAGTGAATCGCGACGACATTTCCCACGATCAGGAATTGATTCAGCTTTCAGAGACGTTTAGCTCGATGGCTCGGGTAAAAAGTGCTGTTGCCACCCTGATGGGGTCGCGCCCGCTCATTTGCGACTTCCCTTCTCGTACAGGCAAGGCCCGGACGGCTTCTAAGTTCCCACTCGGGGTTTTTGCCCCGATCGCGCTGTCGCTCCTGACGGAATTGTCAAGCTCGGAGAAAAGAAGTCTGGACGAGGTGGCTCGACTTTACTCATACCAAGTCGACACTCAGCCGGGACTTTTCGATATGGACAGGCTCGGGGCGCCGAGCGCTGTGACCACGCTCAGCGAAGTCGCGGATGAGGGCGGAGAGTAGGCGCATGGCTGACGGCTTGTGTGAGCGTGCCTGAGAGAGACGCTCGGTCGGCACTCGTTACTTGGCTCCGCTGTGGGTACGGTCGAGGTCGTGTCCGGCGCGCGTTGGGTTGGTCACCCATAGGCGTGCGCTGGTTGATCGCGCGCGACTAGGGGAGCTGGTACGGGCATGGCGGTTGACGCTGCTCGGTTGGATGAGGGGTTCACGTCGGCGGGGGCTGCGCGGGTGATGAGTGCCGCGTGCCGGGCGATGGGGCTAGATGGCAGAGGCGCTGAGCTGATCCGTCTCGGGGAGAACGCGTTGTTTCGGCTGGCCTCAACGCCAGTGATCATGAGGGTCGCTCGCGGTGAGGAGTACCTGCCCAAAGCGCGAACCGAGGTGGGCGTGTCGCGGTGGCTGTCTGCGGAGGGCTTCCCGGCTGCGCGCATCGTCGAAGATCTGGAGCAACCACTCATGGTCCAGGGCCATCCGGTGACCTTCTGGCACCTCATTGTGGAAGGTAACCGGAAGGCTACATATGGGGAGCTGGGGAGCATCCTGCGGGGCTTGCACTCGATGACCGTGCCCGAGGGGCTGGTGTTGCCTTCGTTCGATCCCTTCGACAAGCAAGAGCTGCGGATCAGCCGGGCTGCGATCCCGGAGGAGGACAGGGTCTTCCTGCGGAAGCGGTGGCGTGAGCTGCGCGATCAGTTCCGGGAGCTGAGGTTTGAGACTCCCAGAGGGCCGGTGCACGGTGACGCTCACGTGCAGAACCTC
The DNA here is from genome assembly GCF_044903565.1 of Streptomyces sp. NPDC004065. Lineage (NCBI taxonomy): Bacteria > Bacillati > Actinomycetota > Actinomycetes > Kitasatosporales > Streptomycetaceae > Streptomyces > Streptomyces sp. NPDC004065. The sequence continues at coordinate 19,236 of NZ_JBJDQT010000044.1, read as the reverse complement.
ATGGTGAACGAGCGGAACGAGGCGGTCCTGATCGACTTCGAGGCCTTCTGCTTCGATCATCCCGAGTGGGACCTGATGGTCACCGCCACGGAGCATCACAGTCTTGGGTGGCAGACCGATGAGCAGTACGCCGACTTCGTGCGGGCGTATGGGCGGGACCTGTACGACTGGGACGGGTACGACACGCTTCGGCGGCTGCAAGAGTTCGGCATGACGACGTGGCTCATGCAGAACGTGCAGGAGGATCAGGAGACGGCGGAAGAGTACCGCCGGCGTATCGCTGCCCTGCGCCACGATGATGCGCCGCGTGACTGGCGTCCGCGGTAGCCGCTACTCGTCCTCGTCGTCCAGGCGGGCCAGTGCATCGGTGACCCGCTCGTTGAACGCCACCACAGCACGGTTGTCCGCGTGCGCGCTGACCTCTGCCTGGAAGTCGGTGACGTAGCGCTGGAAGCGGGAGGACTGGAGGGAGTCGCCGTGGTCGACGGCGAGGCTGGCTGTGGTGATGGCGGCTTCCAGGTCGCCGGTCAGTAGTTGGCTCTGGGCGAGCACCATGCGGCAGAAACCGAGGGTTCGGGCGTATTGCGGGTCGGTGCTGTCGACGGCGCGCTGTGCGTGCTCGACGGCTTCGCGGCGCATCTTCAGGTCGCGGAAGCAGTGGCAGAACTCGCCCAAGAGTTCAGCTTCGTCGAAGTAGCTCAGCCATGCGGGGTCGTCGGTGGTGTCGGCTTGCTCGAAGTGTCGTTCGGCTTGGTTCATGGCGTGGCCGGCCCCAGTGCGGTCGCCTGTGTTGGACAGGGCGCGGGCTTCCATGGCCCAGTAGTTCGCCATGGCGCGTGGGGTGGCTCGGCCTTTGGCTCCCTCGATGGCGGCGCGGGCCAGCTGGATGGCTTGGGTGTGGTTGCCCAGGTAGTTGGCCTGGTGGCTGAGGTTGCCGAGGATGCGGGCGCCGAACATGCGGTCGTCGATGACCTGGGACAGGCGCAGTGTGGAGGTGAGGTAGCGGTGCGCGAGTCGGTGGTTTCCGACGTCGTACGCGGTCCACGCGAGCAACTGGGAGACCTCGGCGGCGGCGCTGAAGAGCGCGTGGCCCACCTTCTCGCTGTAGCTGGCGCTGAGCAGGGGCAGGACTTCGTGGCGGAAGTAGTGGCGTAAGGCTCGGTGGCCATGGCCTCCGCCGTACTTGAAGTCGAGCTGCATGAAGGTGGCGGCTGCGTCTCTGATCGCGCGCACGTCTCGCATGCCGACACGTTGCTGGGCGGGTTGCTCGGCCTGGATGCCGTCGGGTCGCGCGATCATCCATGACAGGACTGTGGCGCTGAGATCTGCGTCCGCTACGACCAGGCGATCGGTCACTGCGGCTTCGGCGCGCTCCTGGGCGAGTCCGTCCAGCATGGACAGCACGTCGGGGACTGTGCTCGGGTAACCCATGGGCTCGGGCGCGGTCCGCTGGGTGTGGTCGAAGAAACCAAGGTCGCCCGGTGTGATCCGGCGCCCCAGCTTCGAGCTGAGGACGTCCGCCATGATCGCGGCTGTCTGCGGTTGGATACCTGCGCCGTCCCGCCATCGCTGCACTGAGACGTGTGTTGTCCCCAGACTGATACCTCGCTGATCTGCGGCGTCCTTCATCCGCTTGGCAAGGCCCTTGTTCGAGACCTTCGCCTCGTCCATGACTGCGATCAGCTGCGCGTTCGGCTCTCGGTTCATGCTCCCCTGCCAACCCGAGAATGACGGCGAGTGTTCATCGTGTCACAGCAGACTCGCTTTGGGGGGTTCATTGGTGAACCCCCTTTGCCTTTGCCGGTGTTCACGTGAACTCCCTGGTGAACGCTCCCGGTCGCGCGTGCTGGGCCGTGTACTGGCTTGCGTGATGCAACCGGCGCCGATCGAGCCGCCACAGGCTCTCGGAAGGGGACGTGATGGATGCGGGCAAGACCGAGTGGCTGGCGCGTGAGCTGGACGCATACGCCCACTGGTTCGTGGCGCCGGCTCCCTCCGCCGACGGGCACTTCCTGACGCTCACGCTGTTCGCCGAGTTCGACGACACGGCGCGCATGGCACGCGATATGACGGTGGTCTTCCTGCGGGGAGCTGGTGCCGATGCTGTCGTGGACGACGCGCGGCTGGTCGTCTCGGAACTCGTCGGCAACGTGGTGAACCATGCCGTGCCGGATCGCCACCTTGCGCAGGCGGGCGGCTGCCGACGCATCGACGTGACCTTCAAGCTGTGGCCGAAGTGGCTCTTCATCGGTGTCACCGACGAAGACTCGACACCGCCGCTGCTTCCTGCCGGAGAGGCGTTCTCCCCGGGACTGGTGGGTGAGCTGGCCGAAGCGGTACTGCCCGACTCGGGCCGTGGCCTGCTCATCGTTCAGCGACTGGCGGCAGCGGTCTGGTGGTCACAGGAAGCACGGGGCGGCAAGACGGTCTGGTGCCGCTTCGACCTGGACGGCGGAGCAGGTGAGAGTCCGCACTGATGATTTCCGGGGCGCCGCCCTGTCCACTCCTTCGCGATCAGGAGTCGGCGGTGACCCGGAAACCGGCCGGAGCCTGACCCCTCCGGCCACGGAGCGCGGTCCCTCGCGGTCATGCCCACCGGGTCCCCCGCCCGGATGAGGGGTCGCGCTCCACAACCCCATACCGAGACCGGGCCACCCCCTCAGCCCTGGAAAGCAGAAGGGTGGCCCGGCAGGGGACGCAGCGGTCCCCGGTGCCTCATGGTACCGGGGCCGCTGCGCTGCGTCGCTTCTGGCCCTTACAGCAAGCGAGCTGATGACGCGTTAAATGCGATAGGGCTGAGGTGAATGCGCGTGACTGGCGCGGGTGAGGACTGGATCGGTGACGGCCTGGACGACATCGAGGGCACGGATGGAGTCCTGTGGGCACCCGGTGTCGATTACATCGCTGGTTGGCGCGCGGCTCGGGAGGCTGCTGACCGACTGAACCGGGCGCTTCTTGGTGCCGGCTTCGAGCTTTCGAGCGTCCGGGCGGTGGCTTCCACGGACGAAACGGGTCGTGGCGTCGTCCGGCTGGCGAGTTGGCTGGACGCTGTTGACCGGCTCGCTGCACTCCTGGAGTCGGCAGCATGAGCGGCGTCTTCGCAGGTGAGCGGCGCGCGTGGGCACGTCGTCGGCTGGAGAGACTTTGGGCGGGAGCTGCCATGGGGCGAGTGAACAGGGGGCCTTACGCTGGCCCGGCGAATCGGGCAGGCACTGGTCCTGCCCGCGTTTGTGCCCGATGGGCCCCCTGTTCTTCGAGGCTCGCCCCATGGTGGCTGCCTAAAGTCTCGGAGGCCGGCGACCCCCAGCCCACCACGCCCCGGCCCGCGACGGCCGGTCGACGCCTCGACTCCTCGGGCGTGCTGCGGTCTGGGGCGCCCGGCGACCGGACGGGACCGGCGTCCACGCCGCACGCCCGGCCGGGGCGGCCGGGCGACCCGGCGTGCCGAAGGCGCGCCCTTGAGGAAGTGAAGCGGGTTTCGACCGATGCCGGTTGCTGGTCAGGCGCGGGTGCGTCGTGCGGGCCGCTTGTCTGCGGTAATCCGGTAGGCGGCTTCGGCACGGTCTGCACCGATGCGCAGCTCTTCGAGGATCAGCGGGCGGTCGTCGGTGTCGTGCGTGACACGGGACATGTGCAGGATCGGGGTCGCGTCCGGGAGTCGCAGCGCGGTGCGCTCGTCGGGCAGCGGCATGCGGGCGCGTACCGTCTCGGTCCACGACAGCTTGTGTCCGTCCTGGGTGAGCAGCCGGTAGATCTCGGCTGGCTGCTTGCCCGGATCCTCCGCGAGCAGCGGAACGCTTTCGGCGACCTCGAACGGGATCAGTGTGCGGTGCATCGCGCGCGTCCCCGTGCTGGGGTCGACGAGCAGCCGGTCACAGCCGAACAGTGCCTCTTCCTCCCCGAGCTGGAGCAAACGGCCAGTGGCCTTGCTGGTGCGGGTGCGGTACGTGCTCGGCTCCTCAGCCTCCTCCCACACGTCCCCCTCGGGCATGGTGAATCGCCCGTCGGTGGTGTGGCTGATGCGTCGTTCGAGGGTGAGCGCCGGGTGGCCGTCGGAGCGTACGAAGCTGCCCTTGCCGTGGCGGACATCGATCAGGCCCTCCGCTCGCAGAGCAGCAATGGCGTTGCGGACCGTGGGGCGCGAGACGCCGTAGCGGGCCATGAGCTGTGCTTCGGACGGCAACAGGGAGTCGGGTGCGAACTCGCCCGACAGGATCGCTTCGCGGATTGCGGCGGCCACCTGCTGGTAGAGGGCTCCGGGACGCTGGATCTCCGACATCGGGTCATCTCCGGGTCGTGGTCGTAGGCACGTCGCACGCGCGACATCACTCGTCAGCATAAGTAGTTGCGCCCTCGCCGTACAGGGCTCCATAGTCGTAACTCGTTAGGACAAGTGACGTCAGAATCAGACTGACGTCTCGACTGGCCAGGGAGGCCACACACCATGCAGTCCATTCCCGTGGACACGGCGCGGCTCGGCGTACTGCGGTGCGCCATCGCGCCGGAAGCAAAGCTCAGCAACCCCGAGACACAGGAGGTGAAGAGGGACCGGGACGGCAACCCGGTCTGGACCGTAGCCGTCACCGTGCGGCAGGACGGCCGGCGGATCTCCGTCATCGAGATCGCCGTCAGCGGTCAGCCGAAGGGCATCGAGGAAGGGCAGATCGTCAAGGTCACGGGCCTGACGGCGTTCGTCTGGTCGATGGGTGACCGGCACGGCGTCAGCTTCCGGGCGGACGCGATCACGCCCGTGCACGGCGGCCCGGCACCCGCGAAGGGCGGTGACGCGTGATGGGACCGATCCTGTTTGCCTTCGCGCTCGCCGTGCTGGCGTGGCTGCTGGTCGTCGGCGACCTGGTACGGCGGCACCGGCCGGCCTGGCACTGGTACCTCCTCGGCTACCCGGCCACCGTGTGCCGGGTGATGTTCACCTGGCGCAAGGTCGCCATGCTCAACGACCTCGCCGTCTCCCGGCGCCCACCGCGCGGCCTGCTCGGCGACCTGGTGGTCAAGGGTGACCCTCTGCGGCCGGTGGCTCCGCGGATCTCCTTCCCGCGTGCCACCCGCATGGGCCTGACCGTGATCGTGCGCCTGTACGCGGGCCAGACCCCGGCCACGTACATGAAGGCGGCCGACGCTCTCGTGCACGCCTGGAAGGTCCATGCGGTCCGGGTAGCCTCGCCGGAACGCGGCTTGGTGTTGCTGACGGCGACGGCCACGGATCCGCTTCAGCGACCGGGCTTAGCCACGGCTCCAGCCGAACTCCTCTCGGCCTTGATCGGTGTCCTGGAGTCCGGTGGTGCGTGGGTGATGAACCTGCGGCTCGTCCCGCACTGGCTCATCGCCGGTGCCACCCGTTCCGGTAAGTCCACTCTGCTGGCACGGCTCATCACACAGCTCTCTGTGCAACCCGTGGCCCTGGTCGGCATCGACTGCAAGGGCGGCATGGAACTCGGCCTCTTCGCCGGGCGGCTCAGCGCGCTGGCCACCTGCCGCAGGGAGGCGGTCGCCGTGCTCTCCGCCCTGGTGGTCGACATGCAGGACCGGATGAGCACGTGCCGGTCCGCCGGAGTCCGCTCGATCTGGGAGCTCCCGGAGAAGCTGCGGCCGGTGCCCGTCGTCGTCATCGTCGACGAGATCGCGGAACTGTACCTCTCGGATGGCACCCGCGGGAGCAAGGCCGAAGCCGAACAGTGCTCCACGCTGCTGCTCCGGCTGGCCCAGCTCGGGGCCGCACTCGGCCTGCACCTGGTCGTCGCCGGCCAACGCGTCGGCTCCGACCTCGGGCCCGGCGTCACCGCCCTGCGGGCCCAGCTCGGTGGCCGCATCTGTCACCGCGTCAACGATCCCGGCACCGCAGAGATGACCTTGGGCGACCTCAACAAGGACGCCGTGGCCGTTGCTCAGTCGATCACAGCAGAGGAACGAGGCGTGGCCGTGTGCACAGGTCCGGACGGTGGCTGGAGCCGCGCCCGCTCCCACCTCACCCCCACGGACGAAGCCGTCTCCACAGCCCGGAAGTACGCAGCACTGACTCCGGAACTGCCCGTCATAGGCCGCGCCCTCGCGGTGCTGGAAGGAGACGACACGTGATCAGCGAAGGTACGGCATTCACGTTCGCGGTGATCTTCGGGATCATCACCGTCCTCCTCGTCCGCTCCCGTGACGTTCGCGCCTGGGAAGCGGTCTGCGTCGGCCTCTTCGGCCTCTACGTCGGACAGACCCCCGTGGTCTTCACCGTCCACGGTCTCGTCACCTGGCTGATCAGCGGTTTCTCCCACACCTGACCTGAGAAGGGAAACGCACGCCATGACCATGCGCCGCGTGAGGTGCCCCCACTGCAAGGGCGACGGAGCCCGCAAGACCTGGACCGGACGGCTGCGGCGCTGCCGCGTCTGCCGGGGAACCGGAACCATCCGCTGACCAACGAACACCGCGACCGACCACGCAAGAAGGGATCAGCCCATGGACAAGAGCGCGCCACCCATCACGCACCGTGCCGCTCCAGCGGCCCACCCTGGAAGGTCACCACCATCACCACGGAGTACACCCCGACCGACAGGCGCGCCGTCCTCGACCGCGCGGCGCGCCTGCGTCAGCTCCCCGAAGCAGACCGCGACACCATCCGCCTCGCCCAAGATCCCCAGTTCGCCCGCTGGCTGGAGCAGGTCACCGCAACCGGCGGCTGCTCCCACCCCGTCCACCTCTCCGGCTCCACCACCACCCTGGACACCAGAACCGGCGAGATCCTCCACCACTACGACACCCGCAGCGAACCCGGCGAACGTCTCCTGATCCGCTGCCGCAACCGACGCGCAACCGTCTGCCCCGCCTGCTCCCGACTCCACGCCGGAGACACCTTCCACCTCGTCCGCGCCGGCCTCCTCGGCGGCAAGAACGTCCCCGCCACCGTCCGCCAGCGTCCCCGGCTCTTCATCACCCTGACCGCCCCGTCCTTCGGGCCCGTCCACCGTGCCGGGGAACTCTGCCGCCCTCGTCGCCAACCCCTGTGCCCCGACTGCTACGACTACACAGGCCATGTGCTGTGGCACGCCCACGCCTCCAAGCTGTGGGACCGCTTCGTCATCGACGTCCGGCGGCGCCTGGCCTCCTCCGCCGGCCTCGTACAGTCCCACTTCGCCCACCACGCCCGGCTGTCCTTCGCACGCGTCGCCGAGTACCAGAAACGGGCGGCCGTCCACGTGCACGCCGTCGTCCGCCTCGACGGCCCCGGCGGACCGACCGACGAACCTCCGTCCTGGGGCACTGCCGACCGGCTCACCGACGCCGTACGCGCCTCCGCCCGGAGGGTTCTGGTTCACACCCCGTACAGCCCAGCCGTCGGTGAACTGGCTCTGTGCTGGGGCATCCAACTCGATGTCCGCCCGCTGTATGCCGACGGCGACGGACCCAGTGATGACGCTGTAGCCGCTTATGTCGCGAAGTACGTCACCAAGGGTGCGAGCGAGACAGGCGCTGGCACTGACCACAAGGTCACCACCTCGTCCGACATCGACACAGCACCCGTGAGCGGGCACGTCCGCGCTCTCATGCGCACGTGTTGGCGCCTCGGCGGTCTCCCCGAGTACGCGCCTCTGCACCTGCGCACCTGGACCCACACCCTCGGCTATCGAGGCCACATCCTGACCAAATCCCGGGCCTACTCCACCACCTACGCGGCACTACGCGCCGAACGCGCCCACCACGTAGGACACCTCGACGTACCCGACACGATCACGGATGCCCAGTGGCGCTACGTCGGCTCGGGCCACACCCCCGGAGCCGCCCTCATCGCGGCAGGAGTCGCCGTAGACCTCGCAGAGTGCCGGCGTCTCAGCGCCGATTCCAGGCAGCAGGGAGGTGGGGTCGATAACTCCTCTGCCTGAGCCTGATCCTGCGAACGACAGAGCTACGGGTCTGATCGAAAGCGAGATCGTGATCGTGGACGAGGACGGCACGGAAGAACCGTTCGACGCCGCTACATGGTTCGAGTGAGACGCGAAGCCGCCTTCCCTGAGCGAGGGGAAGGCGGCTTCGTCTTGCCCGGGCCTGGGATCAGATGGCTTGCGCGAAGTCGTCCTCTCGGATCACGAGACGTTCGCGCACGTCCTTCGGGATCAGGAGGCGGAGGTGCACCTTCGGGGCGCGGGCCTTTGGCACCTTCGTACGGGTGACCTCGCAGCGGATCCCGACCCGGTACAGGTCCGCGGACATTGCTTCCATGCCACCTTCCTGCCAGTGCTCACGGAACGTCTTCCCGCCGTGGACGTTGACCCAGCGGTCCTTCGCCGTCTCGGGGTCGATCGCTTCGAGCTCCCCGATGAGCTTGTCGAGCGTTGCCTCTGCCTGTTCCTTCGTGAACCGCGTCTTCGTGTACCGGCCTCCGGGTTCCAGCTCCTTCATATACAGGGCGATGGACTCCTGGAGACGCTTGATCTCCCTCCGCACCTCGGCACCCTCCGCGTACTGGCGAACCTCTACGGGGAAGTCGCCGAGGACCTTGAGTACGTCCTCCACCAGGCGCTCGTAGACCCGCTCGGGGTTGGGAGCTCCGAGTCCGCCGCTCTTGCAGTTGCGGCACCGTAGGTACTGATAGGTGCCGTACGTGTTGTTCGTGATCTGGACCGTCATGTTCGTCTTGCAGTCGGCGCACAGAAGGACGCCGAGGAACTGGGTCACTCCGCCGACACGGCGCGGGGGCTGGTTCTTCTTGCGCGTGTCGAGGGCAGCGCCGAGCGTTTCGAACTCCTCCTCGGTGAAGATGGCGGGAGCGACCTTGATCGGCCTGCCATCCTTGCCGAGGACCGGCTTCGAGCGCCGTTGTCCTCCGTTCTTGTCCTCCTCCACGCGGTAGCCGAGTAGCGCAGGGTTGCGGAGCCGGCGGAGCAGGGTCACCACGGTGAGCCCCTGACTCATGAGGCCGGACCGTTTCAGGCAGCGCACCATGAAACGGGCTGAGCGTCCTCGAAGCGCCATGTCCCGAGCCCAGTGCAGTGCCTTGTACGCCTCGGGGTCGATGGCGAGAACGACCTTCCCCGTGTCGTCCTCGTCCGTGACGTAGCCGTATGTCGGCTTCCCGATGATCCAGTCTTCCTGGGACTTCGCGTAGTCCCACAGACTCGTGACCCGGGTGGAGGTGTTGGCCGCTTCGATCTCGGCGATACCACCGATGATCGTGACCATGATCTTTCCGGCGGTCGTCGTGAGGTCAAGACTGTCGTTCTTCGAGACCAGGTTCTTCCCGCGCTTCAGGCTCCACTCGATCATCGTCGAGAGATCGGAGAGACGCCGTACGAAGCGGTCGAGCTTCCAGAACAGGATCTCGTCGAACTCGGGGGAGCGGTTGTTCAACCAGTCCCCGAGTTGCTTCCGCTTCCATGGCGGGACCTTCGTCGCCGACACGTTCAGGTCCGAAGCGACACCCACGACTCGGCTGCCGCGCTCCCTGGCCAGGATGCGGAGGTCGAGCTCCTGCCGCACCGGCGACGTCGTGTCGTCCGTCAGCACGGATAAGCGGATGGAGAGGAGTGCCCGGGGAGCGTCCTCGGGGAGCAGGGCCTCAGCCCGTTTCAACTCCTCCAGCAGCGCAAGGTCGGCTTCGGTCCACTCGGCTTCCACGCTGTAGGCCGCTCGATCTGCCGCGAGCCGCCGCTGTCCTCGTTTCCTCATGCCAGACAGCGTGGCGTAGGTCCTGGGCGGTTTTCAGTGTTTTTCCATATGCCCCGCCATGGACACCAGCATCCAGATCGGCCCCACCGGCAGGAAGCTGCTGCCGCTGACGGTCAAGAACTCCGCACCGGCGCCCGCCTCGGGCGGTCACGCGCACTGAGCCGCGGCCGGCGGCAGGGCGCTGACCGCCGTGCGGCGGCGCCGCGTTCGGGAGAAAAATCCCTTTTGTCGGCGGAACCGGGATCCAAGGAGCGGACTGCGGCGTCCTGGCCGGTATGAATGCCGACAAGCCGGTGACGGAACAGCGGGCGCCCGAGGGGTGCCTGACCGCGGCCGTCCGCATACCCGTGCGGATCGTGGCGCTCGTGCTGGTGCTGCCGGCACGGGTGGTGTGGGACGTGCTCGCCGCGGGCGCGCGCCGCGTGCGCGACACGGTGCTGCGGCCCCTGGGCCGGGCGCTGGCCCGGGCAGGGCGGGTGCTGGCCCGGGCAGGACGGGTGCTGTTCGTCCTGCCCCTGCGGGCGCTGTGGCGGTACGCCGTCGTGCCGGCGGGCCGGGCCCTCGTGTGGCTCGGCCGGCTGCTCGTCGTCGTACCGCTCGTATGGGTGTACCGCAGGGTGCTGACACCGGCCGGGCAAGCGCTGGCGTGGCTCGCGCGGTGGGCCGCACACGGCGTCGCGGTCGCGCTGGCGTGGCTGTACGCGCGCCTGCTCACGCCGGTCGGGCAGGTGCTCGCCCGGGTGCTCAGGGCGACCTGGTGGCTCGTGGCGGTGGTCGCCACGGGGATCGGCGCCGCGCTGTACTGGACCTGCCGGGTGCTGCTGGTCCTGCCCGCTCTCGCCGTGTGGCGCCGGGTGCTGGTTCCCGCCGGACGCCTCCTCGCCGCGGCCGGGCGGGAGGCCGCCGCCGCTCTCGGGTACGCCTGGCGGGTCGCGGGACGGATCTCACGTGCCCTCGGGCGCTTCCTGGGAACCCTTTTCGGGTGGATCGTCGTGGAACCGTCGCGATGGGTGTACCGGACCCTGCTCACCCCGGTCGGGCACGTCGTGCGCGACGCCCTGCTGCGGCCCGCCGCGCGGGCCGCGCGGGCCGTGCGGGAGGCCGTCCACCAGGCCCTCGAGCCGGTCCGGCACACGATCCGGCAGGCCCGGGCGGAGGTCCGGCGGGCGCTGTCCGGCGAGCCGGAGCGCCCGCTCCCGCCGGACCGGCGGGAACCTCCCGGCCCCGCGGCACGTACTCTTGGTAGCAGTAGGACCGCTCTCACGAAGGACTGAACGACACTGGGCAAGCGACAGCCCGAAGGCCCGCCGCCCGCACCCGCGGTGCAGCGCATCCGACTGCGCTACACCAAGCGCGGCCGCCTCCGGTTCACCAGCCACCGTGACTTCCAGCGCGCCTTCGAGCGTGCGCTGCGCCGCGCCGAGGTGCCGATGGCGTACTCGGCGGGGTTCACCCCGCACCCGAAGGTGTCCTATGCCAATGCCGCACCCACCGGCACGGGCAGTGAGGCGGAGTACCTGGAGATCGCGCTCACGGCGCACCGCGACCCGGAGCGCCTGCGCGTCCTCCTCGACGAGTCGCTGCCCGCCGGGCTCGACGTCGTCGAGGCGGTCGAGGCCCGTACGCCGGGACTCGCCGAGCGGCTGACGGCCTCCGTGTGGGAGCTGCGGCTGGACGGCGTCGACCCGGCCGAGGCCGAACGCGCGGTCGCGGCCTTCACCGGCGCCGGGTCCGTCGAAGTACAGCGCCTGACCAAGAACGGCATGCGCACCTTCGACGCCCGCCCCGCGGTCGTGAGCCTGCAGAGCGCGGCAACGCCTGGTACGGCGGCTGATAGGCCGAGCGACCGGCCCTGTGCGATACTGCGGCTGGTTGTTCGGCACGTGACGCCTGCCGTACGACCCGACGACGTCCTGTCCGGTCTTAGCGCCGTGGCCGACCTGGCGCCGCCGGTCCCCGCAGCGGTGACCAGGCTGGCGCAGGGGCTGTTGGATGAGGAGACCGGCGCGGTGACCGACCCGCTCGCGCCCGACCGCGAGGCAGCAGCGACCGAGCCGCACCCGGCCGGCGCGACTGCCGCCGCGAAGGCGCCGGCGTAAGGAAGGTCTCGGCGCAGGGACGGACGTCGAAGCGCCGCCCTCGTACTCGGGAGCCACCTGGGTCGGGCAGCGCACCGACCACAAGACTTTCGCCAGGCCGTGCACAACAAGGAGTACGGAACCGGCGAGACAGGACACAGAGAGCTCCCGTGTGGCGCCCGCGCCCCGGACGGCGGCTGTCGCGCACCGCGCGGCCGCGGACGTCAACGGCGCCGATCGACGCGATCGGCACCGGACCAGGCGCGGCGCCCGGGAGCCTGACGGGAGATACGCCCGCATGCTCGAACCGACCGAACCCGCCAAGGGTTCCGAAGAACTGAACACCCCCAGCGACACTCTGCCGCCGCGACGCCGGCGCCGTGCCGCGTCCCGCCCGGCGGGACCGCCCGCCGCCGAGACCCCGGCCACCGAGACCGCGCCGGCCATACCGGCCACGGGCCCCGCCGACCCCGCCGAGAGCGAGGAAGAGGCGGAGCAGGCCGCGCAGGCGGCCGCGAGCGCGGCAGGCGCCGAGCAGCCCGCCGAGGCCGCGCAGGCCCCGGTGACGGCCGAGCCCGCCCCCGCGCCGCGCACACGCCGCCGCGCCACGCGCCGCGTCTCCGCACCGGCCGGTGCGCCCAAGGACGCACCCGGCGAGGACGCCGCCGAGACCGTCGTACCGGCGGGCACCGCCGCCGACACCCCGGCCGCCGCCGAGCGGCCCGCCGAGGCCCCGGAGACCGTCGGGGCGTCCGCCGGCGACTCCGGCGACTCCGGCGACTCCGGTGAAGACGCCGCCCCGCGCCGCACCCGCCGCCGCGCCACGCGCCGTGTCTCCGCGCCGGCCGGCGCTCCGGCCGCGGAGGCGGCCGAGACGGTGCTGCCCGCCGAGGGCAAGGCCGCCCCGGAGGCCCCGGCCGGCACCGGTGAGGCCCCCGCCGAGGCGCCCGCCGCCCCCGCCGCTGCCACCGGAGCCGAGAGCGCCGAGACGCCCTCCGGTGCCCGTACACGGCGCCGCGCGACCCGCAAGGTGTCCGCACCCGCCGGCGCGCCGGAGCCCGCCGAGGCCGTCGCGCCCGTGACGGACGCCGGGACCGCCCCGCAGGCGGAGACCGCCGGGACCCCCGCCGCGCGGACGCCCGCCGCCGATCCGGCCGCCGGAATGCCCGCCGCCGAGGAGGCGGCTCCCCAGGGCCGTACGCGCCGCCGCGCCACCCGCAAGGTGACGGCGCCCGCGGGTGAGCCGGCCGCCGCGGAGACCACCGCCGTGGCCGCCCCGGAGCCCGTCGCCGAGGAGCCCGTGGCCGCGCAGAGCCGCCCGGAGGCCGAGGCGGGGCCCGCCGCGGCCGGCGCCGCCGAGGAGCCCGCCGGTGAGGAGGCCGGCCCGCGCCGCGCCCGGCGCCGGGCCGTACGGCGTGCCGCGACCGGGTTCGCCGAGCCCGCGCGTCCCGCCGCCGGGTCCGCCGTGGACACCGAGGGCGAGTCGCCGCGCCGGCCCGCGCGCCCCGCGGTCGCCGTGTTCCAGCCGCCCGTCTTCACCGAGCCGAAGTTCCAGACGCCCGAGCGGGCCGCCGCCGAAGCGGCCGCCGAGTCCGCCGGGGACCAGGAGGCGCCGGCCGGGGAGCCGTCGGCCGAGGAGCGGCCCGAGCAGACCGGCGAGCAGGGCGGGACGCGCCGCCGGCGCCGCCGTCGCGGCTCCGCCGAGGAGCCCGGGACGCAGGACGCCGAGACCCCGCGCGCCGCCGAGCCCGCCGAGTCCGAGGACGCCGAGGAGGACGCGGAGTCCGCCGAGGACGCCGTCGACGGCGAGGACGGCGACGAGGGCGGTTCGCGCCGCCGCCGTCGCCGCGGTGGCCGCCGCCGTCGCCGGGGCGAGTCCGCCGAGGCCGGCGACGAGGAGCAGGAGGAGACCGGCGAACTGGCCGCGGCCCAGGCCGCCCAGGACGCCGAGGACACCGCCGAGCAGCTCGAGGAGGACGAGGACGAGACGGCGGACGAGGACGACGCGTCCCGGTCCGCGGAGCGGTCCGGCGGGCGCGAGGACCAGCAGGGCGCCGGGAGCAGCAGCAGCCGTCGCCGTCGCCGGCGCCGCCGCAGGGCGGGGGACGGCGGTGGCGAGAGCGAGTCGTCCGCCGACGACCCGGAGCGCACCGTCGTCAAGGTCCGCGAGCCCCGCAAGCCCGCCGAGCCGTCCGACGAGGTGCAGTCCATCAAGGGCTCGACCCGCCTGGAGGCCAAGAAGCAGCGCCGCCGCGAGGGACGCGAGCAGGGCCGCCGCCGGGTGCCGATCATCACCGAGGCGGAGTTCCTGGCCCGCCGTGAGGCCGTCGAGCGCGTGATGGTCGTCCGCCAGAACGGTGAGCGCACCCAGATCGGCGTCCTCGAGGACAACGTGCTCGTCGAGCACTACGTCAACAAGGAGCAGTCGACCTCGTACGTCGGCAACGTCTACCTCGGCAAGGTGCAGAACGTGCTGCCGTCGATGGAGGCCGCCTTCATCGACATCGGCAAGGGCCGCAACGCCGTCCTGTACGCCGGCGAGGTCAACTTCGAGGCCCTCGGCCTCTCGGGCGGCCCCCGCCGCATCGAGACCGCGCTGAAGTCCGGGCAGTCCGTGCTCGTCCAGGTCACCAAGGACCCGATCGGGCACAAGGGCGCCCGGCTCACCAGCCAGGTGTCCCTGCCGGGCCGCTACCTGGTGTACGTCCCCGAGGGCTCGATGACCGGCATCAGCCGCAAGCTGCCCGACACCGAGCGGGCCCGGCTGAAGTCCATCCTCAAGCGGATCGTCCCCGAGGACGCGGGCGTCATCGTGCGCACCGCCGCCGAGGGCGCGAGCGAGGACGAGCTGCGCCGGGACGTCGAGCGGCTGCAGTCGCAGTGGGAGGACATCCGCAAGAAGTCCAAGAACGGCAGCGCGCCGACGCTGCTGTACGGCGAGCCCGACATGACCGTGCGGGTCGTGCGGGACATCTTCAACGAGGACTTCTCCAAGGTCATCGTCAGCGGTGACGAGGCGTGGGAGACCATCCACGGATACGTCTCCCACGTGGCCCCGGACCTGGCGCCGCGGCTGCAGCGCTGGACGAGCGAGGTCGACGTCTTCGCCACGTACCGGATCGACGAGCAGCTCGCCAAGGCGCTGGACCGCAAGGTCTGGCTGCCGAGCGGCGGTTCGCTGGTGATCGACCGGACCGAGGCGATGGTCGTCATCGACGTCAACACCGGCAAGTTCACCGGCCAGGGCGGCAACCTGGAGGAGACGGTCACCAGGAACAACCTGGAGGCGGCCGAGGAGATCGTGCGCCAGCTCAGGCTGCGCGACCTCGGCGGCATCATCGTGATCGACTTCATCGACATGGTCCTGGAGTCCAACCGCGACCTGGTGCTGCGCCGCCTGCTGGAGTGCCTGGGCCGGGACCGTACGAAGCACCAGGTCGCCGAGGTGACGTCGCTGGGCCTGGTCCAGATGACCCGCAAGCGGGTCGGCCAGGGCCTGCTGGAGTCCTTCTCCGAGACCTGCGTGCACTGCAACGGCCGCGGCGTCATCGTCCACATGGAGCAGGCGACGGCCGGCGGGCAGGGCGGGGGCAAGCGCCGCAAGCGCGCCCGCGCCGGTGCCGAGCAGCCGCACGAGCACGAGGCCGTGGCCGTCGAGGTGGCCGTGCCGACCGCCGAGGAGGAGGCGGAGAGCGAGGCCGAGGAGGCCGTCGCCGGGATCGCCGAGGTCGTCGAGGTCGCCGCGCAGCCGGCCGCCGAGCCGCTGTCGGACGGCTTCGGCCCGGACGAGGAGCTGTACAGCAGCGTCGCCGAGGCGGAGGCCGCGGCCGGCCGTGGCCGGGGCCGGCGCCGGGCGAGCCGCCGGGCGTCCGCTCCCGCGGGCGCGCCGAAGGGGCACGCCGACGGGGGCGCCCCGGCCGCGCCCACCGCGCAGGAGGCCGCGCGCCCGGTGCGTCCCGAGCCGGCCGCCGAGGCGCAGGCCGAGCCCGTGGCCGCCGAGGACCCGGTCGTCCCCGCGCCGGCCGCCCCGGACGAGGCCGCGACCGCGGCCCCGGCCGAGGCTCCGGCCGCCGAGGAGGCCGCTCCCCAGGGCCGTACGCGCCGCCGCGCGACCCGCAAGGTGTCGGCGCCGGCCGGTTCGCCCGCCGGGGCGGAGGCGGCCGTGGTGACGGTGCCCGAGGCCGCGTCTCCGGCGCAGGAGACGGCACCCGAGCCCGAGCCCGAGCCCGAGGCTGAGCCGGCCGTGCCGGCCGCCGAGGCTCCGGGCGGGGAGCCCGGGGCGAGCGCCGCCCCGGCGCGGCCGCGCCGCCGTGCCGTGCGCAGGGCGACCGCGCCGACCGCGTCCGAGGAGGCGGCCGTGGTCGTCGTACCGGCGGGCACGGAGGCCGGGGCCCAGGTGCCGGGCACCGAGGCGGCCGGGACCGCTGCGTCCGACGAGAGCGGCACGGCCGCCGGCGAGGGCGCCGAGGAGCCGGCCGAGGCCGGCGCCGAGGCCGCTCCGGCCAAGAAGATGGCCCGCAAGGCCGCCAAGAAGGCGACGGCGAAGAAGGCCGCCACCAAGAAGACGGCGGCCAAGAAGACTGTCGCGAAGAAGGCCACGGCCAAGAAGGCGGCGAAGACCGCCAAGACGGCCACGGCCGCCAGGAAGTCGGTGTCGAAGAAGACCGCGGCCGCGCAGCAGTCGCTGTCCTCCGTGTCGGCCCCGGCCGACGAGAGCTGATCCGCCGGCACCGTGCGGCCCCCGTCCCCCGCGGACGGGGGCCGCACGGCCGCCGGGGCCGGCCGGCTCCGGCGGCGGGGGACTCGCGCGGGGCCCGGTTTGACCCCTGTGCGGCGGGCCCCGTACCCTAGACCGTCGGCGTGTCACTGAGCGCGCCACATCCCCGTAAACCTCTTCCTCCCGGGCACAGGGCTGGCCGGGAGAGGTCGTCCGCGTGTCGGGTGGCTGGCCTGCGGGGGTGCCGTTTCCCGAGCGAGAGAGTGAGATCCGCGTGTACGCCATCGTGCGCAGCGGTGGTCGCCAGCACAAGGTTGCTGTCGGCGACATCGTTGAGGTTGACAAGATTTCCACTGCCAAGGTTGGCGACACGGTCGAGCTCTCGACCCTGCTCGTTGTCGACGGCGACGCTGTGACCAGTGACCCGTGGGTGCTGGCCGGCATCAAGGTCCAGGCCGAGGTCGTGGACCACCACAAGGGCCAGAAGATCGACATTCTGCGCTACAAGAACAAGACCGGCTACCGCCGTCGGCAGGGCCACCGCCAGCAGTACACGGCGATCAAGGTCACGTCGATCCCCACGGCCGCGAAGTAAGGGACTGAACTGAGATGGCACACAAGAAGGGCGCATCGTCCACCCGGAACGGTCGCGACTCCAACGCCCAGCGGCTCGGCGTGAAGCGCTTCGGCGGTCAGGTCGTGAACGCGGGTGAGATCCTGGTCCGCCAGCGCGGCACCCACTTCCACCCGGGCGCCGGTGTCGGCCGCGGCGGCGACGACACGCTGTTCGCGCTGCAGGCCGGTGCGGTGGAGTTCGGCACCAGCCGTGGCCGCAAGGTCGTGAACATCGTTCCGGTCGCCTGAGTCGCCTGATTCGACCTGAATCCCAGGGCTCAGACCGAGCGTTTCGCGAGGCGGACCTCACTTCCCGGGCGGGAAGGCGGGTCCGCCTTTCGCGTGTTACAAGCAGTAATCCTTGACTTGTCCGAATTTTCTGGAGGCACCGCACCATGACCACCTTCGTGGACCGCGTCGAGCTGCACGTCGCCGCGGGTAACGGGGGACACGGCTGTGCCTCCGTCCACCGTGAGAAGTTCAAGCCGCTCGGCGGCCCGGACGGCGGCAACGGGGGGCGCGGCGGCGACGTGATCCTCACCGTCGACCAGTCCGTCACCACGCTGCTGGACTACCACCACTCCCCGCACCGCAAGGCCACCAACGGCAAGCCCGGCGAGGGCGGCAACCGCTCCGGCAAGGACGGCGAGGACCTCGTCCTGCCCGTCCCGGACGGCACCGTGGTGCTGGACAAGGCCGGCAACGTGCTCGCCGACCTGGTCGGCCACGGCACCTCCTACGTCGCCGCACAGGGCGGCCGCGGCGGCCTCGGCAACGCGGCGCTGGCCTCCGCCCGGCGCAAGGCGCCCGGGTTCGCGCTGCTGGGCGAGCCGGGGGACCTCCAGGACATCGTCCTGGAGCTGAAGACCGTCGCCGACGTGGCACTCGTGGGCTACCCGAGCGCCGGGAAGTCCTCGCTGATCTCGGTGCTGAGCGCGGCCAAGCCGAAGATCGCGGACTACCCCTTCACGACCCTCGTGCCCAACCTGGGCGTGGTCACGGCCGGTTCCACCGTCTACACCATCGCCGACGTGCCCGGTCTGATCCCGGGCGCCAGCCGGGGCAAGGGCCTGGGTCTGGAGTTCCTCCGGCACGTCGAGCGGTGCAGCGTGCTCGTGCACGTACTGGACACGGCGACCCTGGAGTCCGACCGCGACCCGCTCTCCGACCTCGATGTCATCGAGGAGGAGCTGCGGCAGTACGGCGGGCTCGACGACCGGCCCCGCATCGTCGTCCTGAACAAGATCGACGTCCCCGACGGCAAGGACCTCGCGGAGATGGTCCGGCCCGACCTCGAGGGGCGCGGCTACCGTGTGTTCGAGGTGTCGGCGGTGGCCCACACCGGACTGAGGGAGCTGTCGTTCGCCCTCGCCGAGCTGGTCGCCCGGGCCCGCGCCGCGCGGCCGAAGGAGGAGGCGACGCGCATCGTCATCCGGCCCAAGGCCGTGGACGACGCGGGCTTCACGGTCACCCGCGAGGACGAGGGGCTGTACCGCGTCCGCGGCGAGAAGCCCGAACGCTGGGTGCGCCAGACCGACTTCAACAACGACGAGGCCGTCGGCTACCTCGCCGACCGGCTGAACCGCCTCGGTGTCGAGGAGGAGCTGATGAAGGCCGGCGCCCGGGCCGGCGACGGCGTGGCCATCGGCCCCGAGGACAACGCGGTCGTCTTCGACTGGGAGCCGTCGGTCATGGCCGGCGCGGAGATGCTCGGCCGCCGTGGCGAGGACCACCGCTTCGAGGAGCCGCGCCCGGCCGCCCAGCGCCGCCGCGACCGCCAGGCCGAACGCGACGAGTCCCAGCAGGAGTACGACGGCTTCGAGCCCTTCTAGATCCCGAGGGCGCCCCGGGCAGGCATCCCTGGCCGGCACCCCGAGCAGGTGCCCCCGGCCGGCACCCCGAGCAGGCGCCCCCGGCCGGCGCCTCGGGCACAGCGGAAAGGCGGGCCCCGGAGACTTCCTCCGGGGCCCGCCCCTCATGCGTTCCCGCGCCGCCGTCAGACGCCGCCGTCAGACGCCGGCGTCGGTCAGCTCCGCGTCGACGTAGGAGCGCAGCCACTTCTTGAAGTCGGGGCCCAGGTCCTCACGTTCGCACGCGAGCCGGACGATGGCACGCAGATAGTCGCCGCGGTCGCCGGTGTCGTAGCGGCGGCCCTTG
>NZ_JBJDQT010000043.1:0-48648 GCF_044903565.1 Streptomyces sp. NPDC004065 | reverse complement strand
GAGCCATCAAGGGCAGCCAGCATGAAAACCATCCCTGCCCCACCCGCGCAGTCCCAGAGTCGCGAACTCGCGGGACGCACTCAAGAAGGTAGGGCGGCATGAGGGAGTTCGGCTATGACAGGGCCCACGACGTCGCCGGCGCGCTCGCGCTGCTCGGCGCCGACCCGGACGCCCGCTTCCTCGGCGGCGGAACCAATCTGGTCGACCTGATGAAGACCGGCGTCGAGCGGCCCGCCCGTCTCGTCGACGTGCGCCGGCTGCCCCTGGACGGCATCGAGCCGACCGCGGACGGCGGACTGCGCGTCGGCGCCACCGTCACCAACAGCGACCTCGCCGCCCATCCCGAAGTACGCCGCCGCTACCCGGCGTTGGCCCAGGCCGTGCTGGCCGGCGCCTCCGGGCAGCTGCGCAACATGGCCACCGTCGGCGGCAACCTGCTCCAGCGCACCCGCTGCGGCTACTTCACCGACGTGACCAAGCCGTGCAACAAGCGCGTCCCCGGCAGCGGCTGCCCCGCGATCGAGGGCGAGCACCACAACCACGCCGTCCTCGGCGCCTCACCGCACTGCGTGGCCGTGCACCCCTCGGACATGGGCGTGGCGCTGACCGCCCTCGACGCGGTCGTCTCCTATGAGACCGCCGACGGCCCGGGCGAGCTGCCCCTGGCCGGCCTCTACCGTCCCGTGGGCGACACCCCGCACCGGGAGACGGAGTTGCCCGCCGGAGCGCTGATCACCCACGTCACCCTGCCACCCGCCCCGGTCGCCGCCCGCTCCCGCTACCGGAAGGTGCGCGAACGCGCCTCCTACGCCTTCGCGATCGGCTCGGTCGCCGCCGCGCTCGACGTCCGGGACGGCGCCGTGCACGACGTACGCCTCGCCCTCGGAGCCGTCGCCTCCCGGCCGTGGCGGGCCCGGACCGCCGAACGGGCCCTGGCCGGCGCGCCCGCCGACGCCGCCGCCTTCGCCGCCGCAGCGGACGCCGAGCTCGCGGCCGCCCGCCCCCTGCCCCACAACGCCTACAAGGTGACCCTGATGCGCAACCTCGTCGTGGCCGTGCTCACCGAACTCGCCGAGGAGGCAGCCCGATGACCACGGCCGCACCCCGCACCACCGCCCCCGCGGACGCCGGCGCCGCGGCCACCGGCGCCGTGGGCACCGCGCACACCCGCGTGGAGGGCCTGGAGAAGGTCACCGGAGCCGCCCGCTACGCCGGTGAGATCCCCTTCGCCGGCCTCGCCCACGGCTGGCTGGCCGTGTCCACCGTCGCCCGCGGCCGCATCCGTTCCCTGGGCACCGGCCCGGTGCTCGCCATGCCGGGCGTACTCGCCGTGCTGCACCACGGCAACGCCCCCCGCCTGGAGACCGACTACATCGGGATGCTGGGCGTCCGCCCCGACCCCACCTGCGCCGTCTTCCAGCACGACCGGGTGCCGAGCCTGGGCTGGCCGGTCGCCCTGGTGGTCGCCGAGACGCCGGAGCAGGCCAGGGAGGCCGCCGAGGCGCTCGTCGTGGAGTACGAGCCGGAGCCGCACGACATCGACTTCCACCCCGCACGCCCGGACGCCTACGACGCGGACGGCCACATGCCCGCGGTGACCGCCAAGGGCGACCTGGAGGCCGAACTCGCCGCGTCCGCCGTGGTACTGGACGCCGAGTACACCACGCCCGAGGAGCACCACAACCCGATGGAGCCGCACGCCGCGACGGCCCGCTGGGACGGCGGCCGGCTCGAGCTCGTCGACTCCAACCAGGGCGCCGGCTGGGTCGTCGGCGAACTGGCGAAGCTGTTCTCGCTCGACCCGTCCGCCGTCCGGGTGCGCTCCGAGCACGTCGGCGGCGGCTTCGGCAGCAAGGGCGTGCGCGCCCACCAGGTCGCCGCGGTCATGGCCGCGTCCCTGCTGCGACGCCCGGTCCGGGTCGTCATGACCCGGCGTCAGATGTTCTCGCTGGCCGGCTACCGCAGCCCCACCGCACAGCGCGTCCGGCTCGGCGCGGACGCCGACGGACGGCTCAGGGCCCTGGAGCACCGCTCCCTCAGCCTCACCTCGACCGTGCACGAGTTCGTCGAACCGAGCGCAGGCCACGCGCGCGTGATGTACGACGCCGACGCCCACCACACCGCCAACCGCGTCGTACGGCTGGACGTGCCGACCCCGACGTGGATGCGGGCCCCGGGCGAGGCACCCGGCTCGTTCGCGCTGGAGTCCGCGCTGGACGAACTCGCCGTCGCCTGCGGGATCGACCCGATCGAACTGCGGCTGCGCAACGAGCCCGCCCACGGACCGGTCTCCGGGCTGCCCTTCAGCAGCCGCAATCTCGCGGCCTGCTTCCACGAGGGCGCCCGCAGGTTCGGCTGGGCGCGGCGCGACCCGCGTCCCGGGGTGCGCCGGGACGGCCGCTGGCTGCTAGGCACCGGCACGGCGGCGGCCTCGTTCGGCGCCGGGGCGGCGCCGTCCACGGCGGTGCTGACCGCCGAGGCGGACGGCACGTTCACCGTGCGGATCGCCGCCGCGGACATCGGCACCGGCGCCCGTACGGCGCTCACCCTGATCGCCGCCGACGCACTGAGGGTGACGCCGGACCGGGTCCGGGTGCGGATCGGGGACAGCGACTTCGGGCCGGCGATGATCGCCGGCGGTTCCATGGGCACCCGCTCCTGGGCCTGGGCGGTCCAGGCCGCGGCCGGCGAACTGCGCGAACGGCTCGCCCTGGACACCGGCATCCCGCCGCAGGGCATCACCGTACGGTCCGACACCACCGCGGCCGTCGGCGCCCTCTCGCGCAAGGAACGGCACTCCTTCGGCGCGCAGTTCGCCGAGGTGGCCGTGGACGTCGCCACCGGCGAGGTGCGCGTGCGGCGCATGCTCGGCATCTTCGCGGCCGGGCGGATCGTCAACCCGCTGACCGCGCGCAACCAGTTGGCCGGCGGCATGACCTGGGGCATCTCCATGGCCCTGCACGAGGAGGCGGTCCGCGACCGGGCGTCCGGCGGCCACTACGGCGCCGACCTCGCGGGCTACCACGTCGCCACCCACGCCGACGTCCCGCACATCGAGGTGGACTGGGTGGAGGACCACGACCCGGACGACCCCGTCGGCATCAAGGGCATCGGCGAGATCGGCATCGTGGGCGCCGCGGCGGCCGTCGCCAACGCGGTCTGGCACGCGACCGGGGTACGCCACCGCGATCTGCCCATCCGCCCCGACCGGGTCCTGCGGGCGGCGGGCGAGGCCCCGCATGCTTGACATCGCGGAGGAACTGCACGGCTGGATCGAGGACGGCCGGGACTTCGCCGTCGCCACCGTGGTCGCCGTCGGCGGCAGCGCGCCGCGCGGGCCCGGCGCCGCGCTCGCCGTCGACGGCGCCGGCACGGCCATCGGCTCGGTCTCTGGCGGCTGCGTGGAAGCGGCGGTCTACGACCTGTGCGCCCAGGCGCTGCGGGACGGCACGACCGTCCTCGAACGCTTCGGCTACAGCGACGAGGACGCCTTCGCCGTCGGCCTGACCTGCGGCGGGATCATCGAGGTCATGGTCACCCCGGTCACCGCCGGGACGCCGGTCAGGGCCGTGCTCGGGCAGGCGCTGACCGCGGCCGTCCGCGGTGAACCGGTGGCCCTGGCCCGGGTGGTGAGGGGCCCGGAGGCCCTGCTGGGCGCGGCGCTGCTGGTGCGCCCGGACGACGCCGGCGACGGCCCGCGCCGGGGCGGCCCCGACGCGCCGGCCGGCGGAGAGGACCACGACGGGTCCGGAGCGGACCGCGAGGGGTCCGGGGAGGACCGCGACGGGTCCGGAGAGGACCTTGACGTGTTCGAAGGCGGACTGGGGGCGCATCCGGAGCTCGACCGCACCGCGGCGGCCGAGGCCCGGGCGATGCTGGACGCCGGCCGCACGGGCACCGTGGAGCTGTCGGAGGACGGATCGCACTGCCCCGGCGGTCTGACGCTGCTGGTGGAGGCGAACGTGCCGCCGCCCCGGATGATCGTCTTCGGCGCCGTCGACTTCGCCGCCGCGCTGGTGCGGGCGGGCAAGTTCCTCGGCTACCACGTGACGGTCTGCGACGCCCGGCCCGTCTTCGCCACCCGGGCGCGCTTCCCGGAGGCGGACGACGTCGTGGTCGACTGGCCGCACCGCTACCTGCGGCGCACCGGCACCGACGCGCGCACGGTGCTGTGCGTGCTCACCCACGACGCCAAGTTCGACGTACCGCTGCTGCGCGCCGCGCTGCGGATGCCGGCCGCGTTCGTCGGGGCGATGGGCTCGCGGCGCACCCACGCGGACCGCGAGCGCCGGCTGCGCGAGGCCGGGCTGGGGGAGCGGGAGCTGGCCCGGCTGAGGTCGCCGATCGGGCTGGACCTCGGCGCCCGGACCCCCGAGGAGACCGCCCTGTCCATCGCCGCGGAGATCGTCGCGGTCCGGCGCGGCGGCACCGGCGCGCCGCTGACCGGTTCCGGTACGCCGATCCACCGCGACACGACGGACCGGCGGGGCGCCCGCGCCGCCTGAGGCACGGGCCGCGCGGGGGCGGGCCTCAGGGGCGCGGGGCAGGGGCACAGGTCAGGAGTGCGGGTCAGAGGTCCGGGCCGGGGTGCGGGTCAGAGGTCCGGGTCCGGGGTGCGGGTCCGAAGTGCGCGTCGGACCGGCGGGTCAGGGGTGCGCGTCGGAGCGCGGGTCAGGGGCGCGGACCCTCGGCCTGTTCGGCGCGTTCGGCGTCCCGCCGCTTCAGACGGGCCGCCTCCTTGCGGACCTCGGCCTGGGTGGCGCGCTCCTTCTCCAGCCACTCGGGCCGCTCCTGCTTGAGGGCCTCGATCTGCTCGGTGGTCAGCGCCTCGGTCACCCCACCGCGCGCGAGACCCGCGATGGACACGCCCAGCTTGGCCGCGACCACCGGGCGGGGGTGGGGGCCGTCGCGCCGCAGGTCCCGCAGCCACGCGGGCGGGTCGGCCTGGAGCCGGCTGAGCTCGGCGCGCGAGACGACGCCTTCCCGGAACTCGGAGGGCGTGGCGGGCAGGTACACACCCAGCTTCTTCGCCGCGGTGGCGGGCTTCATCGTCTGGGTGGTCTGGTGCGACTTCATGGTGTCCAGACTATCGACCGCGCGGGGGCGCTCCGGCCACGCCGGGTAACCTGGCGGCGTGACAGGCTCGGACAGTTCCCCCTCCTTCCGGCTCGCGTACGTTCCCGGGGTGACGCCCGGCAAGTGGGCGCGGATCTGGGGCGAGCGTCTGCCGGACGTCCCGCTCGCCCTCGTGCAGCTGCCGGCCGCCGCGGCGCCCGGGGCACTGCGCGACGGTTCGGCGGACGCGGGACTGGTCCGGCTGCCGGTGGACCGCGCCTTCTTCAGCGCCATCCCCCTCTACACCGAGACCACGGTGGTGGTCGTGCCCAAGGACCACCTGGTCACGGCGGCCGACGAGGTGTCGCTCGGGGATCTGGCCGAGGAGGTCGTCCTCCACCCCCTCGACGACGTGCTCGGCTGGGACAGCCCGCCCGGGGAACCCGCCTTCGAGCGGCCCGCCACCACGGAGGACGCCGTGGAACTGGTCGCGGCGGGCGTGGGCGTGCTGATCGTGCCGCAGTCGCTGGCCCGTCTGTACCACCGGCGCGACCTGACCTACCGGCCCGTGACCGACGCCCCGCAGTCCGGTGTCGCGCTGAGCTGGCCGGAGGAGGCGCACACCGATCTGGTCGAGGAGTTCATCGGGATCGTGCGGGGCCGGACCCTGAACAGCACCCGCGGACGCACCCAGGCCCCGGCGCAGGGACAGCCGAAGGGACAGCCACGGGGCGAGAGCCGCGACGGAACCGGCGCGCGCAAGCCCGCCCGGAGCCGGGCCGGCCAGAAGAACCGCACCGGCCAGGGCGGCAGCGGACGTACGGGGCGGGGGCAGCAGGGCGGCCGTTCCGGCAAGGGCGCCGGCCAGGGCTCCGGACGCGGGAGGCCGCGCCGGGGCGCGTAGGGGCGCAGCCGTCCCCCCGGCCGGCCCTCAGCGCCGGCCGGCCGTCACCGTCGGGCGGCCGTCACCGTCGGGCGGCCGTGACCGTCGGACGGGCGTCACCGTCGGACGGGCGTCACCGTCGGGCGGTCCGCCGCGTCACTTCCCGGCCGTCCGGCCGATCGACTCCACCAGCGGCAGCAGCCGGTGCGCGACCCGCTCGCGCAGCGCCACCTCGGTGCGGGTGCGCACCACACCGGGCAGGCTGATCAGCTTCTGGATCACGTCCTCCAGATGGGCGTTGTCGCGTGCGACGACCCGGGTGAGGAGATCCCCGCCGCCGGTGATCGAGAACGCCTCGACGATCTCCGGCACGCCGGAGAGCGCCTCCCCGACGTCGTCGAGGTGCCCCTGGGTGACCTCGATGTGCACGAACGCCAGCACCGGGTGGCCGAGCGCGGCCGGGGAGAGGGCGGGAGCGGTGCCGGTGATCACGCCGTCCCGCTCGAGGCGGTCGAGGCGTGCCTGGAGCGTGCCGCGGGCGACGCCGAGGATCCGGGCGTACTCGCGGACGCTGGTGCGCGGCTGCTCCAGCAGCAGCCGCAGGATGCGGGTGTCGAGTTCGTCCACGGCCATCGCGGTGCGGGTCTCCTGGCGTCGTAGTAGTGACCGACTGGCTCGGCCCATCACTTCCGACGGTACCAATGGCTCAGCAAGGCCCGGCAGGAGTGGACCACGGGCGGCCGCCCAATGGCCCGGTGGCGACGCCCTTCCGGGGCCCTGAAGTGAGCCATTGGCCCAGTCGTGGCGGGCTCGCTTGAGCCATGGGCGGTGGTGATGTTCTCATGGACCGGTCGATGGCGCTGCGGATTCCCGCGGCGCCTTTTTCATGCCGGGGTTCCCGGCGGCCCGGCGTTCCGACCGGGCGTTCCAGGTCTTCCGAGGGGGGCGGTACGCGGTGCTGAAGAGGGTGTTCATGGCGCCGGACCCGGGGCGGGCGAGGCTGCGCTTCGCCACCCGCGCGGTCCTCGGCATCGGTCTCGCGGCCGCCGTCTGCGGTGTGGCCGGGCACTCCCTGCCGGGCGTCGTGACCGGTGGGCTCGCCGCGCTGCTCACCCTGTTCACCGTCGCCGACCCCACGGTCCGCGGCCAGGCCGTCACGACGGCGCTGCTGCCGGCCGTGGGGCTGCCCGTACTGGCGGTCGCGGCCGGGCTGCAGGACCACCCCGTGCCGCGGGACCTCGCCTTCCTCGCCGTGGTGGGCGCGGGCGTGTACGCGCGCCGCTGGGGACCGCGCGGGCACAGCCTCGGCGTGTTCGCGTTCATGACCTTCTTCGTGGCCCAGTTCCTGCACGCCACGCCCGGGCAGCTGCCCGAGCTGGCCGTCGCCGTCCTGCTCTCCGTGGCGACGGCGGCCGCGGTCCGGTTCGGGGTGTGGTGCTACGAGCGAGGCCGGCCCCCGGCCGCCGTACCGCCGTCGCCGGCCGGCACCGGACTGGCGCGGGTGACCACCCGGCAGGCCGTCCAGGCGACCGCCGGCGCCGGATTCGCGCTCGTGGCCGGCCAGCTGCTGTCCGGGCAGCGCTGGTACTGGGCCGTCGGCGCCACCTGGTGGGTCTTCGTGAACACCGCCTCGCGCGGCGAGACCCTGGTCCGCGGCTTCCGCCGGGTGCTCGGAACCGCCCTCGGCGCCGGACTCGGCGCCGCGGCCGTCCTCCCGTTGCACGGCGCCGCGCTGCCGACGGCCGCCCTCGCCGCCGTCGGCGTCTTCGGCATCTTCTACACGGCCGCCGTGTCCTACACCTGGATGATGCTGTGGGTCACGGTCCTGGCGGAGTCGCTCTACGGCCTGCTGGGCGTCCTGAGTCCTGGACTGCTCGCCGTGCGGCTCGGCGAGACCGCCGTGGGCGCGCTCGGGGCCTGGCTGGCCGTGCTGTTCGTCCTGCCCGTCAGCACCCACGCCGTCACCGGGGCGTGGATCCAGCGCGCCCTGCGCTGCGTCCACGCGTGCACCACCGAGGCAGCCGCGCGGCTCGCCGGCGTCGCGGACGCCGACCCGGCGCCCCTGGTCGCCGAGCTCGAACAGCTGCTCGGCCGGGTACGGATCTCCGTGGCCCCGCTCACCCACCCGCTGAACCCGATGCGCGGCCGCAGGCGCCGGGCCCGTCGGGTGCTGGCCCTGCTCGACGACTGCGCCCGCGAGATCCGCGGCCTCGTCGCCGTCGCCGCCGACCCGGAAGCCTCCCACGACGCCCGCCTGGCCGCCGCGTGCCTGCGGGTCGAGGCCGCGGTGGAGGCGCTCACCACCGGCGGCCCCGAGCAGGCCCCCACAGCGGCGGCCCCCGGGCAGGGCACCTCCGGCACCGTCCGGCCGGCGCCGGCCCCTGTGGCGCTCACCCACGTCCACGGCCTGGAGCACGCGCTGGCGGAACTCGCCGCACCACTGCGCGCCCCCTCCGGATCCCCACTCGCCGGCGCGTGACCCGGCGGGGGCGCGGCCGCGGGTACGACCCCGCCGGTCGCCGGACCCGTGCCCGACCCCGGTGGGGGCGCCGGGCACAGAGGTGGCGGATGCCTGCCTGATCCCCGGCCCGGCGGGGTGCCGGGCACGGGCGCGGCCCGTGGGGGGTGGTGAATGCCTGCGCGACGCCGGTGGGGCGGCGGATGCCTGCGAGGCCTCAGCGGGTTCTGCCGGATGCCTGCGTGACGCCGGCGGGGGGGGATGGTGGGCACGGGCGTGGCCCCGGCGCGGGTGGCGGACGTGCGCGCGCTCCCGGTGGGGTGGGCGGCGGACGCCTGCGCGACTCCGGCCGCGGCGCCTGACGGCCGGGTGAACCCGGCCGGGGCGTGACGGCTGCTGAACCCGGCCGGCGCGTGACGGCTCGTGCATCCGGCCGCGGTGCCGGACACCTGCGTACATCCCCGCCGGGGCCGCGGGACGCCCGCGTGCGTGCCTGCCGGGCCGTGGGATGCGCCCGCGTGCATGCCGGCCGTGCCGTGGGAGGCCGGCAGGAACGGGTCGGTGCGCCGGCCAGGCGTCGGCGCCCCCTCGGCCTCGGCGCGTTGGTCTAGACCTGGCTTGATCAACTGCTAGCGTCGCCCACGGCGGGCCGACGGGCCGGCGGAGAGGGGAAGCAGCGGTGGCGGACGGCGACAGGCGGCGACGGCGGGCGTTCATCGGATCGTTCACGGCGGCGGGAGGTTCCGGCATCGTCACCGCCGCGGTCGCCGGGCACGGCGGCGCGCTGACCCCGCTCGGCAGCGCCGACGGCGTGCCGGACCCCTCCTACCTGGCCCTGTCGGCGGACGGCCGCATGCTCTACGCGGTCAGCGAGACGGAGGACGGCGCCGTCGCCGCGTACCGGGTGAAGGGGGAGACGATCGAGCCCAGCGGGCCACCGGTGCGGATCGACGGCAGCGGCCCGACCCATCTGAGCCTGGCCGCGGGCCACGTCCTGACCGCGAACTACGGCTCCGGCAGCGTCAGCGCGGTTCCCGTCCGTGCCGACGGGCGTCTCGCCGGCGCCCCCTCGGACGTGCTGCGGCACACCGGCTCCGGCCCCCACGAACGCCGGCAGCGGGGTCCGCACGCCCACCAGGTCCAGCCGGACCCCAGCGGCCGGTGGATCGTGAGCGTCGACCTCGGCACCGACTCGGTGCGCGTGTGCACACTGACGGACGGGCGGCTCGCGGTGCACCGGGAGGTCGCGCTGCGTCCCGGCTCGGGACCCCGCCACCTGGCCTTCCACCCGGACGGCGACCACGCCTACGTCGTCAACGAGCTCACCCCCACCGTCACCGTCTGTCGCTGGGACGCGCGGGCCGGCACCCTCGGACCGCTGACCGAGACGCCGCTCCTGCCGGACGCCCCGGCCGGCGACGCCTACCCCTCCGGGGTGGTGGTCGCGCCCGACGGACGGTTCCTGTGGACCGCCACGCGCGGCGCGGACATGCTGTCGGTGTTCGCCGTCGAGGAGGGCGGGGAACGGCTGCGGCCGGTCGCCACCGTGCCCTGCGGCGGTCACTGGCCGCGCGCCCTCACCCTGTCCGGCGGCTTTCTGTACGTCGCGAACGAGCGCTCCGGGGACGTCACCTGGTTCGCCGTGCACCCGGGGACCGGAGTTCCCGAGTGGGCCGGCGCCGTCCAGGTGCCCGCGGCGTCCTGTGTGGTCATCGGCTGAGCGCGCACGCCGGCGCGCGGCCCGGCTCGGTGCCGCACGGGTCCGCGGATCCCCGGCAGGTTCGCGGATCCCCGGCGGGTCCGCGGATCACCGGCGGCGTGGCGGCGGCCGGTACGCCGAGGGCCCGCCCTCCGGCAGCGGGGGGGCGGGCCCACGGCGCACGGTGTGCGGCCCGGGCGGTGACGCGGGGCTCAGCGGACCGGCGCGCCCTGCGGCTGCGGCGGGGCGATGCCGAGAGACGTCGTGTACTTGGCCAGGGCCAGCTTGCCGATCGCCGGGTAGGCGCCGAGCGCCTCGGCGGCGGAGCAGCCCGCCTCCTCGGCGGCGGCCTGCAGCAGCTCCGGCTCGATCTCCGGCCCGATCAGGTACGGCGCCAGGGCCAGCTGCTGGGAACCGGACGAGCGCAGCTGCTCGGCGACGGAGGCGATCGAGCCCTCCTCGTCGAGCGCCGCGGCCATCACGGGCACGGCCAGGCGGGCGGCGAGCAGCATGCCGGTGATGCCGGCGGCCTGCACGGCCTCCTCACCGCCGACCGAGGCCAGCACGATGCCGTCCGCGGCGGTCGCCACGGTGAACAGGCGGGCGCGGTCGGCGCGGGCCAGACCCGCCTCCGACAGACGCACGTGCAGCGCCTCGGCGAGCAGCGGGTGCGGGCCGAGCACGTCGGTCAGCTCCGCGGCGACCCGGCTGTCCATGACGGCCTGGCGCAGCCGGCGCAGCAGCGCGTTGTCCGGACCGGCCAGCAGCGGCACGACGACCGCGACCGGGCCCTCCGGCTCCTTGGCCTCCACGCCCGCGGCGAGCGCCTGCTCATAGCGGGCGGTGCGCTCGTCGGCCGCGCGCGCGAGCACGGTCTGGAGGGTCGGGAACTCCTCGTCGTCCCCGTCGAGGTACCCGATCCGGGCGTCGAGGCCGGGCAGCTCGGAGCGGGCGATGCTCACGACCTCCTCGGCGAGACCGCGCGTGGCGGTCCCGGGCGTGCCCGGCACCGCGAGGACGAGCGCGGGCGCGCCCTCGGGAGCCGCCAGCGGTTCGGGTCGGCGGTGCCGCCCGGGCTGGCGGGGGCGCGGCATTCGTACAGGCAGGCCGGCGGGCCCAGTGGGGGAGCTCATGGCGCCGCATGTTACTGGTTTTCCTGGCTCCCCTGTTCGGGGAGGGTGCAGGTGAGCGGTATCCGTCCGGTTTTGTCTGATCGGTTGCGTACCGATCCGCCCCGATCGACGGACGCAATCGGAGCGGACCGGACAACTCGCCCGGCGCACGTGCCCACTTGTCCGGCCGACAGCGGACACGTCCGGACGTGGGCCGGTTCAACCCCCTTGCGGTGCCGGAACGTACAGCATCGTGTCGTCGGCCGGCAGGGCGAGCACTCCGCGCGCCAGATCGGTCGCGATCCGCACGGAGCCGTGCAGCGGATCGCCCTCCGCGGGGACCCGCCGCGCGTGCGGCAGCCGGTCGGCCAGCTCCCGCTCCAGCGGGACGAGGAGCGGATCGCCCAGCTTGAACAGGCCGCCGGTGAGGGCGAGGCGGGGCTCGCCCCCGGGCGGGCAGACGGCGGCGGCCGAGTCGGCCATGTGCCGGGCCGCCGCCCGCAGCACGCCGGCCGCCACATCGTCGCCCGGGGCGCAGGCCGCCACCTGGGGCGCGAAGGAGGCGAGCACGGCGGCACGGTCGCCACGCGGATACAGCTGTCCGGGCAGGCGCGGCATCGGCCCGAACATGTCCTCGGCGCGGGCCAGCAGCGCCACCGAACCGCCGTCCCGGCCGTCATGGGCGCGCAGCGCCGCCTCCAGCCCCGCCCGGCCGATCCACGCCCCGCTGCCGCAGTCGCCCAGCAGATGGCCCCAGCCGTCCGCGCGTCGCCACGCGACCAGATCGGTGCCGATCGCGATCAGGCCGGTGCCGGCGGCGATCACGGCGCCGGGGCGCGGTCCCAGGGCGCCGGTGTAGGCGGACACGGCGTCGGCGACCAGCGCGACCGAGCGCACCCCGAGCTCACGGGCCAGCGCTCCGGGCAGTTCGGCGCGCAGGGCGTCGCCCAGGGTGGCGAACCCCGCGGCACCCACGACGGCCGTCTCCAGCCGCCGTACCCCGGTCTCGGCCGACAACGCCCGCACCAGGGGCACCAGTTGCTCCATCAGATGGCCGGGATCGATGCCCCGGGCGCCCGTGCGCACCGGCTGCCCCGAGGCGCGCTGCGCCAGCGGCCCGCGCCCGGGCACCCCGACGACGACCCGGAGCCCCGAACCTCCCGAGTCCGCGGCGAGGAATCCCGGCGCGGCCTGCGGCCGTCCCGTCACGGCAGACGCCAGTCCACCGGCTGCCCTCCTTGCCTGATCAGCAGGTCGTTGGCGCGGCTGAACGGCCGGGAGCCGAAGAAGCCGCGGTCGGCGGACATCGGGGAGGGGTGCGCGGACTCCACCGACGGCAGGGCCCCCAGCAGCGGACGGAGGTTG
Source organism: Streptomyces sp. NPDC004065 (assembly GCF_044903565.1). Classification (NCBI taxonomy): domain Bacteria; kingdom Bacillati; phylum Actinomycetota; class Actinomycetes; order Kitasatosporales; family Streptomycetaceae; genus Streptomyces; species Streptomyces sp. NPDC004065. The sequence goes on along the minus strand of NZ_JBJDQT010000043.1, from coordinate 36,076 downwards.
CGGGCGTCGCGGCCCCACAGGATCGACACCAGCGGCTTGCCGCGCGCGGCCAGCGCCCGGATGGCCTGTTCGGTGACCTCCTCCCAGCCCTTGCCGCGGTGCGCGCCCGGTCTGCGCGGGGCCGTGGTGAGCGCCCTGTTGAGCAGCAGCACGCCCTGCCGCGACCAGGGCGTCAGGTCGCCGTTGGACGGCTGCGGCAGCCCCAGGTCGCTGTGCAGCTCCCGGAAGATGTTGATCAGGCTGCCGGGCAGCGGGCGCACCTCGGGCGCCACGGAGAACGACAGGCCCACCGCGTGCCCGGGCGTGGGGTACGGGTCCTGGCCGACGATCAGGACGCGCACCTCGTCGAAGGGTTGCTGGAAGGCGCGCAGGACGTTCGGTCCGGCCGGCAGGTAGGTGCGTCCCGCGGCGATCTCCGCGCGCAGGAAGTCGCCCATCGCGGCGATCCGTCCGGCCACGGGCTCCAGGGCCTTCGCCCAGCCCGGTTCGACGATTTCATGCAGGGGTCGTGGTGCCACGGGCGTCACCCTACTGCCGTCCGCGCCGCCGCGATCACGCGGTGGCGGAAGACGGACCGGAGACGACCGGACCGTGCCGTTCGCCGAACGCCCGCTGCCCGCGCCCGGGTTGACGACGTCCGCTGCCGTGCTCGCGCTCAATCGATCACCGCCGCCCGTACGCACAGGACGTCCGGCAGGTGCGAGGCCAGCAACTGCCAGCTGTCTCCGTCGTCCGCGGACGCGTACACCTCGCCGTTGCGGTTGCCGAAGTACACGCCCGCGGGGTCGGCGCCGTCCGTGCACAGCGCGTCGCGCAGCACCGTGCCGTAGTGGTCCTCCTGCGGCAGTCCCGCCGTGAGCGGCTCCCAGCTGCGGCCGGCGTCCGCCGTGCGGAACACCCGGCAGCGGCGGCCGGCGGGCACCCGGTCGGCGTCGGCGTTGATGGGGAACACATAGGCCGTGCCGCCGCGGTGCGGATGGGCGGCCGCGGCGAAGCCGAAGGTCGACGGCAGCCCCTCGCCGATGTCCGTCCAGTGCGCGCCCGCGTCGTCGCTGCGGTACACCCCCCAGTGGTTCTGCAGGTACAAGCGGTCCGGGTCGGCCGCGTCCTGCGCGACCTTGTGGACGCACTGGCCGAATTCCGGGTCCGGGTCGGGCAGGAACACCGCGGACACCCCGGAGTTGGAGGGCGTCCAGCTCGCGCCGCCGTCCATGGTGCGGAACACCCCGGCGGTGGAGACGGCGACCGTCACGGCCTTCGGGTCGCGCCGGTCCGTCACCACCGTGTGCAGACCCTCGCCGCCGCCGCCCGGGACCCACTTGGACCGGGTCGGGTGCTCCCACAGCGGGCGGACCAGTTCGAAGCTCTCGCCGCGGTCCTCCGAGCGGTACAGCGCGGCCGGTTCCGTGCCCGCGTACACCACGTCCGGCTCCGCCGCGGCCGGGTGCAGCTGCCACACCCGCTCCAGCGAGGCGCCGGTGTCCTTGGGGAACTTGACGGCCGGCCGGGCCGGCTCGGTCCACGTCCGGCCGAGGTCGTCGGAGTGGAAAACGGAAGGTCCCCAGTGCGAGCTGTCGCCGCCGGCCAGCAGCCGCGGGACCGGGCCGCGGGTGTCGACGGCGACCGAATACACGGCCTGGGCGTTGAAACAGGGATGGTCGTCGAACTCCCAGGCGCCGCCCCTGCGACGCCCGATGAACAGGCCCTTGCGCGTGCCCACGGCGAGCAGTACCGCGGTCATGCCGATCACCTCCGCGAGGTCGTCTTCCGGACACCTTTGTCACGGACACCGGCCAGTCTGCACCCCACCACTGACAGTCACGTCCGCCGACGCGTTCACGCAGGTCAGCGCGGCGAAGCCGGGGTGTCGCCGACTCCGCCGACGGCCCCCGCGACGGCGCCGGGCCGCCGAGGCGGCGTGAGCATCCGGCGGCCGTCCCCCGTATGGGAGGGCGGTCCGGCACGTCCGGTCGTGCGGGCGAGCGTGTGAGGAGGGGCCGTCGATGGCGTTCCGTGGTCCGAAGGCGTGGCTGTGGCGGTGGCGTCGCAATGCGCTCAAGCGCCGCGCCGACACGGTGGAGGCCTGGGTGGTGCTCGGCACCTGGGTGGTCGCCGTCCTCGCCGGAGTGCTCGCCGGATGGACGGCGACCCGGGGAGTGGAGCACGGGCTGGCCCGCGAGCGGCTCGACTGGCGGCCGACGGTCGCGCTGGTGACCGAACAGGCGCCCGGCGCGCGCCCGCCGGCCGACTCCCGGGACGACGCCGGTGGCGCCGCCTCCGCCGGCGACGGGAGCGCCCGGGGTGCGGACACCGCCCTGCGGGTGTGGGCGAAGGTGCGCTGGACGGACAGGGACGGCGTCCCGCACACCGGCCAGGCCCGGGTGCGGTCGGGCAGCCGCCCCGGCACCGCGGTCACCGTGTGGACCGACCCCGCGGGGCGGCTGGTCAGCCGTCCCGCGACGGCCGCCCAGGCCCGCACCCACGCCGTCGTGATCGGCGGGCTGGTGGGCGTCGGCGCCGCCGCCGCCCCGTTCGTCACCGGCAGGGTCCTGCGTGGCCGCCTGGAGCGCCGCCGCATGGAACAGTGGGACGCCGAATGGGCACGCTTCGGCCCGCTGTGGGGCCGCAAGACCTGGTGACACCGCGCGGGGCCGGGAGCCGCTCGCCGCACGCGCGGCACCGCGGCCACCGGCCGGGGGGAGGGCAGGCCATTGGCCGCGGCCCGACCGGTGTCGGGCCGCCGGCCGATGGACCGCCACCGGACACCGGAGGTCGGCATCCGGACATCGGACCTCCGGGCGGGCCACGGTCCTACGCGGAGGTCCGCAACCGCCGCCGGCCGGAACGCCGCCGCCGTCACCGGGCGGGTCACCCGCCCGGCACGGACACCGCGGTACGGGCACCGCGGTACGGGCACCGCGGTACGGGCACCGCGGTACGGGCACCGCGGTACGGGCACCGCGGTACGGGCACCGCGGTACGGGCACCGCGGGACGATCCCCGCGGCCCGGTCACCGGTGGCAGGCCGGGCGACCGGCCCGGCCCGGCGACGGACTCGGCCACTGAATCCCGGCGGCCACCGGAACCCGACGTGCACCGGAACCCGATGCGCACCGGAACCCGGCGACCGGCCCGAAGGCGGCTACCGGCTACGGGCCGAGGCGTCGGTTACGGCCCGAGCGCCTGGCCATGGGCCCAGCCCCCGGCTACGCGCCGGGCTGCTGGCCACGGGCCGAACTGTCGGCTGCAGGCCGAGCCGTCGCCTACCGGCCGAGGACCCGGCCAACGGCCGGGCTGCCGGCCACAGGCCGTGCCCCGGCCACGGGCCGAACTGTCGGCTCCAGGCCAAGCCGTCGGCTACCGGCCGAGCACCCGGCCAAGGGTCGGACTGCGGCCCGCGGACCGAGCCCTTGCCCGCGGACCGAGCCCTTGCCCGCGGACCGAGCCCCCGCCCACGGACCGAGCCCCCGCCCACGGAGCAAGCCCCCGCCCACGGAGCAAGCCCCCGCCCACGGACCGAGCCCCGCCCCGCCCACGCCTCAGCCCCGGCCCGGCACCGGGCCCAAGGCCGGTGCCGTACCCGGCCCCCGCCTGCCTCGCCGGCCCCGCCTCCCCGGTCACCCCAGCCCGGGGAGGGCCCGTTCGAGGATGGTGTCGAGGTCCGCGGTGTCCGGCAGGGTGCCGAAGGAGTGGCCCCAGTCGCCGCCGAGGCGGGTGGCGCAGAAGGCGTCGGCGACGGCGGACGGCGCGTGCCGTACCAGAAGCGAGGCCTGGAGGACCAGCGCCATCCGCTCCACCAGACGGCGGGCGCCCGCCGGGGACGCCTCGGCGAGCCCGTCCTTGACGCGCGCCACGGCCGCGTCCAGCCGGGCGTCGGCACCCCGGGCCAGGTCCAGTTCGGCGAAGAGCGCGTCGGCGGTGCCGGGTTCACGGCCCAGGGCGCGCAGCACGTCCAGGGCGTTGACGTTGCCCGAGCCCTCCCAGATCGACAGCAGCGGCGCCTCCCGGTAGTGCCGGGGCATGCCCGAGTCCTCCACGTAGCCGTTGCCGCCCAGGCACTCCAGGGCCTCCGCGGTGAAGGCCGGGCCCCGCTTGGTGACCCAGTACTTGCCGACGGCGGTCGCGATCCGCCGGAACGCGGTCTCCTCCCCGTGGCCGCCGCGCACCGCCCGGTCGGCCGCGCCCGCCAGCCGCAGCGTCAGTGTGGTCGCGGCCTCCGACTCCAGCGCCAGATCGGCGAGCACGTTGCGCATGAGCGGCTGGTCGGCGAGCAGTGCGCCGAAGGCACGGCGGTGCCGCACGTGGTGGCCGGCCTCCACGAGCGTCTTGCGCATGAGCGCCGCCGACATCATCACGCAGTCCAGCCGCGTGCAGTTGACCATCTCGATGATGGTCTTCACACCCCGCCCCTCGGGCCCCACCAGCCAGGCCACCGTCCCGTCGAACTCCGGCTCCGAGGAGGCGTTGGACCGGTTGCCCAGCTTGTCCTTGAGCCGCTGGATGCGGAAGGTGTTGCGGGTGCCGTCGGGCAGGACGCGCGGCACCAGGAAGCAGGAGAGGCCGCCCGGGGCCTGGGCGAGCACCAGGAAGACGTCGCACATGGGCGCCGAGGTGAACCACTTGTGCCCGCGCAGCGTGTAGACGCCCGGTTCGGCGGTCGGTGTGGCGGCCGTCGTGTTGGTCCGCACGTCCGAGCCGCCCTGCTTCTCGGTCATGCCCATGCCCGCGAGCAGCCCGCGCTTCTCGGCCGGCGTGCGCAGGCCGGGCTCGTACACCCGGCTGGTCAGCAGCGGCTCGTAGACGGCGGCGAGTTCGGGCTGGGCGCGCAGGGCGGGTACGGCGGCGTAGGTCATCGAGGTGGGGCAGCCGTGCCCGGCGTCGGTGTGCCCCCACACCAGACCGCCCGCCGTCCGGGCCACATGGGCGCCGGGACGCTCGTCCGCCCACGGCGCGCCGGCCAGGCCCTCGGCGACCGCGGCCCGCATCAGATGGTGCCAGCTCGGGTGGAACTCGACCTCGTCGATCCGGTGGCCGTACCGGTCGTGCGTGCGCAGCTCCGGCTCGTACCGGTTGGCCAGGTCGGCCCATTCCTGCACCTGCGCGCTGCCGGCGAGCGTCCCGAGCCGCCGCAGGTCCTGCTCGGCCCAGCCGGCGCCCTCCCGGTGCAGCCCCTCCAGCAGTGCCCGGTCGTCCGAGGCGTCGTAGGGGGACAGGGGCGGGGCCTGGTTACTGACGTCGTGGGTGGCGGTGGCGGTGGCGGTGGCGGTGGCGGGACCGGCGTGGCCGGCGGACTGCGGCGCGTGCTCGAGTGTGGAGGCCATGCGGGCAGTGTTGCACTTCCCCTGCGACCGTAGCAATGATGCAACAAGAGGAAGGTCCGTACAGTACGTGACCATGAACGTCTCCCAGGAGCCCGCCGCGGCCGGCCTGCGCCCGCTGTCCGCGCGGTCGGTCGTCCTCAGCCTGTTGCTGGGCACGCATCCGCCCGAGCTCCCGGTGAGGGACCTGGTGCGGGCCGTCGAGCCGTTCGGTGTCGGCGGCTCCACCCTGCGGGCCGCGCTCAGCCGCATGGTGGCGGCCGGGGACCTGCGGCGTTCGGAGGGGGTCTACGGACTCAGCGAGCGGCTGCTGGAACGGCAGCGCCGCCAGGACGTCGCCGTGCATCCGGCGACGCTCGCCTGGAACGGGGACTGGGAGATGGTCGTGGTGACGGCGACCGGCCGGGAACCCGCCGAGCGCGCCGAACTGCGCACCCGGCTGACCGCGCTCAGGCTCGCCGAACTCCGCGAGGGCGTCTGGCTGCGCCCCGCCAACCTGCGCCGCCCCTGGCCCACGGACCTCGACCCGGTGGTCCAGCGCCTCACCGCCCGGCCCCGGGAATCCGCCGCGGAGCTCGCCGCGCGCCTGTGGCCGCTCGACGCGTGGGCGGCGACGGCCCGGGCGCTGCTCGGCCATGTGGACCGCGCCGGGCGGCCGGCCGACCGCTTCACCGTCCTCGCGGCCGTGGTCCGGCATCTGCTCGCCGACCCCGTCCTGCCCGCCGCGCTGCTGCCCGACGACTGGCCCGGTCCCGCGCTGCGCGCCGCCTACACCGGTCACCGGCGGGAGCTGACCGAGGAGATGCTCGGCCGCGCGGGACGGTGACCGGACGGCCGCGCACGGCGGACAGCCGCTGGCGGCGTCCACGCCGGCGCCGGGAGGACGACGTCAACAGGCTCCCGCGGACGACATTCGGCGGCTTGGCGTTCGAAGGCGGGGCTGGGCCGCAAGCGGGTCGCAAGTGGGTCGCAAGCGGGTCGGAAAACGCCGTGGTGAACCGGGTGGCCGGCCGAGTCCGGTGGCGGGGCGGTGAAGGGTGACGTTCCCTGAGAAAGACGGGATGAGCAGCACGCACGCGGGCACCCGTCGCGCACGGGAAGCGATCCGACCGACCCTACGGAGAGCCATGGCTGAGCAGAAGTCGTCGTCGGTCCTTGCGGCGCCCCTGCACGGCGCTGCCTCGGTGCTGCGGAGGGTGCCGGGCGCCGGCATGGTCGGCAGGGCCGCCCAGGGAACGCTGGACAAGGTCGGCGCCGTGTCGCCGCGCGGGCGGCGGCTGGCGGTGTACACCGGGGCCGGGGTGCTCGGCGTCGCGGGAGTGGTGGAGTGGCCCGTCGCGCTCACCGGAGCCGCCGTGGCCTGGCTGACCCAGCCGCGGCCCGAACGGCCCGCGGACGGCGCCAGCGGACCGGACGTCGGCGAACCGGCCGCCGGGCAGACCGCCGCGCCCGCCGCCGACGCCGGCCCAGCGGCCCCGGCCCGCGACCCCGCGCAGGACCTCGGTACCGCGGCCCTGCGGTCGCCGGACACCGCCGCTACCACCGACACCACCGACACCGACACGGGCGTCCCCACCGACACCGACACAGGCGAAAGCACGACCACAGATACGAGTACGACCACAGATACGAGTACGAGCGCAGGCACGAGTACGACCACAGGTACAAGTACGAGCGCAAGCACGGATACGAGCACGGGCACGGACCCCCGCCGCACCACCGGTGCCGGCTCCGGTACGACCCGCGGCAAGGCGCAGAAGGGCCAGGCATCCGCCGGACCGCTCGGTCCCACGGCACGGCCCGACCGCACCACCCTCTGAGGCCCGTGCGATGGTGCTCGGACTGCCGGTGGCGCCCTCGGCCGCCGCCCGCCTGCTGCCGGCCGCGCCCCGGCTGCTCGCACGGGCGGCCGCGCCCGCCGCCGGGGCGGTCGCCGGCGCGGTGGCCGGAACGGCACGGGCCGGCGTGCGCGGCGCGGACGCCGCCACTCGCGTGGCGCGCGTCGCCCGCCACGCGCTGGCCGGCAGGGGGGACCACTGGCGGTCCGGGGCCCGGGCGCATCTGCGGGTGTGCGCGGCGGACGCGGAGCGGGTGCGGCGCACGGGCGGCACGCGGCACCTGGCGCGCCGTGTGGCCGCCACGCTCGCCGAGCGGCCCGACGTGCTGGTCGCGTACTGGGACGAAGGACTCGCGCGCCTGGTCGTCACCGTGGCCGAGGACGCGGTCGCCGACGAGGTCGTGGACCACGCCGCCGACCTCGCCGCCCGGCACGGGCTGGCCCTGGCGGGCGGCGACCCGGAGGAGACCACCCACCCGGCCGACCCCGCCGGGGTGCGGGCCGCCGCCGTCACGCTGGCGGCCGACGCGGTGGGCATCGGCGCGGGGCTCACCGCCTACCTGCTGCGCCTGCCGCCCTCGCCCCGCCTGGTCACCGCGGCGGTGACGCTGGCGCGGGAGAACCCCCGCTTCCGCGCCCTGGTGAGCGGCCGGATCGGCGGCTCCCGCATGGACATCCTGCTGGCCTGGGCGAACGCCGCCGTGCACGGCGCCGGCCAGACCCCCACCTCGCTGGTCCTGGACGGCGCGCTGCGCGCCTGCCAGCTGGCCGAGACGGTGGCCCGTACGGCCGCGTTCGACGCGTTCCACGACGAGCTGTGCGCCCCGGACCGGGTCAGCGTGGCCACCGACGGCTCCCCCCGCCCGCCGATGCGCATCTCGCCGGCCCAGGAGTACGCCAACCACGCGTCCGCCGGCAGCCTGGCCGGCGCGGCGGCGACGCTGCTGGTCAAGCACGACGGCGCCGAGGCCGCCGAAGCGGTGCTCGCCGGCTCGCCCAAGGCCGCCCGGTACGGGCCCGCCGTCTTCCACGCCGTCCTCAGCGCGGCGCTCGCCCGCACGGGCGCGCTGGTCCGCGACCCGGACCGGCTGCGGCAGATCGAGATGGCCGGCACCGTCGTGCTGCACCCGAGCGCGATGCGCACCGAGGACGGTGAGGCCGACCCGTGGGCCGAACCGGTCCTGGACGCGGCCCGCCGGGCCGGGCTGAGGGTCGTGGTCGTGGACCACCCGGCCCTGGAGGACTTCACCGGCCTCGCCGACGAGGTCGTCGACGCCCGGCGCCCGCTGGACGACGTGGTCCACGGGCTGCGCGGCGAGGAGGGCGCGGAGGGCGCGGTCGTCACCGTGGCCCGCATGCGCTCCGCCGACGAGCACGGCGTGCTGGCCGGCCTGCGGGCGAGCGACATCGCCGTCGCCCTCACCGACCGGGACGGCGCGGTCGTGTGGGGCGCGGACATCCTGGCCCTGCACGGCCTGCCCGACGTGTGGCGGCTGCTCACCGCCGTACCCGCCGCCCGCGCCGTCGGTCACCGGGCGCAGACGCTGGCCCGCTCCGGTGCCGCCCTCTCCGGGCTGCTGGTCGCGATCGGCGGGTCCACGGGCGGGAAGCGGCGCCCGGCCGTGCTGCCCGGGCTGCGGCACGCACCGGTCGACGCCGGCGCGGCGATCGCCCTGCTGTCCGGGGCCCGCGCCGCCCTCGCGGTCGCGGCGGCCCGCGCCCCGCACCCCCGCCCGCGCGTGCACTGGCACGAACTCGGCCTCGACGAGGCCCGGGAGCGGGTCCGGCGGGAGCCGGACGCCGCGCCGACCCCGCTCCAGCGCGCCACCGCCCAGGCCCGCAGGGCCGCCGGCGCCGTCACCCGGCATCCGGCCGTCGCTCCGGCGCGCTGGACCTACCGGCTCGGTCTGGCCGTGCGCGGCGAGCTGCACGACCCCCTCACCCCGGTGCTGGCGGTGGGCTCGGCGGCCTCGGCGATCCTCGGCTCCGTGATGGACGCCCTGCTGGTGGTCGGCGCCCTCGACCTGAACGCCCTGGTCGGCGGCGTTCAGCGGCTGCGCGCCGAGCGGGCGCTGTCAGGGCTGCTCGCGGACCAGAAGCGGAAGGCACGCGTGGCGCTGCCGCCGACCGAGGCCCCGGCGGGCGGCACCCGCACGGTCGAGGCCGGAAAGCTGCGTCCCGGGGACGTGATCGAGCTGAAGGGCGACGACGTGGTGCCCGCCGACGCCCGGCTGCTGTGGGAGGACGGCCTGGAGGTCGACGAGTCCGCGCTCACGGGCGAGTCCCTGCCGGTGCAGAAGCAGACCGACCCGACCCCGCACGCCGCCGTCGCCGACCGGCTGTGCATGGTCTTCGAGGGGACCACCGTGGTGGCGGGGGAGGCCCGCGCCGTGGTGGTGGACACCGGCGACCGCACCGAGGCCGCCCGTGCCGTGCACCTGGCCGCCCGTACGCCCCCGGCCGGCGGGGTCCAGGCCAGGCTCCAGGAACTCACCCGCGAGGCACTGCCGTTGACGCTCGCGGGCGGCGCGGCCGTGACCGGTCTGGCCCTGCTGCGCGGCACCCCGATCCGCGAGGCGGTCAGCGGCGGCGTCGCCGTCGCCGTGGCCGCCGTCCCCGAGGGGCTGCCGCTCGTGGCCACGGTGGCCCAGCTGGCGGCCGCCCGGCGGCTCAGCCGCTACGGGGTGCTGGTGCGCACCCCGCGCACGCTGGAGGCCCTCGGGCGGATGGACACCATCTGCTTCGACAAGACCGGCACCCTCACCGAGAACCGGCTGCGGCTGGTCCGGGTCTCGGACGCGGACGGGGCGGTCCGCGTCGTGGGCGAGGCGGCCTCCGCGGCCACCCTGCGCACCGCCGCCCGGGCCTGTCCGCGGACCAACGGGGGCTCGGACCGGCCCGTGCACGCCACCGACGAGGCCGTCCTCGACGCGGCCGGCCCCGACCCGGACTGGACCCAGCTCGAGATACTCGGGTTCGAAGCCGCGCGCGGCTACGCGGCCGCGGTCGGCCGCGCCGGGGACGGTCCGCGGACGCTCGTGGTCAAGGGCGCCCCCGAGACCGTCCTGCCCGCCTGCTCCGGCCTCCCCGCCCACGCCGGTGACACCGCGCACGAACTGGCCGGCGGCGGGCTGCGCGTCCTCGCGGTGGCCGAGCGCCGGCTCGCCGCGCACGAGCAGGAGGCCGACGTCCTCGAAGAGCCGTTGGGCGGCCTGGAGTTCACCGGGCTGCTGGGCCTGTCGGACGTGCCGCGCGAGACGTCCACGGCCCTGGTGCGGGGTCTGTACGACGAGGGCGTACGGCCGGTCATGCTCACCGGCGACCATCCGCAGACCGCCCGCTCGATCGCCACCGAGCTGGGCTGGCCCGAGGACACCACGGTGGTCACCGGGGACGAACTGGCCGCCGCGGACCGCTCGGCCCGGGCCGGGATGCTGCGCGACGCGGGCGTGGTGGCCCGGGTGGCGCCCGAGCAGAAGCTCCAGGTCGTCGAGGCGCTGCGGGACGCGGGCCGGGTGGTCGGCATGGTCGGCGACGGCGCCAACGACGCCGCGGCCATCCGCGCCGCCGACATCGGCGTGGGCATCAACGCCCGTGGCTCGGCGGCGGCCCGCAACGCCGCCGACATCGTGCTCACCGACGACGACCTCACCCTCCTGATCGACGCCGTCGGCGAGGGCCGCGCGCTGTGGCACAGCGTCGCCGACGCCATCGCCATCCTCATCGGCGGCAACGCGGGCGAGGTCGCCTTCGGCATCCTCGGCACGCTGCTGTCCGGCAGGGCGCCGCTGTCCACCCGGCAGATGCTGATGGTCAACCTGTTCACGGACCTGTTCCCGGCGATGGCGGTGGCGGTGACCCCGAAGGAGGACGCCGAACAGGCCAGGGCCGGTGCGCCCGAGGACGCGGCCGGCTCCGTCCTCGGCGAGCCGCTGATCCGGCAGATCCGGCACCGGGCGCTGACCACGTGCCTGGGGGCGGTCACGGCGTGGCTGATCGGCCGCTTCACACCCGGCGGCGCCCGCCGCTCCGGCACGATGGCGCTGTGCGGCGTGGTCGGCACCCAGCTCGCCCAGACCCTGCTGGACCGCCGCGACAGCCCGCTGGTCCGGCTGACGTCCCTCGGCTCCGCCCTCGCCCTCGTCGCCCTCGTCCAGACCCCGGGCGTCAGCCGCCTCTTCGGCTGCACCCCCCTCGGTCCCGTCGCCTGGGCGGGCGTGGCGGCGGCCATCGCCCTGGCCCTCGCCGGCCAGCGGGCCCTGCCCCGCCTGGAACACACGGTCACCCGTCTGCTGCCGCAGACACGGGACTGAGACCGGCGCGGGGCCGCCCGCGAAGGGGGCGAGCCCGTGGGCCGGGGCCGGGCCCGTGGCCCGGGGCCCGGGCCGGTGGGCCGGGGCGGCCGCGAGGGGCACCCGGGCCCACGGGCAGGACCGGTCGAGGACCGGGCTCTACGGGCTACTGCTCGCCGAGCAGCTTCCTCATCCGAGTGATCTCGGCCGACTGCGACTCGACGATCGACTCGGCCATCTTCCTGGCGGGGCCGTAGGACCCCCGGGTCTGCTCGGTCCGCGCCATCGCGACGGCACCCTGGTGGTGCGCGATCATCATGTCCAGGAACGCCTTGTCGAAGCGGGCACCGGCCAGGTCCTTCAGCTCCGCCATGTCGTCGTCCGACATCATGCCGGGCATCGAGGAGCCGGAGTGGTGCATGCCCGGCATGCTCCCCGCTCCGGACGCGCCGTGCTCGTCCGGAACCGTCTCGCCCCAGGCCTTCAGCCAGCCGGACATGGTGGTGATCTCCGGGTCCTGTGCCCGCTCGATCTTACCGGCCAGGTCCTTCACCCGCGCCGACTTCGCCCGGGCGGGCGCCAGAGCGGCCATCGCCACGGCCTGCCGGTGGTGAGGGATCATTCCCTGGGCGAACGACACGTCCTGCGCGTTACGGCCGCCCCGCGTCCCCGCACCGGTGGAACCGGCGGCAGCGGTGGACGACGAGGCGGCGGACGGGGAAGAGTCCGACGGCGAGTCCGCGTGGCCGCTGCCGCCGCCACAGGCGGACAGCACCGCCACGGCGGTGAAGGCGGCGGCGGCCGGTACGACGGCCCGGCGGACGAGGGATCGACGGAATGCCATGAGCAGTACAACTCCTTGGAACGCCCGCGCCCACGCGCGGGAGAAGCGGTTTCGGGCAGGCCGCGGCACGCCATCCCGTCAGGGATGCCGCGCGGGCGCCTCTAGAGCCGCAGAAGCTGCAGTTCGGCGAGGTCCGGCGGTGCCCGGCCGTCGACCGCTCCCGCGGCCGGGCGACCACCGGCGGTCGTCCCGGGCTCCGCGCGGGGCGCCGGGGTGGGCGTCAAAGGGGGCGGGGCATAAGGAGCCGGCGTACCGCCTGCCGCGCATGTCCCGCCGGCGTGGTCCATGACCGGGCCGCCGTCGCCCGGGTCCGGCGCATGCCGGCAGTCCGCCTCGGTGCCGTGGCCGGGTGCCACGAAGGGGCGCGGGGAGGGGCGCGCGAAGGGGTGCGAGGAGGATTCCGCCGGGATCGTCACGGTGTGCCGGCCCGCCGCGGGCATCCCGGCGGGTGACAGGGCGTGCATTCCCAGCACCCCCGCCAGTACGGCCAGGACCAGCCACATCGTCCGGCGCGCGGGACTCGTCGCGGAGTCGGACCGGGCGCTGGACGGCATGGGCTCATCGTACGTAACCCCACCACGCCCCGCGGGCACCGCCTCACAGAGTGCCGCACGCCACACGTGACAGCGACACGCGGCACGCCCCACACCCACGGCACAGGGTTCATGCCGGGGCCGGGGCCGGGGCCGGGGCCGGGGCCGGGGCGCCGGGGCCAGGGGTCCAGGGGGCCAGGGCTCAGGGCGTACGGCCCCCGTCGCACACCTCGGGCACTGGTGCACGGCGCACGCGCCCGCCCGCGCTCACGAGCCGGTCCGGGGGAGCGCCGTGCGGGCCGCCGTCCGCAGGGAGTCCCAGTCCGGGAGCTTGACCGCGTTGCGGCCCAGCGAGGCGCCCAGTCGCGCCTCCGCGCGTTCGATGGCCAGCCAGCCCTGCCACTCGACCGGTTCGACGCCCTCCGCGCGCAGCACGGCGACCGCGTCCCCGGACACCCGCCTGCGCGCGAGCGCGGGCGCGTCCGCCAGCAGCGACGTCACGGTCTCCTTGGCGCACGGCCGGTTGGTGCCGATCACCCCGGTGGGTCCGCGCTTGATCCAGCCGGCCACGTACTCGCCCGGCGCGACGGCGCCCTCGCGCAGCACGCGCCCCTCACGGTGCGGCACGGTGCCGGTGGCCGCGTCGAACGGCAGCCCGTCGAGCGGCACTCCGCGGTAGCCCACCGACCGCAGCACCAACTGCGCCTCGACGTCCTCGTACCGGCCCGTCCCCCGGACCCCGCCGTCCCCGTCCGGTACGGTCCGCTCGAACCGCACCGCGCCCACCCGTCCCCGCACGGCGAGCAGCTCGACGGGCCGCAGGAAGAAGCGCAGCCGGATGCGGCGGGCGGCGCCCGTGGGAGGCCCGGCCGCCCAGCCGCGCAGCACCTCCACGTTGCGGCGTTGCGCGGCGGACAGCGCCGAGAGGTCCGCGTGGGCCGGGTCCAGGGCCAGCTCCCGCGGGTCCACGACGACGTCGGTGTCCGGCAGGGCGCCCAGCTCCCGCAGCTCCTTGGTGGTGAAGCGGGCCTGGGAGGGGCCGCGGCGCCCCACCATGTGGATCTCGCCGACCCGGCTCCCGGCCAGCGCGGTCAGCACGGGCTCGGGCATGTCCGTCGGGTTCAGCTCCGCCGCGCCCCGGGCCAGCATCCGCGTGACGTCCACGGCCACGTTGCCCACGCCGATGACGACGGCGCTGCGCACGTCCCGTACGAATCCGTCGTCCACGGCGTCGGGGTGGGCGCTGTACCAGGACACGAACTCGGTCGCCGACCAGCTGCCGGGCAGTTCCTCGCCCGGGATGCCGAGCCGGCGGTCGGCGGCGGCGCCCACGCAGTACACCACCGCGTGGTACAGCTCCAGGAGCCGGGCGGCGGGCAGTCCGCCGGGGCCGCCGATCTGCACCCCGCCCAGGAACCTGACCCGCTCGTGCTCCAGCACCGCGCGCAGGTTGTTCTGCAGGGACTTGATCTTCTCGTGGTCCGGCGCCACTCCGTAGCGCACGAGCCCGTACGGGCACGGCAGCCGGTCGAGCACGTCGACGCGTACCGAGGGGTCCTGCTGGACGAGGCCCTGGGCGGTGTAGCACCCACTCGGCCCCGAGCCGACGACGGCGACACGCAGCACGGCGGAACTCCTAACCCCGGTGGTCGGAGCAGATCGCTGATGGCTCCAGCATCGCACCGACCGGACCCGTGGGGGAGCGACAGCACCGCACGGGCGGCGTGTCGCCGTATGACGTCCCGCGTACGACGTCCCGCGTACGACGTCCCGCGTACGACGTCCCGCGTACGACGTCCCGCGTACGACGTCCCGCGTACGACGTCCCGCGCACGACGCCCCGCCGTACGACGTCCCGCCCGTGACGGTCGTGGCCGCGGCTCCCGTTGGCCGGCCGTCCGCTACGCCCCGGGCGGCGCGGGCTCCGGCGGCGCCGGGTCCGGCGGCAGGACGGCGGACGCCGGACGGCCCGTGGCGAAGAAGCGGGACATGTCCGTGTCGCACGGCCGGTCCGACCCGGTGTCCGGCGGGAAGCCCATGCCCCAGTCGAGCCGGTAGCGCTTGAAGAGTTCCGCGCGCAGCACCGGCACCCGCATCGGCACCCCGGGCACCAGCGCGGCGTAGACCGCCCCCATGAGCAGGGCGCGCAGCATCGGGTAGTCGGCGTCCACGTCGGGGGAGCCGTACCGGGCCACCGTGTCGCGCAGCAACTCGGACAGGCGCTGCTGCTCGGGGCACTGCACGAAGCCCTCGGCCTGAAGGATTCCCGCCATGTGCTGGCGCATCAGCACCGGACGGTCGCCGGCCAGTCCCAGGATCGCGTCGATGGTCCGCGCCATCCGCTCCCGGCCGTCCTCGGTGCGCGGCTCGCGCTCCAGCGCCTCCTCCAGGGTGCGGTGCATCAGCCGGTGCACGGCGGACTGCACCAGCTGGCGCTTGCCGGGGAAGTAGTACGAGCACAGGCCCCGGGCCGATCCCGCCCGGTCGGCGATGGCGGCCAGCGTCGTCGCCTCGTACCCGTGCTCGCCCACCAGTTCGACCGCGGCCTGCAGCAGCCGTTCGCGGGAACGCCGCCGCAACTCTTCGTTGACCGAGGCGCTGCGCGGGGACATCCTGGAACTCCTGTGTTGACTGGCTGCCAGCCAACTATACTCAGCCGGGAGTCGGCCGGCCCCTTGCGAAGGGTGCGGTCCGGGCTGCCGTCCGCCTCGGGCGACGCGGGGGATCGTCCGAGGCGGACAGGCCGCGCCCCACTCGTGTCCTGGGGCGACTTCCCGTGCCCCGCGCAGCTGTCGCACCGCACCCGCATGGTCCCTAGAGTGGCAACCGGTGGCGAGCCGCGGTGACGAGCCGAGGAGGCACGGTGGGCATGGCGGAGCGGGACCAGGAGCTGCGGATCCTGGGCCGGATCACGGAGATGGTGGAGGACGAGCGGCGGCTGCGCGCGGCCCTGGCCTCCGGACAGATCGACAGCGGCACCGAACAGGAGCGGCTCGGCCGGCTGGAGCGTGAGCTCGACCGGTGCTGGGACCTGCTGCGGCAGCGGCGCGCCAAGACGGAGTACGGCGAGGATCCGAACGAGGCCAGGGTGCGCCCGTCCTCCCAGGTGGAGGGCTATCTGGAGTGAGCGTGGCGCGGATCGCTCAGGCCGGGGCCGGTCAGGCCGCCCGGGAGCGCCGCTCCACCAGGCCGGGCACCGGGCGGAGCGCGTCCGGCCGCTCGGCGACCGGCAGGTGGTCCACGAAGTGCACCCCGCACCCCAGGGCCGCGGCGCCGCCGTCGGCGTGACGGCTGTCGCCGACCATCAGCACGTCCCGCGGCTGCGCGCCCAGCGCCGCGCAGGCGGTCGCGAACAGGCGCGGGTCCGGCTTCTGGACGCCGTGCTCGAAGGACAGGACGTAGCTGTCGACGTACTCGTCCAGTCCGTGCGCGCGGAACACCGGGCGCAGGTCCCAGCCGATGTTGCTCACCACGCCGACCGCGATGCCGCGCGAGCGCAGGGTGCGCAGCACCTCGGCCGCGTCCGGGTACGGCGCCCAGGCCTGCGGCGTCATGTGCCGGTCGTACAGCGCGTCGTGCAGGGCCGGGTCGGGCAGGGACACCCGGCGGGACAGGCCGGTGTAGGCGGCGCGGTGCAACTCCGCGCTGCGGTCGCGGATCTCCCACAGCGCGGCCATGTCCTCGGGCACGCGCACGGGAAGCGCCCCGCCCGGCAGCGCTCCCGCCTCCTCCAGCGCGCGTGCCTTCTCGGCCAGCTCGCGCTCGCCGAGGACCGTCCCGGTCCCGGTCAGCGCCGCGCGCAGCCAGGATTCGGCGGATTCGACGCGGAAGAGGGTCCCGGAGAAGTCGAAGAGGACGGCGGCCATGCGCTGATCGTAATGAGTCACGGCGATCACACGCAGGCGTTCCGCGCGGACCACCGGGTGTACGCGGTGGTCGCCGCCGCCACGACCGCCGCGCCCAGCAGCCAGCCGCCCACGACGTCCGACAGCCAGTGCACGCCCAGCCACACCCGGGTCAGGCCGACCCCGGCCACCGACACGACGGCCAGGGCCACGGCGGTGCGCCGCAGGGTCCGGCCGGCGCCGTGGTGGTGCAGCAGCCACAGGAGCAGGCCGCACACCACCGTCGCCGTCATCGCGTGGCCCGACGGGAAGGCCGTGTAGCGGGCGGAGTCCACCGGGTCCGGCCAGACCGGCCGGGGCCTGCCGATCGCCGCCTTCAGCGTCTGCTGGAGCACGGTGGCCAGCGCACAGGTGAGCGTCAGCCACACGGCCGTCCACCAGGCCGCGCGGCGCCACACGAGCCACACCGCGGCCGCCGCGCACAGCAGGCGCATGGTCAGCGGATCCCACACCCAGTCCGTCAGGACGCGGAACACGTGGGTGACGCCGGGGTCGCCGACCGCCCAGCGGTGGGTGGCGCGGGCCACCGCACCGTCGACGCCGACCAGGGGCCGCCAGCGCACGGCGACGAGCGCCGACAGCAGCACCGAGCACAGCGCCAGTGCCGGCACGGCACGGGCGGACCGGGTGGTGCGGGGGCGGCGGCCGGGTGGACGGGGTGAGGAGTCCACAGGTGCGGGGTGCATGAGGCGATCCTCGCCGAACGGGGGACGGGAAAACCCCCGAAGCGGGCAGGACGGTCCCGCCGGAGGCGGTCGCGCCGCCGTCCGGGCGGCGCCGCGTCCTCCCCGACGGCGGTCCCGCCGGGGCGATCCGCCCGGGCGTGGAGCCGCCGCCCCACCCGCGGCCGAACGGCAGCGGCCCCCCGCACGCGGGCCCCCGCCTCGCTGTGGCCGGGAGTGCGTGACGCCGGCTCCGTCCCGCCTTGCCCGGGGGACCGCAGGGGTCCGGCGCCTAGCTGGGGCCGGGAAGGCGTGCCGAGAGGCCCTGCCCGGAGGTCAGCCCAGCGCGTGCAGTCCCGGGACGAGAGTCACGAGCACCGGGACGACCGGGACCAGCGATGCCATCGCCGTCAGGCGCAGCCGGCGGCCCGCCGTGAGGCGGTCCGGGGGAGTGAGCAGGCGGTTGACCCGCTGCGGCACCTGGGCCTGCGCGGTGGGGCAGGGGCCGAAGAGCCCGCGGTCCTCGTTGAGTTCGACCAGGGCCAGCGCGGTCGTCAGCCGGCCGAAGCGGCGGGAGGCCACGTCGTCGGCGGCGAGTTCGACCAGTCGGTGCATCTCGTCGCGGAACGCGGCGAACACCGGCACCTGCGGGAAACCGCCCGCCAGCGCGGCCGAGCAGTGCAGCAGCCAGTCGTGCCGCGCCCGCGCATGGCCCTGCTCGTGCGCGAGCACGGCGTCCAGTTGGCGCCCCTTCAGACGGCGCAGCGCGGCGGTGGTGACCACCAGCCGGGGCGGTGTGCCGGGCAGCCACCAGGCGTCCGGGCGCTCGCCCTCCAGCACCACGAGCCGGTCGGCACCGGGCTCCTCGCCGGGCAGCAGCGGGGCGCGGACGAGGAGTTCGGCGCGCCGCAGCCGACGGCGCGCCCGGGCCCGTACGACCTCCCGTACCAGCATCGCCGCGGTCCAGGCGCCACCGCAGGCGAGCGCCACCGCGATCGCCGGGGCCCAGGCACCGGCCGTGCCGAGCGCGTAGGCCTCCACCACGGCACGCGGCGCCGGGGCGAACACATGGCCGCGCACCGCCTGCCAGGCGGCGGCCGCGCTGAGCGTCATGGACAGCGCGCAGCACAGCAGCACCGCGGCCACCACGCACTGCCACGCCCACAGCGCGAGGACCGGTTCCCGGTCCGGCCAGTCGGCGCGGGCGAGCAGCCGCGGACCGGCGACGGCGGTCAGCGTGCCGAGCAGCAACAGCACCGCGGAGACCATCATGCGAGCAGCCTATGAGCGCCCGGCCCGCCCGGCGCGGACCAGGACGGCGAAGTGACGCAGACCACGCACGGGCCACGCGCGGACCACGCACGGGCCACGCGCGGACCACGCGCGGACCACGCGGGCCGGCCCGCGCCGCGCGGTGACGCCGTCGCGCCGTCGCGGCCGCGGCCTGTCACAGCGTCAGCAGCATCGCCACCATGGCCATCCCCATCGACAGCCGGCACGCCCGGGCCAGCTCCGGCCGGTCGCCCCACGCGGGCGCGGTGCCGCCACCGGCCAGCGCACCCGTCGCCGCGCCCACGGCCGGCACCAGCCGGGCGCCGGCCACCAGCACGTATCCCGCGAAGTACAGCAGCAGCGCCCCGGTGACCGGGGGTATGCCCGCCCCGCCGTGCGCGTGCGGGTGGGAGGCGCCGGGCGAGGCGGCCATCACGACGGCCATGTACACCATCGCCGACGCGCCGACCAGGTGGTGCAGATGGTGCGGGCCGGTCCGCGCCGCCCACAGCGCGCGCAGCGCGGCGGCGCCGAAGACCACCGCGTAGGCCGGCCAGGCCCACGCGGGCGGGCTGAAGACAGCCGCGGGCACGGCCATCGCGGCCATGCCGAAGCCCATCAGCGCCTCGCCGCCCGCGGCACGGCGCTGTTCCTCGACGGTGCTGCGCATCCGCAGCAGGCAGTAGGCCCCGGTCGCCGCGCACAGCGCGACCAGCAGCCAGCCGGGTGAAGCCGGTCCGTGCACCCCCCACCTCCCCGCTCGACGGCCCGGACCACCCCCCGGCGGCCGTCCGGTCGGTCAAGGGATGCCCACGGGGTGCGGCGCACACGCGAGCGCAGTGAGGTGCACCGGGAGCACTCGGGGGAGCACGGGGTGTCACCGTGGCCGTGCGGCAAATTTTTTACGAGTAAAACACCTGTTGAGCTTATGCCTCATGAGCAGCACCACCCCCGGCATCATGACGCGCACCGCCCGGCGGCTCCCCCTCACCGGCGTACTGCGTCTCGGCCGCCCCTCCGACATCTGGTTCAAGCCCGCCCTGAGCGTCGTGGCCTCGACCGCCCCGCCCAATCTCCTGCTGCTCGCCCTCGGCCGCCTCGACCTGGCCATGTACACGATGGCCGGTTCGCTGTGCGCGCTCTACGCCCACAACCGCCCCTACGCAGCCCGGGCCCGCGTCCTGGCCCGGGTCGTGCTCGGCATGCTCGCCGGGCTGGCCCTCTCCCTGGTCGCGGCCTCCCTCACCACCGACCCGGTCGTCCTGGTCGCAGTCGGCGCGCTGATGGCCGCCGTGCAGAAGACCCTGTGCGACGCCACCCGCATCGGCCCGCCCGGCAACGTCATCCTGGCCTTCGTCAGCTCCGCCGCCCTGTTCGTGCCGCAGACCCTCGCACAGGTCCCCGGCCACACGGCGCTCGCCGCCGCTGCCGGCGTCTGGGCCTGGCTGGTCGGCATGGCGCCCTCCCTGCTGCGCCCGCACGGCCCGGAGCGGCGCGCCACCGCCCAGGCGCTCAACGCCTGCGCCGCCCACGCCGCCCACGCCACCACCGGCGGCACCGGTGGCCCCGGCGACGGCCACGAACGGACCCGCGCCGCCGCTGCCGCCGCCGTGCAGTCCGCCTGGCAGACCCTGCTGTCCACCCGCCGGGGCTCCGCGACCCGGCGGGCCCTGGAGCGGCTCCTCGTCCGCGCCGAGGTCGCCCTCGCCGCTCCCGCCGACACCGACCCCGGCCAGTTGCGCCGCTGGGCCCGCCGGCTGTGCGGCTCCGGCCCCGTGCCGCACACCGGCGAGAGCGGGACGGCCGCGGACGAGATCCTCGGCGTGGAGACCGAGGCCGCCGCACCGCGCCGCCCGTGGCGCAGCCGCCTGGCCCCCCTCGCCCCCATCGCCGTACGCACCGCACTCGGCTGCGCGCTCGCCGGGTACGCCTCCCTCGCGCTCGGCGTCGGACGCCCCTACTGGGCGCTGGTCACCGCCGCCTCCCTCTACCAGGCCAACACCACCCTCACCTGGCGGCGGAGCGTCCAGCGCGTCGTCGGCAACCTCCTCGGCGTCCTGGTCTTCGCCGCCGTCGCGCCGCTCGCGCACGCCGGCGCGGTGGCCCTCGTCCTGTGCTGCGTGGCCTTCAACTTCGGCGCCGAGGCGCTGATCGGCCGCAACTACTGGCTGGGCACCGTCTGCGTGACCCCGCTGGCGCTGCTCATCACCGAGTTCCCCGGCCGGCAGGCCCCGGGCGAACTGATCACCGAGCGCGCCATGGACACCCTGGTCGGCGCACTGGTCGGCTTCGCGGCCGCCGCCGTCGTCACCAACCGCCGGGCCGGGGACCGCGTCGAGCACGCCCTCGGCGCCGTCGACCGCGCCCGCGAGCGGGCCGCACGTCTGCTCGCCGAGCAGGCCCCCGCGCCCGCCGCGCTCCAGTCGGCCCGCCGCGACCTGGTCGCCGCGCTGGCCGAGCTGCGCGCCACCGTGGACGCCGCGTCCGGCGAGTGGTGGCAGCGCGCGCTGCCCCAGGAGCGGGTCGTGCTCACCGAGCAGTCCGCACACCGTACGCTCGCCGCGACGGTACGACGCCAGGGCCTCGGCGCCCGGGCGGGCACGGGCAGCACGACGGAGGACGTACGGCCATGACGGCGAGCAACGGGCGGCCGGCCAGCGGGACGGCGGCGAACGGGAACGCGGCGGACGCGCGGCGCGACGCCGGCCGGGCACGGAGCGGGGCCCGGACGTCCCGTGCGGCCGGCCGCGCCGAGCCGCAGGCTCCCTCCGGCGCCCGGACCGACACCGTCGCGCAGGTCGTACGGCAGTGGCGCGCGGTCCACCCCGGCCTGGACACCGCGCCGATGGAGATCATCGGCCGCATCAACCGCTGCGCCGCGCTGCTGCAGCAGGCCGAGGACGCGCCGCTGCGCCAGGCGGGACTCAGCCGGCCCGAGTTCGACCTGCTGGGCGCGCTGCGCCGTACGGGACACGAGCTCACGCCCAGCGAACTGGCGCGGGAGACGTTCTCCTCCGGGGCCGCCGTCACCAAGCGCCTCAAGCAGCTGAGCGAACGCGGACTGGTGGAGCGCCGCGGCGACACCCGGGACCGCCGGGTCGCCCACGTCCGCCTCACCGACGCGGGCCGCGAACTGGTGGACGGCATCCTTCCGGAACAGCTGGCCTACGAACGGACGGTCCTGTCCGTCCTGGACGGCGAGGACCGGGGCGACCTGACGGCCCTGCTCGGTGAGCTGCTCGCGCGGCTGGAGGGACGGGGCGGGATGCCCCGGATCTGACGGCGGGGGCACGGGTCCGACACCGGGTGCCGCTTGTGCCCCGGCCGGCGCCCGGATTCCGGCTCCCGGCTCCCGGATTCCGGCGCCCGGCTTCCGGCTCCCGGATCCCGGATTCCGGCGCCCGGATCCCGGCCTCCGGCTCCCGGATCCCGGCCTCCGGCGGGGCTCACCGCGCGCCTGACGCCGGATCCCGGCTCCCGGCGCGGCGCACGCGACCCCGACGTCTGCCCAAGTCCGCGACCCGCGCGGACGTCTGCCCAAGTCCGCGACCCGCGCGGACGTCCGCCCGGGCCCGTGGTGCGCCGCCGGACGTCCGGGCCGTCTCCTCAGCTCTTCCGCGCGTCCCGCGCGTCCTGCGCGGCCCGGTAGATGCCGAAGGCCGCGCCCTGCGGGTCGCGCAGCACGGCGATGCGGGGTCCGTCCGGGACGGAGGTGGGCTCCTGGAGGGTCTTGGCCCCGCCCCGGAGCGCGGTGTCGGTGGTCGCGTCCACGTCCTCGACCGCGAAGTACGGCAGCCAGTGCGGCGGCACGTCGGGCGGGAAGCGGTCGTGCATCGACGCCATGCCGCCGAAGTCCTCGCCCCGCAGCCCCCACTGCGTGTACCACTCGGAGGCGTTGACGCTCCAGCCGAACACGGTGGTGTAGAAGTCGCGGGCGCGCTTGATGTCACGGGTGGCCAGTTCCACCCAGCCGAGCGAGCCGGGCCGGTTGAACGCGTCGGCGCCGCAGAACCGGCCGGCCTCCCACATCTGGAAGGCGGCCCCCGACGGGTCCAGCGCCACCGTCAGCCGGCCCTCGTCGAACACCTCCAGCGGACCGCGGATCACCGTCCCGCCGGCCTCGGCCACCTTGTTCGTGGCCTCGTCGGCGTCGGCGACGCAGAACGACACGTTCCACGCGACCGGCTGCGAGGGCCGGAACAGCGGCCCGAGTCCGGCGACGGCCGCCTCCCCCTTGCGGACGATGGTGTACCCGCGCATCTCCTCACGGGGGTCCGGCTCGGCCCGCCAGCCGAACACCTCCGTGTAGAACCGCGTGGCCGCCTCGAGATCACTGGTCCCCAGCTCCGCCCAGCAGGGGCCGCCGACCACCGGCTTGTCGAACTCCATGGCACTCCTCCGGGATCGCTCACCCCCATCCAGCACGCTAGCTCCGGCCACCCTCGGTGGCCAGCCGGAGCCGTACAGTCGGGCCCCGCGGCCGGGGAGGACTCAGATGCCCGCCCGGAAGCGCAGCGGATGGTCCGCCGGGACCTCGACGAGCACGATCGGTGTGCCGTCCGGGTCCGCGATCCACATCTCGATCAGTCCCCACGGCTCCCGCACCGGCTCCCGCGCGATCGGCACGCCCTTCGCGCTCAGCTCGGCGTGGGCGGCGGCCACGTCCTCGACCTGGAGCCACAGCCGCACGGCGGGGGAGGGAGGCGGTCCGGTCGCGGGGGCCAGGCGGCCGGAGACCTCGAGGAAGCCGCCGCCGAGGAAGTAGACGGTGCCGCGTTCGGGGCCCGTGCCGAACTCGCGGTAGACGGCGAGGCCCAGCTGCTCGCCGTAGAAGACGCGGGAGCGCTCGGGGTCGGAGGGCCGGAGCAGTGTCCGGCTGCCGAGTACGTGCACCATGCACCGGAGCCTAGTGGCAGGATTGCCCTCGCTTCCGCGCCGCCGCGCCCGAGGACCGAAAGGCACGCCCATGGAAACCGCCGCCACCGCACTGACCTTCCGCGAAGCCGTCGACGCGGACGTGGACACGCTCGTCGCGCTGATCGAGTCGGCGTACCGCGGCGACGCCAGCCGGGCCGGGTGGACCACCGAGGCGGACATCCTGGAGGGGCAGCGCACCGACCCCGAGGGCGTGCTGGCCGTGATCAAGTCGCCCGACAGCCGGCTGCTGACGGTGGAGCGGGACGGCCGCGTCGTCGCCTGCTGCCAGCTCGAGCACCGCGGCGAGCACGCCTACTTCGGCATGTTCGCGGTGAGCCCCGCGCTGCAGGGCGCCGGCCTGGGCAAGCTGGTCATCGCGGAGGCGGAGCGCCGGGCCCGCGAGGACTGGGGGGTGCGGGAGATGCACATGACGGTGATCTCCGTGCGGGAGGACCTGATCGCCTGGTACGAGCGCCGCGGCTACCGCCGTACGGGAGAGATGACCCCCTTCCCGTACGGCGACGAGCGGTTCGGCATCCCGCAGCGCGACGACCTCCAGTTCGAGCTGCTGGTCAAGGAACTCGGTTAGCCGCTCACCGGCCCGCGGAGCCCGCCGGCCCGCGGAGCCACAGGTCCCCGCGCCCTGCCCGCAGGTCCCGGCGCCCGGCCCGCAGGTCCCGGCGCCCGGCCCGCGGGCCCCGGCGCGCGGCGCCCGGCTCAGGCCGTGAAGCGGCCGGTGCGTTTGATCTCCGGGTAGTCGGTGGTCGCCCCGTCCAGCTCCAGGGCGCGCACCAGCCGCAG
The DNA here is from genome assembly GCF_044903565.1 of Streptomyces sp. NPDC004065. Classification (NCBI taxonomy): domain Bacteria; kingdom Bacillati; phylum Actinomycetota; class Actinomycetes; order Kitasatosporales; family Streptomycetaceae; genus Streptomyces; species Streptomyces sp. NPDC004065. Next base: position 11,695 of record NZ_JBJDQT010000043.1, on the reverse strand, counting down.
GTGGTCGAGGGTGTTCACCACCCAGCCGATGATCCGCAGGTCCGCCTTGCGGGCGTGCTCGACGATCTCCAGGGTGAGCCGGCGGATGTTGAGGACCAGGGTGCCGGCGCCCACGGCCGTGGCGCGCTCGGCGATCCCGGTGTCGTAGTGGTCGGCGACCAGCGCGGTGCGCACGCCGGGGACCAGGCGGGCGACCTCGGCGAGCGCCTCGTCGTGGAACGACAGCACCTCCACCCGGGAGACGAGGTCGCGGCGGAGCATGACCTCGGCCAGCGCCCGCGCCGCCGCCGCGTCCTTGATCTCGGCCTGCAGCGGCGCCCGGACGGCGTCGAGGACCTCCTCGAAGACGGGGATCCGCTCGCCGCGCCCGGCGTCCAGCGCGCGCAGCTCGGCGAGGGTCTTGTCGGCGATCGGGCCGCTGCCGTCGGTCGTGCGGTCCACGTCCGCGTCGTGCATGACGACGAGGGCGCCGTCCTTGCTCAGGTGCAGATCGAGTTCGATGACGTCGAGGCCGGCCTGCTCGGCGGCGACGAAGGAACGGAGGGTGTTCTCGGGCTCGACACCCATGACTCCGCGGTGACCGATGGTAAGGAAGTTCAAGGTTCAACTCGCTTCCGTCGACGGCGGCTCGGCGCGGCGCGGACGGACGGACGCCGTCGTCCGCGCGGCAGTGCCGCAGCCTAATGGCCCGGGCCCGCGATGAACCCGTTGCTGCGCGGGGCAGTGGGGTGACGGCCGCCCGCCCCAGGGGTCCGGCCGCCGTCACGGTCACCCCGCCGTGGGCGAGTTGCGCGGAGATTGACCCCGCCGCCCGCCGGCCCCTCCCCGGAGCCGCGGCGGCTGGAACTCGCCTGTGCGAAGGGAGGGGTGCCCGGTGCCTCCCTCACCCGGTCGGCCTAGTGGAAGTCGCCGCCACCCGGGTGTCACACAGGAAAATGGGCGGCGACGGCGGGCTCACGCAGAATAATTTCCCGGAGGCGCCCTTGCTGGCGGAAACCCCGTATGTATACGGTCTCCTTACGCGAGCTTCTCCGGTGGAGGATGGGACATGACGGAAATTCTTGTGCAGGTGGGTTCGGAGGGGCAGGTTCCTCCGGTGAGCAGGGTGGTCGAGCACCCGGCCTGGCCCGTGCTCAAGGATGCCGTGGAGCAGATCCGGCCATGGCAGTCGAAGGACGGGTCCATCGACTTCGGGGCGGAGGGCGCCCCCGCCCGTGCCGAGGCCGAGGACGCCGTACGCCGGGTGGCCGGGGCCGTGCAGGAGCTGTCCCCGCTGCTGCCGCACGACGCCGACTACCACGAGGCGCTCGTGAAGGACCTGCGCCGCTGGGCCGAGGGCGGCTTCGCGGTGCCGGACTTCCTCGACTCGCTGCTCGCCTTCCAGCCCGCCGCCAACCGCGTGGACGGCCTCCAGCACCTGGTCGTCTTCCCCATGTACACGCAGAACGGCAACCCGGACCGCAACCTCGAGGCGGTCGTGCTGCGCATGGTCTGGCCCGACTGGCTGGCCGAGCTGGAGCGCACCCGCTACGACAACCCGCTGTTCTGCGGCATCACCTTCGAGGACTTCACGGCGGGCTACGACACCAACTCCGCGGTGCTCTTCCCCGAGACCATCGCCGTGCGCGAGGCGCCGGAACGATTCTCCTGGGGTGGCATCTTCTGCGACCGGGAGGCCGCCCGCTTCCGCCGGGTCACCGCCGCCGCCGTCGACCTGCTGGGCCTGGAGCTGCCCGAGGACATCGCCGCCATGGTCCACGACCAGAAGCGCTGCGAGGAGGCGTTCGTCCTGTGGGACATGGTGCACGACCGCACCCACAGCCACGGCGACCTGCCCTTCGACCCGTTCATGATCAAGCAGCGCCAGCCGTTCTGGATGTACGGCCTGGAGGAGCTGCGCTGCGACCTCACCGCCTTCAAGGAGGCCGTGAAGCTGCAGGCGGACGGCGTCGCCCAGGCCCGCGACGTCCAGTACGCGGTGCTGTTCGACCGGATGTTCCGCTTCCCGGTCACCGGTGAGCGCGTGCGCAACTACGACGGCCTCGGCGGCCAGCTGCTCTTCGCGTACCTGCACAAGCACGACGTGGTGCGCTGGACCGACAACAGGCTCTCGATCGACTGGGAGCGCGCCCCGCAGGTCACCAACCAGCTCTGCGCCGAGATCGAGAAGCTGTACCGGGACGGCATCGACCGCCCCAAGCTGGTGCACTGGTTCGCCGGCTACGAGCTGGTCTCCACCTACCTCGCCCCGCACCCGGGCTCCAAGTGGGCCAAGGGCCCCGAGGCCCTGGACCTGACCCTGCCGCCGCGCAAGCTCGTGGACGACGTGCTTCCGGACGAGTTTCCGCTCAGCATGTTCTACGAGGCACTGTCCAAGAAGCTGAAGAATGTGATCGCGTCCACCAAGGGCATCACGGCGGACAGCGCCGAGCGGGTCGCCGCGTGAGCGACCGCACACCCTCCGGGCGAACGAGCCAGGCGGGGCCGAACACTGCGACGGAGGCGAAGAAGATGGGGAACGGGGCTCTCAGCGGTGCGGTGATCGCGGTGGCCGGAGCGGGCGGCCCGGCCGGCCGGGCCACGCTGCTGCGGCTCGCCGAGGCCGGCGCCACCGTGGTCGGCGCGGACAACGATCCCGAGCGGCTCTCCGAGGCCGTGGACGCGGCCCGCTACGCCTCCGGCGGAGCCACCGTCACCGGGGACACGGTCGACCTGCTCGACCTGAAGTCCACCCGTGACTGGGCCGCCCACATCGAGAAGGACTTCGGCCGCGTCGACGGCCTGGTGCACCTCGTGGGCGGCTGGCGCGGCAGCGAGACCTTCACCAAGACCAGCCTGGACGACTGGGACTTCCTGGAACTGCTGCTGGTGCGCACCGTGCAGCACACCTCGCTGGCCTTCCACGAGGCGCTGCAGCGCAGCGACCGCGGCCGGTACGTGCTGATCAGCGCCGCCGGTGCCAGCCGTCCCACGGCGGGCAACGCCGCCTACGCCGCGGCCAAGGCCGCCGCCGAGGCGTGGACGCTCGCCATGGCCGACTACTTCCGCAAGGCCGGGAAGGCCGAGGGCGCCGAGGGGCCCACGTCCGCGGCTGCGATCCTGGTGGTGAAGGCGTTGGTGCACGACGCGATGCGCGCCGACCGCCCCAACGCGAAGTTCGCGGGCTTCACGGACGTCAAGGACCTGGCCGAGGCCATCGCCGGCGTCTGGGACAAGCCCGCCGCGGAAGTGAACGGAAACCGTCTGTGGCTGACCGAGAAGCCGTGAACCCCCCGAGGACCGACGCGCGTCGCCATCACGACCCGCGGGTCCGCGGTTTCGCCAGCGACAACTACGCCGGGGCGCACCCGGAGGTGCTGGCCGCCCTGGCCGTGGCCAACGGCGGCCACGAGGTCGCCTACGGCGAGGACGCCTACACCGACAACCTCCAGCGGATCGTCCGCAGCCACTTCGGCGCCACCGCCGAGGCGTTCCCGGTGTTCAACGGCACCGGGGCCAACGTCGTCGCGCTCCAGGCGGTCACCGACCGCTGGGGCGCGGTGATCTGCGCCGAGAGCGCGCACATCAACGTCGACGAGGGCGGCGCCCCCGAGCGCGTGGGCGGCCTGAAGCTGCTCACCGTGCCCACCCCCGACGGCAAGCTCACGCCGGAGCTGATCGACCGGCAGGCGTACGGCTGGGAGGACGAGCACCGCGCGATGCCGCAGGTCGTCTCGATCACCCAGAGCACCGAGCTGGGCACCCTCTACACGCCAGAGGAGATCCGGGCGATCTGCGAGCACGCCCACGCGCACGGCATGAGGGTGCACCTGGACGGCTCCCGCATCGCCAACGCCGCCGCCTCCCTGGACGTCCCCATGCGGACCTTCACCAACGCGGTCGGCGTCGACATCCTGTCCCTGGGCGGCACCAAGAACGGCGCGCTGTTCGGCGAGGCGGTCGTGGTGATCAACCAGGACGCCGTCCGCCGTATGAAGCACATCCGCAAGATGAGCATGCAGCTCGCCTCCAAGATGCGCTTCGTCTCGGTGCAGCTGGAGGCGCTGCTCGCCCGGGACCTGTGGCTGCGCAACGCCCGCCACGCCAACGAGATGGCGCAGCGGCTGGCGGAGGGCGTGCGGGCCGTGCACGGGGTGGAGATCCTTTACCCGGTGCAGGCCAACGGCGTCTTCGCCAGGCTGCCGCACGACGTGAGCGAGCGTCTGCAGAAGCGGTTCCGGTTCTACTTCTGGGACGAGGCCGAAGGCGTGGTGCGCTGGATGTGCTCCTTCGACACGACCGAGGACGACGTGGACGCGTTCGTGGCGGCGCTGAAGGAGGAGATGGCCCGGTAGCCGCCCCGGTGGAGGGGGCCACCGGTGAGATCTGCATAGTTATGCGATCACTTGAAAAGTCATTGACTGCCGAGTGATCGCATTCCTATGCTCTGCGGGCATGGAGCTGATCCAGAACACCCCCGACCTGTCCGCCTATCTCGCCGCTGACGAGGCGATCGACCATGAGCATCCGGTGGTCCGCGAGACCGCGGCCCGGCTCGCCGAGGGGGTGGCCGACTCGTATGCCTATGCGCGATCCGCCTACGAGTTCGTACGGGACACCATCCCCCACTCGCAGGACTCCGGCGATCCGCGCGTCACCTGGCGCGCCTCCGACGTCCTGCGGCTGCGCACCGGCATCTGCCATGCCAAGGCCCACGCGCTGGCGGCCCTGCTGCGCGCCGAGGACATCCCGACGGCGCTGTGCTACCAGCGGCTGACCCATGACGCGGGCGGCGGACACGTGCTGCACGGCATGGTCGCCGTCCGCTTCAACGGCGCCTGGCACCGGCAGGACCCGCGCGGCAACAAGCCCGGCGTCGACGCGCGGTTCTCCCTCGCCGGTGAGCGCCTGGCGTTCACGCCCGACCCGGCGGCGGACGAGACGGACTACCCGCTGCTGTACGCCGCACCCCACCCGGCCGTGCTGGCCGCCCTCGGCTCGGCCCCCGACCGGCCCGCGCTCTGGCGGACCCTGCCGAGCGCGCTCTGATCCCGGGCCCGCCGGACGACGGCCCCGCCGGAGGACGGGCCGGTCGCGGCAGAGGGGCCGCGGGTGACGAACTCGCCGAACTCGCCGCACTCGCTGAACCGCCCGCGGAGACCGGCCCCGGCGCGCGCCTCGCCGTACGGCGCCCGGGAGTCGGGGGTACATCCCGTGGGCGGGTGCCTACGACCGGGGGCGGTACTGGTCGCTCATCGTCGGCGTGGTGTTGTGCATCGCCAGGCTGGTGTACGAGATCCGGTCCTGCCGGGCCTGGGCGCGGACCGCCTGTTCGGTGAGGATCCCGTCGGCGTTCTCCGTCGCGCCGTTGCGGCGCCGCAGGAGCGTGAGGACCAGAAGTGCGGCGACCGCGCCGAGCAGGCCGAACAGGACACCGAGCGCCACCATGGACATCCCCCGTCCGCCTCGCGTGCCGAACCGAGCCGAGCCGACCCGCCGTCAGATTAGCGCGGTCCGCCGGCGTCGATCCAGGGACGGGTCAGTGCGCCTCGGCCAGGCGCAGCTGCTCCGGGGTCGGAGCCGTGCCGCCGAGGTGGGCGGGCATCCACCAGGTGTCGTCCGCGCCCCGGGGGCGTACCGGGTACGAGCGCTGGGCGGCCTCCAGGAGCTCCTGCACCCGCTCGCGCAGCCGGCGGGTGAGGGCGCCGGCGTACTGCTCGCGGGGAGCCTCCAGGGCCTCGCCGACGCGGATGGTGATGGGCGTGTGGCTGCGCTTGAAGTTGCGCGGCCTGCCCTTGGTCCACAGCCGCTGCGTGCCCCACACCGCCATCGGGACCAGCGGCACCCCGGCCTCCTGGGCCAGCCTGGCCGCACCCGACTTGAAGCTCTTCAGCGTGAACGACTGCGAGATCGTGGCCTCGGGGAAGACCCCGACCACCTCGCCGGAGCGCAGCGAGTCCAGCGCGTGCTCGAAGGCCGCCTCGCCCCGCGCGCGGTCCACCGGGATGTGCTTCATGCCGCGCATCAGCGGGCCGGAGACACGGTGCCGGAAGACCGACTCCTTCGCCATGAAGCGCACCAGCCGCTTCTGCGGGAGTGCGGCCAGTCCGCTGAAGATGAAGTCCAGATAGCTGATGTGATTGCTCACCAGCACGGCACCGCCCGACCGAGGGACGTTCTCCGCCCCCTGGCAGTCGATCCGGAGGTCCCACACCTTGAACATCGTGCGGGCGAGACCGATGACGGGACGGTAGACGAACTCGGCCATGGGCGGGGTGAACCCTTCTGTCGGCCAGGGAAGGGGGACTCCCTGCGGAAGTTACGCTGCCGTAGGTTTACGGCACGTCGAGATCGTGCCCCAAGAACGGCCGGGTAGCCAGCCCGCGTGCCGCCGCGCGGCGAGATTCTCGTCACGTCACCCCTGTGAGCCGCCCCTCGGGTCACTGCGTACGCACCGTCAGCCGCCGCACCAGCAGGAACATCTCGCAGCCCAGGCAGTAGCCGAACGCGGCGTTGAGGAAGGCGGCGGCGAGCGCCGCGCCGGTGGCCGCGAGTCCCAGCCACTGCGGCCCCAGCGCGTATCCGGCCAGACCCAGGCCGGCGAAGAGGAGCCCGACCGCCTGCGCGAACCGGGGCGGTTCGGGCTCCTCGAACCGGGTGGGCGGACCGATCCGGGGGCGCACCGCCCTGCGGAACAGCCATCCGTAGGGCGAGCGGCCGGCCCCGCCGGCCGCCCCGAGGGCGAAGGCCAGCACCTGCCAGGCCAGCAGCCAGGGGCTGGAGGTGACCAGCACCGCGGCCAGCACCACCGTCGTCACGGCCGCGCCGAACCGCGGCCCTCTGGCGTCGATGTCCATGAACGAAGCATTCCGCAGCGGGAACCATTCCGGGAGCCGGGAATGTTTGCAGTCTCGTGAACGCTTCAGGGGCGTGACGACCGGACTGGTGGTGTGCGTGTCGGTGCTCGCGGCGGCGAGCGCGTACGGAGTGCTGCGACGGCGGCTGAGCGGGAGGGTGCGGGTGCGCGGGCGGGACGAGGGCAGGCGGCTCGGCGCCGCCGAGCTGGGCGGGGAACTCGGGCGGCGGGCCACGCTGGTGCAGTTCTCCAGCGCCTTCTGCGCACCGTGCCGCGCCACCCGCCGGGTCCTCGGCGAGGTGGCCGGCCTGGTGCCCGGGGTCGCCCATCTGGAGATCGACGCCGAGGCCCACCTGGACCTGGTGCGCGAACTCGGCATCCTGAAGACGCCCACGGTGCTGGTCCTCGACGCGGACGGCCGCGTCGTGCGGCGCGCCACCGGACAGCCCCGCAAGGCGGACGTCATCGCCGCCCTGGGCGAGGCGGTCTGAGGGCGGCCCCGGTGACGGTGAGGCATCTCCCATATGCCGGGACGTACTTGACTGTGCGCACCACCTATCGTCAGCCTGACCGTATGCCTTGGGAACTCCTTCTCTTCGGACGGGGCCACGTGGATCTCGCCCGCACCGCGAGCGCGCGCTGTCCGGGCTGTTGAGCAGCCACGCATCCCGCTCGTCCGACCAGCAGAGGGACAACCCGATGACGGCCACCTCCGGCCTCCGCACCGTCCGGCCCGCCACCGGCGACCTGCTGCGCTCCGTCTTCCGCCGGCACGCGGCCGGTGTGGCGGTGATCACCGCGAGCGGTGAGGCGGGGCCGGTCGGCTTCACCGCGACCTCCCTCACCTCCGTGTCCGCCGAGCCCCCGCTGGTCTCCTTCGGCATCGGCACCGGCGCCTCGAGCTGGCCGGCGGTCTCCCGCGCCGGGCACGTCGGCGTCCACATACTCGGCGAGCACCAGGAGGAGCTGGCCGCCACCTTCGCCCGCAGCGGCGCCGACCGGTTCGGCGCACCGACGTCATGGCGGTACGGACCCGAGGGTGTGCCCGTCCTGGACGGCGTGCTGGCCTGGCTGGTCTGCCGGGTCGTGGGGCGGGTTCCGGCCGGCGACCACCGCATCGTGCTCGCCGAGATCGTCTCCGGCGACCCCGCCGGCGCCGGCCGCCCCCTCGTCTACCACCAGGGCCGTTTCCGCGGCCTGCGGGACTGAGCGCGCCGCCCTCCCCGCTGCGGGGCCGTCGGATTCCGGTTACGCTGCGTTGCGAAGGTCACAGTTCAAAGCGCTTGCTTAGCGGGCACGAACTGGGTGTACTGACGAGTAATATTCCGGTGGTGGCGCGGGGTCGCCCCGACCGGGATCAGCCGCTTCAGGCGCCTATGCTGCCTGCAAGAAGGCAGCACTGAAATGACGATGCAGTAGGAGAGCCGGCGTGAGCTTGAGGATCGTTGTCACTGTGAAGTACGTGCCCGACGCCACTGGCGACCGGCACTTCGCCGATGACCTGACCGTCGACCGTGACGACGTGGACGGTCTGCTCTCCGAGCTGGACGAGTACGCGGTCGAGCAGGCGCTGCAGATCGCCGAGGACGCGGACGACGCCGAGGTCACCGTTCTGACGGTCGGCCCGGAGGACGCCAAGGACGCGCTGCGCAAGGCGCTGTCCATGGGCGCCGACAAGGCGATCCACGTCGAGGACGACGACCTGCACGGCACCGACGCCATCGGCACCTCCCTGGTCCTGGCCAAGGCCATCGAGAAGGCCGGCTACGACCTCGTGATCTCGGGCATGGCCTCCACCGACGGCACCATGGGCGTCGTGCCGGCCCTGCTCGCGGAGCGCCTGGGCGTCCCGCAGGTCACCCTGCTGTCCGAGGTCTCGGTCGAGGACGGCACGGTCAAGGGCCGCCGCGACGGCGACGCCGCCTCCGAGCAGCTCGAGGCGTCCCTGCCGGCCGTCGTGTCGGTGACCGACCAGTCGGGCGAGGCCCGCTACCCCTCCTTCAAGGGGATCATGGCGGCCAAGAAGAAGCCGGTGGAGTCCTGGGACCTGTCCGACCTGGACATCGAGGCGGACGAGGTCGGCCTGGACAACGCCTGGACGAAGGTCGACGCGGCGGCCGAGCGCCCGGCCCGCACCGCCGGCACGATCGTCAAGGACGAGGGCGAGGGCGGCAAGCAGCTCGCTGAGTTCCTCGCGAGCCAGAAGTTCATCTGAGCCCGCATCCGCCGACCGCCCGCACCCTTCGCAAGCAGGAGAGAAGAAGTCCCATGGCTGAAGTCCTCGTCTACGTCGACCACGTGGACGGCGCCGTCCGCAAGCCCACCCTGGAGCTGCTGACCCTGGCCCGCCGCATCGGCGAGCCGGTCGCCGTCGCCCTCGGCAACGGCGCCGCCGACACCGCCGCCGCCCTCGCCGAGCACGGCGCGGTGAAGGTCCTCACCCACGACGCCCCCGAGTACGCCGAGTACCTGGTCGTGCCGAAGGTGGACGCCCTGCAGGCCGCCTACGAGCAGGTCTCCCCGGCCGCCGTGCTGGTGCCCTCCTCCGCCGAGGGCAAGGAGATCGCCGCCCGTCTGGCGCTGCGCATCGGCTCCGGCATCATCACCGACGCCGTCGACCTGGAGGCCGGCGACGAGGGCCCGGTGGCCACCCAGTCGGTGTTCGCCGCGTCCTTCACCACCAAGTCCCGTGTCTCCAAGGGCACCCCGGTCATCACGGTCAAGCCGAACTCGGCCGCCGTGGAGGCCGCCCCGGCCGCGGGCGCGGTCGAGGCGCTGAACGTCACCTTCTCCGAGAAGGCGACCGGCACGAAGATCACCGGCCGTACGCCGCGCGAGTCGACGGGCCGCCCGGAGCTGACCGAGGCCGCGATCGTGGTCTCCGGTGGCCGTGGCGTCAACGGCGCCGAGAACTTCGCGATCATCGAGGCCCTCGCCGACTCGCTCGGCGCGGCCGTCGGCGCCTCCCGCGCCGCCGTCGACGCCGGCTGGTACCCGCACACCAACCAGGTCGGCCAGACCGGCAAGAGCGTCTCCCCGCAGCTGTACATCGCCAACGGCATCTCCGGCGCCATCCAGCACCGCGCCGGCATGCAGACCTCCAAGACGATCGTGGCCGTCAACAAGGACGCCGAGGCCCCGATCTTCGACCTGGTCGACTACGGCGTGGTCGGCGACCTCTTCGACGTCGTCCCGCAGCTCACCGAGGAGATCAAGGCCCGCAAGGGCTGAACGTCCTGCCGGGACGGTCACTGCCACCGTCCACCGCGGCCGTACCTACGAGGCCCTCGCGACCACCCGGTCGCGAGGGCCTCGCCGCGCGGGCCGGCACGGCCCCGGTCCCGCCGCGCCCGAGGGGTGTTGACCCACGCCAGGACGCACGACTACCGTCCGCCTCGCTCAACGTTTTGTTGATTCCGCGGCGCCGTGGGACACGGGACCGGGCGCAGGACGGCAGACCGGGAGGACGCGGATGGGCCGATCGCGCAGGGGCCGAGCCCGGCCGGAGAAGGCGGCGAGAAGCCTGCCCGCCGCCGTCACCGAGGAGATCGGCGCCCTCCTCGCGCCCGTCGACGCCGCACTGCGGCGCCGCTACCCCGGCGATCCCGTCACCCGCCGGCCCGTCCACACCGTCTACGTCCCCGGCGACGTCCTCACCGCCGGCACCGTCCGCTCCTGGGGCGACCGGGCGCTCGCCGCCCTGGACGAGCACGCCCCGGACGCCGCGTCGTTCGCCGCGGTGCTCGGCCTGCCCGAGGAACTCGCCGCCCCCGTCCACGAGCGCGTGCGCGCCAAGCTGGAGCGCGAACCCGTCGAGGACCTGCGCGTCGACTTCGAGGACGGCTACGGCCACCGTCCCGACGCCGAGGAGGACGAGGCGGCGGCGCGCGCGGCCCGGCTGATCACCGCGGCCCACGCCGACGGCACCGCCCCGCCCTGGGCCGGCATCCGCATGAAGTGCCTGGAGGCACCGGTCCGCGAGCGCGGCATCCGCACCCTCGACGTCTTCCTCACCGCCCTGATGGACGCGGGCGGCCTGCCCGGCGGCCTGGTGCTGACGCTGCCCAAGGTGACCTGTCCCGAGCAGGTCACCGCGATGGTGCGCCTCCTGGAGGCCTTCGAGCGGGTGCACGGGCTCGAGCCCGGCCGCCTCGGCTTCGAGATCCAGATCGAGACCAGCCAGGCCGTCCTCGGCGCCGACGGCACGGCCACCGTCGCCCGCCTGATCCACGCCTCCGAGGGCCGCGCCACCGGCCTGCACTACGGCACCTTCGACTACAGCGCCGCCCTCGGCGTCGCCGCGGCCCACCAGGCCCCCGACCACCCCGCCGCCGACCACGCCAAGGCGGTCATGCAGGTGGCGGCGGCGGGCACCGGTGTACGGGTCTCCGACGGCTCCACCAATGTCCTCCCCGTGGGCCCCACGCGGCAGGTCCACGACGCCTGGCGCCTGCACTACCGCCTCGTCCGGCGCGCTCTCGCCCGCGCGTACTACCAGGGCTGGGACATGCACCCCGCACACCTCCCCACCCGGTACGCGGCCGTCTTCGCCTTCTACCGCGAGGGCTTCCCGCAGGCGGCGGCCCGCCTCGCCCACTACACCGCCCGCGCCACCGCCGCCGACACCGCCGTCCTGGACGAGCCCGCCACCGCCAGAGCCCTGAGCACCTACCTGCTCCACGGCCTGGACTGCGCCGCCCTGACCGAACCCGAAATCACCCACGCCACCGGCCTGACCCGCCACGACCTGCAGAGGTACGCCGCGGAGCGTGTCTGAAAGATCGTGTAAGTCCGTGATGTGACAGGCTGGCCGAGGCCCGACCTCGGGCCCTGGTCAGCCGGGACGGACGGACCATGACG
>NZ_JBJDQT010000042.1:0-49653 GCF_044903565.1 Streptomyces sp. NPDC004065 | reverse complement strand
GCCCCCCTCCGCGCCCCCCCCCCCCCCCTCCCGGCGCGCCCCCCCCGGGGGGGGGGGGCCGCGCCCCCCGCCGGGGGGGGGGGCCCCCCGCGGGGGGGGGGCCCCCCCCCCCCGCCGCGTGTGTGGGTGTCCCGCGTCTCAGCCGCGGTGGGTGAGACCTCGCCGGGCGTTGTTGTAGACGCGCAGCAGGTGCTTGGCCACGGCACACGGCACGGCGTCCGCGTGGCACTGGCGGCACGTCCGCATGTGGTGCTCGTAGTCGGTCTGTGCTTGCCGCAGGGCATCGTCCTGGGACGACATGAGGAACCTCGCACGGGGGTGTCGGAAGGCGCGGAGGGCTCCCGGACTCGCCGGGGGAGCGTCGCCAGCAAGTTGATCATGTTACTGGCGGTAGTGGAAAACCGCTTCGCGGCCACACAGCGTGACACGCGTTACACCGGTCCCGCTCGTCGGGTCACTCGGGCAGGCGGAAGCAGGCGACGACGGTCTTGCCGTGCGGGCAGGGACGGGTCTCCCAGGCGTCGGCAAGGGCGTCGACGAGGAACATCCCCCGCCCGCCCACGCGTTCGCCGCTCGGCGGGCGGGGCGCGGGCACCTCGCTGGAGGTGTCGTGCACCGCGATGTGCAGGCAGCGGTTGTCCCAGGTGAGCACGAGCTGGGCGGTGCTGTGGGCGTGGGTGTGGGCGTTGGTGACCAGTTCGGAGACGGTCAGCAGCACGGCGTCCACCGTCTCCGGGGCGCTGGTGGTCCAGCCCAGCGTGCGCAGATGCTCGTAGGCCCAGTCGCGTGCCGCCTTCACCCCGGTGTCCATCGGCAGCGAGCGTGCCCAGCCCACCGCCCGAAGCGAGGTCTCGTCCACTGTGCGTCCCTCTTCCCTGTCGTCGGCCGCCCGCGCCCGTGGCGTACTCCGTCGTCGTCGGCGTACTCCGTGGCCGCCGCGTGTCCTGTGCCGTCGTCGCCGGCCCGCCGCGCGTGCCGCGCCGTCGCGAACGGCCCGCCGCGCGTCCCGCCTCTCGCGTCTACCCCGGCGGCCGCCGTCGACGCAGCCGTACGACCGGCCGTGCGGCCGCGGGCCCGCGGCGGGGGCCGTGCGAGGCGCGCAGCGGGGGGCCGTGCGATGTGACGCAGGCAACACACAAGGAGCAGGCGTGCGGGGCCGGAACGCGGGTATGTGCGGCCCGTGAACAGCGTGGTGAAGGCAGGTGCGACGGATGCTGTCCTCTTCGACGGTGCAAAGGACGCCTCGGACATCGAAGTGATACGGGCGGCGGCGGCCCTGGACGGCGACGGCACCTGCATCGCCGAGGCACGTCACCTCGCGGTCTCGTTCCTCGCCGGCGCGCGGACGCGGCACGGGCTGCCGGTCTCGGACCGCGCCATGGACGTGACCCAACTGGTCGTCAGCGAACTGGTCACCAACGCCCGCAAGTACGCCTCCGGCCCGATCCTGATGGACCTGCGGATCGCCGGCGACGCGGTGGAGGTCGCGGTCTGGGACAGCGATCCGGTGCTGCCCGTGGCGCGGGCCGCCGACCCGGGCCGGGTGGGCCAGCACGGCCTGGAGATCGTGATGGCCCTGGTGCAGGGCTTCGAGGCGCGGCGGGAGCCGGTCGGCAAGCGCGTCCTCGCCCGCATCGCCCTGTTCGACACCCCGGTCAGGCCCTGAGTCCGGCGGAGTCGCCCATCACCACCACCGGGTGCTGGCGCGGGTCGAGCGTGCGCAGCAGGTACCGCATCGCCTCCTCGGACATGCTCACGCACGCCGAGGTGCCGCTGCCGTGGTCCATGTGCAGCCAGATGCTGCCGCCCTTGGACCGGCCCTGCGGCCGGGTGGGGTCGTTGGGCGGGGTGCCCTTGACGCGGTTGTAGTCGATGGCGATGACGTAGTCGAAGTCGTGCCAGTAGGCCTTGTTCCAGTAGTGCGGCGCCTGGAAGGAGGCCGACTTGGTGTACGGCAGCCGGGTCCCGGGGTCGTCCAGCACGCCGCCGGCGTCGCTCAGCGTGAACACCCCCACCGGGCTGCGCTGGTCGCCCTCGTGGTGACGGGTGGTCCAGCCCTTGCGGCCGTTGTGGGCCGGCCAGGACTTGACCCGGCTCCAGGTGGAGCCGTGCCTGGTGAAGAGTTCCACTGTGGAGTCGGGGGAGTTGGGGCCGGCGCCGTAGACGGCGACGACCTGCCGGGAGCCGGCCGGTACCCGCTTCCACAGCCGGTCCCCGATGCCGGGCACCCGCTCGAGCGCCGTGGACCGCGGTGCCGAGTCGTCCGTACGCCGGTCGCTTCCCGTGTCGGTGTGGCCCGAACCCCCGCACGACGTCAGCGACATCACCACCGCGCCCCAGGCCGCCAGCGCGGCCACCGCCCGCATCGCACCGCTTGTTCGCATGCGGGCCATGATCCCACCCGCTCGACGCCCCGCGGCGCGCGGCCCCCGGCCCGGCCGGATCCGTTCGCGGTCACCCGAATGGTCGTCCGTGGCTGCGTCCGCGCCCCCCGTTCGGTGTCTCCTTGAGTCAGAGAGGCGTCCATCAAGGGAGCCGATCATGTATGAGATGTGTGCAGGAGTCGAAAAGCCCGGCGGGGCCGTCGTGTGGCACGTCATGTCCAAGCACACGGCCACCACCCTGTGCGGTCAGCGGCTCGGCCGATCCGTCGACGGGCCGAGCGCACAGCGGGCTGGTCACTGTTCCACCTGCATGGCCCTGTTCGGGAAGCTGATGACGGCTCCGCCCGCCGTCGGCTCCCCGGCCCCCGCGGACCGTTAGCGGTCCGCGGGGGAAGGGCCCGCTCATCAAGAAGGCCTGCCCGTCCGGGCGTCGAGGTCCATGACGCTCGCGGCGGGCAGGCCTTCGGGCGTTCGGATCGTCGAACTGCTGGGCTTTCAGGGAACTGCTGGGCTTTCAGGCTGTTGGGCCTTCAGACGGTCGGCCGCCGACCGCCGGCCGCGGGCCTGCACCGGTCGCCCGCCGCCGACCGTGGGCCCGCACCGGTCGCCGGCCGTCGGTCGCGGGCCCGCACCGGTCGCCGGCCGTTGGCGCGCGGGCGTCCGGCGCCGGCCGTGACGTCCCGCGGCGCGAGCACGGCGGTGAGAGCTCCGGCCGGGCGGACACCGCGCCGGCGACGTGCCCCCGCGCCACAGCACGGCACCGGCCGACGGGAAGCGCCGACCGGCGGATGGGGAGGAGTGCGGCGACCCCGTACCGGCGTGCCGGCGCGCGGGTATCGCCTTGACCTGAACACGCCGCTCCTGCGATCGCCGCCGTGCGCGGCGCGAGGGGCTTCCGCCCGGGCGGGGCCTTCGAGCCCTCGGTCCTTCGGCGCCCGGTTCCGGTCACCGAGCCGCGCGGTCGCCCCGCCGGCCGCGCGGCAAGGGGGCCCGGCCGGCCACGTGACCGACCGGCCCCCCCGGGTCGTTGCCGCCGGTGCGCTCTTCGAGCGCGCCGGCCGCCGTCAGGCGGTGTGCAGCGTCAGACCGTACCGGCCCAGGATCTCGTTCACCGGCTGGAACCAGGTCTCCCCGCCGCCGGAGCAGTTGCCCCAGCCACCCGAGGTGACCCCCTGCGCCTGATCACCGCTGATGAACGAGCCGCCGGAGTCGCCCGGCTCGGCGCAGACGCTGGTCCTGGTCAGCTGGTGCACGGCGCCCTGGCTGTAGTTGACCGTCTCGTTCCTGGCCAGGACCGTGCCGCAGTGCCAGTGCGTGGTGGAGCCGGAGCGGCAGACCGAGGCGCCGACGGGCGCCTCCGCGGAGCCCCGTACGAGCTGGTCCGGCACGGTGCCCCAGCCGAGGACCACCGGCACCGTCCACCAGCCGCTGCCCACGCTCACCCAGGCGTAGTCGTTGTCGGGGAAGGACGAGCCCTGGAAGGTGCCGACGTAGGAGCGGTCCCAGCCGTACACCGCGGCGCCCGGCTGCCCGCAGTGCCCCGCGGTGACGAAGCCGCCGTACACGGAGAAGCCGATGGAGCAGCGCACGTTGCCGGTGTAATAGGGGTCGCCGCCGACCGTCCCGGCCGCGAAGGTCAGCGGCGCCGAGGACACCGTCCGCACGGTCACCGGACCGGTCGCGCGGGCACGGGCCAGGAACCGCCGGACATCGTTGTCGGAACTCCGGTCGCGGACGACGTCGACGACGACCGCGTTGGCCGCCGGGTCGACGTGCCAGCCGGTCACGCCGGAGGGGGCGGCCAGCCGGTCCAGACGGGTCTTGGCGGCGTCGAGCAGCCGGGCACTGCGCTCCACGGTGCGGACCGCCGCGCCGCTGGCCCGTACGGCGCGTACGGCCGAGGGGGCGGCGTCGCGGGTCACGGCCACGGTGAGCCGTCCGGTGCCGGCGTCGAACCAGGAGCCGCCGTAGGCGGCCCCGGCGGCCTTGCGGGCCTTCGGCTCCACGGCGGCCGCGGTGCGCTCCGCCGCCAGGCGGCTGCCCGCCCGCCCGGCGGGGAGTCCCAGGTCGCGCTCCAGGGCGCGGAGCAGCCCGGGAGAGGCGGCGGGTGTGTGCGCGGATGCGGCCGGTGCGGGTGCGGGTGCGGGTGCGGGTTCGTGGGCGGCGGGTGCGGGGGCGCCCGGGGGTGTCGCCCAGGCGGGGGCGGTTCCGGCGGCGGCCCAGCCGCCGAGCAGGACGAGCGCGGCCAGGACGGCGCGCTGAAGCCGGGTACGTCTCACTGAGGATGCCCTTCGTCGTTCCAGCGGGGTGGGGTGGAACAACCGCGGGGTGAGAGCGCTCTCATCGCGTCGGGCAGAGCTTAGCGAGGGTATGGTTATCAGGTCCATGCCAATGCAGGGTTTTGTGGCCCCGGCATGCCACTCAGAGGTCGGCTCCAGGGTGCCGGGTGCGGTGACGGGCGCCGTTCGTTCGAAAAACACTGCCGCCCCGCCGGGTTGGGCCGCCCGACAACATTGTCATCCCTGTGCCGCCTCGCTCCGGGGTCCGTCCGCGGAGGCCGCCCGGTCCCTGCCGGGCGGAAGGATTATGGAGCCGAGTCGTGACGACTTGGGACGCTGAATGCTAGAAAGGCCCAATGGCAGACCGTTTCACCCGTCTTCGACGCATATCCTCGCGATCGTTGGTCCGCGCCGGCCGGCGGAGCGTCGCTGGACAGGTGTTCGTTCTCCAGGTGGCCCTGGTGGTGCTCCTGGTGGCCTTCGCCGTCTTCGCCCTGCTGCTGCAGTCGCAGCGGGACACCGACTCCGAGGCCAAGCGCCGTTCCATAGCCGTCGCGCAGACCTTCGCCCACTCGCCCGGCGTGCTGTCCGCGCTGCGCACCCCCGAACCGTCCACGGTGCTCCAGCCGCTGACCGAGGCGGGGCGCAAGTCCGCGGGCGTCGACTTCATCGTGGTCATGGACACGAAGGGCATCCGCTACACCCACCCCATGCCCGACCGGATCGGCAAGCGCTTCGTCGGCACCATCGAGCCCTCCCTCGACGGCCGCGTCTACACCGAGAGCGTGCACGGCCCGCTCGGCCAGGAAGTACAGGCCACCGTCCCCATCAAGGACACCGGCGGCCACGTCGTGGCGCTGGTCTCCGCCGGCCTGAAGGTCAAGAACGTCACCAACCAGGTCGACCGGCAGATACCGATCATCCTGACCGCGGGCGCAGCCGCCCTCGGTGTGGCGACCGGCGTGACCGCGCTGGTGGGCAGGCGGCTGCGCCGGCAGACGCACAGCCTCGCCCCGGACGAGATGGCCCGCATGTACGAGCACCACGACGCGGTGCTGCACGCCGTGCGCGAAGGCGTGCTCATCGTGGGCGCCGAGGGGCGGCTGCTGCTGGCGAACGACGAGGCCAAGCGGCTCCTCGACCTGCCCCCGGACGCCGAGGGCCACCAGGTCACGGACCTGCCCACCCTCGAACCCGAGACGATCGCCCTGCTCGTCTCCGGCCGCGAGGCCACCGACGAGGTCCACCTCGCCGGTCCCCGCCTGCTCGCCGTCAACCAGCGCCCCACCGACCGCGACGGAGGCCCCAAGGGAACCGTCGTCACCCTGCGCGACTCCACCGAGCTCCAGGCCGTCTCCGGCAGGGCCGAGCTCGCCCGCGAGCGCCTCAAACTCCTCTACGACGCCGGCCTGCGCATCGGCACCACTCTCGACGTGGTGCGCACGGCCGACGAACTGGCCCAGGTCGCCGTGCCCCGCTTCGCCGACTTCGTCACCGTGGACCTCTCCGACGCCGTACTCCAGGGCGAGGAGCCCGCCGCCACCGCGACCGGCGTCCGGCGCGTCACCGTCCACGGAGTCCGCGACGACCATCCGCTCTACGAGAAGGACCGGCTGATCGACTTCCTGCCCAGCACCCCGCAGGGGCGCGGCTACGGGACCGGCCGCTCCGAGCTGGTCACCGACCTGTCGATCGCCGACGGCTGGCAGGCCCAGGACCCCGGTCGCGCCGGCGCGATCGTGGACTACGGCATCCATTCGCTCATCACGGCCCCCATCCAGGCCCGCGGCGTCGTCCTCGGCGTCGCGAATTTCTGGCGCACCAAGGAGCACGGCCCCTTCGACGAGGAGGAGCTGTCGCTCGCGGAGGAGCTGGTGGCGCGCGCCGCCGTCAGCATCGACAACGCCCGCCGCTACACCCGTGAGCACGCCCTCGCCGTCACCCTCCAGCGCAGTCTGCTGCCGCGCGCGCTGCCCGAGCAGAGCGCCGTGGACGTCGGGCACCGCTATCTGCCCGCCCACTCCGGGGTGAGCGGCGACTGGTTCGACGTGATCCCGCTGCCCGGCGGCCGCGTCGCGCTGGTCGTCGGTGACGTCGTCGGCCACGGTCTGCACGCGGCCGCCACGATGGGGCGGCTGCGCACCGCGGTGCACAACTTCTCCACCCTGGACCTGCCGCCCGACGAACTCCTGAGCCACCTCGACGACCTGGTCGGCCGCATCGACCAGGACGAGGCGTGTACCGAGGTCGCCGCGGCCGTCGTAGGCGCCACCTGCCTGTACGCGGTCTACGACCCCGTCACCCGCCGCTGCGCCATGGCCCGCGCGGGGCACCTGGCACCCGCCCTGATCAGCCCGGACGGCAGCGTCACCTACCCCGACCTGCCGCCCGGCCCGCCGCTCGGACTCGGCGGCATGCCCTTCCTGACCGCCGAGATGGAACTCGAGGAGGGCACCCAGCTCGTCCTGTACACCGACGGACTCGTCGAGGACCGCGCCCGGGACCTGGACGTGGGGCTGGAACTGCTGCGCCAGACCCTCGCGGGGCATCCCGAGCGGCCCCCGGAGCAGAGCTGCCAGGCCGTCCTGGACACCATGCTGCCCGCGCGCCCCAAGGACGACGTGGCCCTCCTCATCGCCCGCACCCGGGCGCTGCCGCCGGACCGGATCGCCGACTGGGACGTACCGGCCGATCCGGCCGCGGTCGCCGGAATGCGGCTGGCGGCGAGCCGCAAGCTGGACGAGTGGGGCCTGTCCGGCCTGGACTTCAGCCTGGAGCTGGTGCTCAGCGAACTGGTCACCAACGCCATCCGCTACGGCTCCGCGCCGATCCACGTGCGGCTGATCCGCGACCGGACCCTGATCTGCGAGGTGGCCGACGGCAGCAGCACCTCGCCGCACCTGCGGTACGCGGCCACCACCGAGGAGGGCGGCCGGGGGCTGTTCCTGGTGGCGCAGATGACCGAGCGCTGGGGCACCCGTTACACGCCCCAGGGCAAGGTCATCTGGGCCGAACTGGCCCTCACGGGCGACGCCGCCGACGGCGACGCCGCGCTCGCCCTGGCCTTCGAGGACCTGAACACCGAGGCACTGGCCGACCTGCAGCCCGGGGTCGAACTCTAGAGGCACGATCCGCTGCCCCGGTCTCTCCCTCGCCGGGCCGTAGCGGGACCCGGACCCGTAGCCGGTCCCGGACCGGGTCCCGGACCCGCGGCCGGCTACGGGCCCGGTTCGGGCGATGGAAGCCACTGGCGTCGTCTCCGGCGACCGCGGCACGGTCCCGGGAACCGCGGCACGGCTCCGGGGCCGCGCCCCCGGACCCGGTGACCGCGGCACACCCAGGTGACTGCGCTCCGGGCCCCGGTACTGCGCCCTGGGCTCCCGTGCCTGCGGCCCGGCCCCCGGCGACCGCGTCCCAGGCCCGGGTGACCACTGCCCGGCGGAACGCGCCCAGCGGTGTCCCGGTCCCGGCCGGACCCAGGGTCCGGCCGGTCCGGCCCGTCCGTCTCCGGCCCGGTCCGTCCGCCCGTCCAGCCCCGGTCCGCCCCGACCGGGCGTCCGGCCCAGCCCCCGGCCCCCGGCCCAGCTCCGGCCCGGGGCCGACATGTCCGGCCCGGCCCGGGTGGGGCCGCCCGGGCCGGGGCGGTCGGGCCCCGTATGGGGTCGGCCGGGCTCCGGGTCTGGCCGGGCCCCGGCGGAGAAACCTTCAGCCGCGATGTGCGGCCGCGCCCGGGGCGGCCTGGCGGGGGAGGACGGAGTCCGTCGCGCCGCGCGGCCGGCTCACCGAGAGGATCACGTCCCGCAGCCGCTCCACGTACAGGCGCATGTTCTTGTGCGCGGCGTCGGTGTCGGGGTAGCGGCTCGCGAACTGCAGCCCCTCGTGGAGCCGGGTGATCCAGGCGCACACCTGGTCGCCGTAGGACACCCTGAGCAGGCCGTACGCCTTCAGGTCGGTCCAGCGCTCGGAGCCGGGGATGTCGCGGGCGTCGACGTAGGAGACGATCGAGTACAGGTCGGGCGAGGTCGGCCGGAAGTCCGTGCCGAGCAGGCGCAGCACCCGGGCGATGGGGATCCGGGACAGGGGCCGGCCCGCGTGCAGCGCCGTGCTCACCATCCGCAGCAGGGCGGGGAAGTCGGGCGCGTGGGCGGTGGGAACCTCGATCGGGGCGCCGCCGACGTACCAGCCGACGGAGTCCAGCCACTGGGACTTGCGCCTGGTGTGGAACGGCACCACCGTGCGGTAGACGGGGTGCCCGCCGACCTCGTGGACGATGAGGCTGGTGGCCGCCAGGATGCCGACCAGGCTCCCGCCGTAGGGCCGGCAGTACGCCTCGAAGGCCGCCGCCTCGGGGGCGCCCACCAGCATCTCCTGCGTCAGCTTCTGGCGGGGCAGCGCCCCGCCGGGCTCCAGTCCGAGGTCGAGCGGGAACTCCGGCAGCCGGCCGTCGCAGCGGCGGACGAACTCCCGCCAGCGCTCGACGATCGCGTCCCCGCCGTCGATCTCGTCCGCGGTCGCCCGCTCGGTGCTGCAGAAGTCGACATAGCTGCTGACCGGCCTGGCGCCGGCGCCGCCGCGCTCGGCGCCCAGGGCGTACAGCTCGTGGATCTCGGCCGGGATGCGCTGGATGGAGTAGGCGTCGACGTTGCTGTGGTCGAAGGCCATGTACACGCTCGCGCCGTCCTCCCGGACCACGGCCGTGAACAGGAAGTTCGGCCAGCGCAGGGCGTCCGCGGTGACGTCGAAGCGGTCCTGGAGGTAGCGCACGAGGACGTCGGCGTCGGCGAAGTCGCCGACGGTCTCGCGGCGCAGCGACACGTCCGCCGGCTCGAGCGTGAAGCGGCGCATCTCGTCGCCGGCCCAGCGGAAGCCGCTGCGCAGCGTCTCGTGCCGCAGCATCCAGCCGCGCAGCGCGTGGGTGAGCGCGTCCAGGTCGACCCTGCCCGGGAGGTCGAACGCCGCGCCCAGCCAGGTCGGCACGAACAGGCCGCCCTCGCGCACGCTCCGGGCCGTCCTGATGTGCGACTCCTGGATGTATGCCGGTGGCCGGGCGTCGTCGGGCAGACCGGCCGCGGCCGTGACGGCCGCCGGGTCGAGCGTCCACTCGATGAGCCGTCCGGGCCGGACCTCGCAGCGCTGGATGTCGGTCATACGCATGGGAAGCCTCCGTCGCAGAGCGGGTACGAGGAAGCAACTGCTCAGGGGCGCGGGTGGTTGCGGGTGCGCGGGCGGCCCCACCGGCTCGGCGGAACCCGGCGCGCGGCCGGGTTCCGCCGAGCGGTGGTCCTACTGGGCCGGCTGGGCGGCGCCGGGCGCCGCGGCCGGCGCGGTGTCCGGCGCGGTGTCCGGCGCGGCGGCCGGCGCGTTCCGGGGCAGCGTCAGCACGGCCAGGAAGGCGAGGACCGCGACCGCGGCGAAGAAGTAGAAGCCCCACGGATGGCCGATGCCGGCGGTGACCAGGGCCCCGGTGATGGACGGGCCGACGATGGAGCCGATCCGGCCGATGCCGGACGCGGAGCCGAGGGCGGTGCCGCGCACGGAGGCCGGGTAGTAGTGCGTGACGTAGGCGTAGACGAGCACCTGGGCGGAGAAGACGAACACGCCGGTGAGGAAGACGACCAGGTCGAGCATGAAGTCGCTGTGCATCCTGACGCTCAGACACGCCAGCATGAGCACGGAGGCGCCGAACCAGCCGAGCGTGGTGCCCTTGAGGCCCCGCCGGTCGGCGACGAAGCCGCCCAGGACCAGGCCGGCGACGCCGCCGACGTTGAGGATGAGGAGCTGGGTGACGGCCGTGGGGACGGGGTAGCCGGCGTCGTTCATCAGCTTGGGCAGCCAGGTGTTCAGGCCGTAGACCAGCAGCAGCCCCATGAAGGAGGCGACCCACACGCCGATGCCGGCCCGGAGGTAGGCGGGCTTGAGCAGTTCGGTGAAGGCCACGCGCTGCTTGTCCGGGGCCTGCTGGGTGCGGACGAAGGCCTCCGACTCCGGCAGGCGGAAGTACTGGACGCCGGCGACGACGATGCCGACGGCACCGAGGACGTAGAAGAGGACCTGCCAGTCGTCGGTGACCTGCAGCGCCAGCAGCGAGGTGATCACGGCGCCGGTGTGGTAGCCGGTCATCGTCAGGGTGCTGGCCCGGGCGCGCCGGGCGGCCGGCATGTGCTCCGCCATCATCGTCAGCGACACGGGCATGCAGGCGCCGAGGCCGAGGCCGGCGACGAGCCGCAGGATCGCGAACATGGTGACCGAGCCGGCCAGCGGCACCAGCAGGGTGAACACCGAGAACAGCACGACCGAGCCGATCAGCAGCAGCCGGCGGCCCAGCCGGTCGGCCAGCGGGCCGACGCACACGGCGCCGATGGCCACGCCGACGAGCGAGAGCGTCGCGATGGTCGTCGCGTCGCCCGCGGTCATGCCGAGGTGGTGGGTCTTGAGCAGGGTCGGGATGATCGCGCCGAGGACGACGAGGTCGTAGCCCTCCAGCAGGACGGTGATCCAGCACAGGACCACGGTCCAGACGTTGCGGCCGGACGTGCCGGTCCGCGCCGGTGGGGCGGAGGAGACGGTGGATGCCATGGGAATCCCCCCTGGGGACGGGTGCGGGCTGAGTGGAACGGGCGGTGTCGGAACGGAACGGTGTCGGAACGGAACGGGGCGGTGTCAGAACGGGTAGTCGGCGATGTCCGGGCGGACGGTGAGCCACTGGGTCTCGGTGAAGGCCTCGATGTTGGCGGCGGCGCCGCCGAAACGGGACCCGGTGCCGGAGGCCTTGACCCCGCCGAAGGGTGCGTGGGGCTCGTCGCTGACGGTCTGCTCGTTGATGTGGACCTTGCCGGAGTCGATCCGCTCGGCCAGCTTCATGGCCGTCCCGACGTCACCGAGGATGCCTACGGACAGTCCGTACTCGCAGTCGTTGACGATCCGCGCGGCCTCCTCCAGCGTCGAGAAGCCGAGGACGGGTGCGACCGGACCGAAGATCTCCTCCCGCCACGCGGGCATGCCGGTGGTGACGCCGGTCAGCACGGTGGCGCGGTAGCCCGCCCCGGCGATCTCGCCGCCGGCCGCGAGGGTCGCGCCCGCCGCGACGGACTCGGTGACGATACTGTGCACCCGCTCCAGCTGGCGCCGGTCGATGATCGGGCCGAGCGCCACGTCCTCCCGGGCCGGGTCGCCCACCGGCAGCGCCTCGGCCTTCGCGGCGAGCGCGGCGGAGTACTCCTCCAGCAGCGACTCGTGGACGATGTGCCGCCCGGTCGTCATGCAGATCTGGCCCTGGTGCAGATACGAGCCGAACGCGCCGGCCGACGCGGCCTTGCCCACGTCGGCGCCGGGCAGCACCACCAGGGCGTTGTTGCCGCCCAGCTCCAGGTGGGCGCGCTTGAGCAGCCGGCCGGCCTGCTCGCCGATCGCCCGCCCGACCGGTGTGGAGCCGGTGAAGGACACCACCCGCACCTCGGGCGCCTCGACGACCGCCCGGCCGACCGAGCCGTCGCCCGGCAGCAGGTGCAGCACGCCTTCCGGCAGACCGGCCTCCTCGAAGATCCGCGCGATGACGACGCCGCCGCTGACCGCGGTGCGCGGGTCCGGCTTCAGCAGCACCGCGTTGCCCAGCGCCAGCGCGGGGGCCACCGAGCGCAGTCCGAGGATGAGCGGGAAGTTGAACGGCGCGATGACGCTGACCACGCCGGCGGGACGGCGCCGCGCGAACGACCAGCGGGCCTCCTCCGAGGAGAGCACCTCGCCCTGCGGATGGGTGGGCAGGCCCGCGCACTCGAAGCACTCGCCGACGGCGAGCCCCGCCTCGAAACCGGCCTTGGCACGCACCGAGCCGGCCTCGCGCACCAGCCAGTCCTCGATCTCGGCGGCGTGCTCGGTGAACAGCTCGCCCGCCCGGCGCAGGACCGCGGCCCGCCGCTGCGGCGGGGTGGCCGCCCAGTCGCGCTGGGCCCGGGCGGCCCGGGCGGCGGCGCGGGCCGCGTCCTCGGCCGTGGCCAGACCCACGGTGCCGAGCTGGTCACCGGTCGCCGGTTCGACCACCGGCTGCTCGGCCGCGGCGCCGCGCCAGCCGTCGCTGTAGAACTTCTTCGCCCAGACGTCGCTGTCCAGGAGTGCCATCGGTTTCCCTTTCTGGGACGGATGATCGGTCAGGAGGGGGTGGTGAGCGCGGTGTCCATCTGGATGAGCCGGGGGCCGTCGGGCCGCTCGGCGAGCAGGGCCCGCAGCTCCCCCGCGTCACCGGCGTGACGGGCGGGTACGCCGTAGCCCTCGGCGATCCGGGTGAAGTCCAGGCCGGGGATGTCCAGGCCGGGCGCGTCGGGTACGCCGAGCAGGCCGCCGAACCAGCGCAGCGCGCCGTACGTCCCGTTGCGCAGCAGGACGATCGTCACGGGCACCCGCTGCTGGGCGGCGGTCCACAGGGCGGTGATGCCGTAGTTGGCCGAGCCGTCGCCGATCACGCCGACGACCGGGCGGCCGGGCTGCCCCATCGCCACCCCGACGGAGCCGGGCAGTCCGAAGCCGAGCCCGCCGGCCGCGGGGAAGTAGTAGGAGCCGGGGCGGCGCAGGTCCATCTGGCGCCACCAGGAGGCGTTGGTCGAGGTGGACTCCACGACGTAGGCGGTGTCCGCGGGCAGTTCGTCGCGCAGCGCGGCGAACACCTCCTCGGGGTGCAGCCGTGCCCCGGGGCCGGCGGCCTCCCCGGCGGCGGGCGGTCCGGGCACCGGCCGGTAGGCGCCGACGGGTTGGGCGGGGGAGTCCAGCACCTTGATCAGCAGGTCGATCACGGCGCCCGGGTCGGCGACCAGCGCCTGGCCCATCGGTGCCCGCGCCGCGGCGGAGGCGTCCTCGGTGACCTGGACCAGCCGGGTGCCCTCGGGCAGGTACCGGCCGGGCAGGTGCTCGTGGTACCGGAAGACCGGCGCGCCGAGCACGAGCACCAGGTCGTGGCCCTCGAAGGCCTCGCCGACCGGTGCGATCCCGGCGGGCAGCACCCCGCGGAAGAGCGGGTGCCGGTTGGGGAAGGGCAGCCGGAACAGGGAGGGGGCCGCCCACACCGGGCTGCCGAGGCGCTCGGCGAGCCGGACGGCGTCCTCGAACAGGCCCGCGGAGTCGATGTCGCCGCCCAGCACCAGCGCGGGCCGCTCGGCGGAGACGACCTGCTCGGCCAGGGCACGCGCCTGCTCCCCGGCGGGCACCGAGGCCCGCTCCACCTGCCGGTCGAGCACGTCCAGGCTGTTGTCGCCCGCCTCCGCCGTCCAGTCGTCGTACGGCACCGACAGATACGTCGGCCGGCGCTGCAGCCGCGCCTCGAAGACGGCCTGGGCGAGCGCGCGCGGCACGTCGCTCGCGCAGGCCGGTTCCGCGGCCCACCCGACGAGCGGCTTCATCAGCGCCGGCGCGTCGACGCTCGCGAGGTTGGCCTCCGGCCCGATGGCCGTCCGCACCTGCTGGCCGGCCATGACCACGAGCGGTGTGCGGGAGGCCACGGCGTTGGTCAGCGCGCCCATCGCGTTCCCGGAACCGGAGGCGGCGTGCAGGTTGACCAGGACCGGGCGGCCGGTGGCCTGGGCGTAGCCGTCGGCCATGCCGAGGACGGCGCCCTCGTGCAGGCCGAGGACGTAACGGAAGTCCCCGGGCAGATCGGCGAGGAAGGGCAGCTCGTTGGAGCCCGGGTTGCCGAACACGGTGGTGAGTCCCTGGCGCTGCAGGAACTCATGGCAGACGCGGCGTACGGAGGGCACAGGCGTTCCTTTCGGAGTGACCTGGCACACGCTAGGCAGCCGCTGAGATCGGCACCAATAAATGTTTCTCCGGCGCGATATAGAGTGCTTCGATATGAGGAGCTTCGACCTCAACCTCGCCCGGGTCTTCGTGCTGCTGTACGAGACCGGCAGCGTGACGGCCACCGCCGACACCCTGCACGTCACCCAGCCCACGGTCAGCTACAGCCTGAACAAGCTCCGCCGGCACTTCGGCGACGAGCTGTTCCGGCGCACGGGCCGCGGGCTGAGCCCGACCGCGGCCGCCCGCCGGCTGTACGAGCCGCTGCAGCGCGCCCTCGCGGAGATCGACGGCACGGTGCGGCAGGCCGACGCCTTCGACCCCGCGACCATGCCGGGCCGCTTCACCCTCGCCCTGTCCGACCTGGGCGAGGCGACCCTGCTGCCGCGGCTGCTGGCGGCCGCCCGCGAGCGCGCCCCGCGGGTGGCGTTCACCGTGCGCCCGCTGGACGTGGACGACGCCGAGCACCAGCTGCGCCGCGGCGACCTGGACGCCTTCGTGGCCACTCCGGCGCTCACCTCGCACCGCACGGTGCGCATCCCGCTGTTCCACGAGCGCTACGTCGCGATGGTCGCCGCCGACCACCCGCGGGTGCGCGGCGAGTCGGTCACCCTCGAGCAGCTGGCGGCGGAGTCCCACGCCACGGTGTTCGGCCCCAGCGGGCACGTCTTCCCCCGCGCCCTGCTCGCCGCCCACGGCCTGCTGGACCGTGTGGTGGTGGACGCGACCCGCTTCTCGATGCTGCCGTACCTGCTGGAGCAGACCGACCTGATCGCGGTCGTCCCCGAGTACGTCGGCGAGGTGTTCACCGCCTCCCACCGGGTGCGCCTGGTCCGGCTGCCGTTCGAGACCGAGCCGATCGAGGTGGCCCTCTACGCCCGGCACGAGTCGTCGCGCAGCCCCGCCCAGCGGTGGCTGGTGCGGTTCATGACCGAGGTCCTGGGCGAGCGGGTGAGCCCCGCACAGCTCCCGCCTTACGCCAACCGGGTGCATTGAGCGCGGTATTGCTCCATCGGGAGGACGGCCGCCGCCGCTTCGGTCGCCTCAGCCGCGACGATGGGTGCGGGCCCTGCGGGACACCGCGTGGACCTCGCGTACCCATCCGTTGAGAGAAAGCGTGTGACGGGCCGCATGACAGACGTTCAGGACATCACACGAGGGGCCGCGGCCCCCCGTCGCCCGCTGCGGCCCGGCGCCGTGGTGGTGAAGTGGGTGACGACGACCGACCACAAGACCATCGGGTCCCTCTACCTGATCACGTCGTTCCTCTTCTTCATCCTCGGCGGCGTCATGGCGCTGCTCATGCGGGCCGAACTGGCCCGGCCGGGGCTGCAGATCGTCTCGAACGAGCAGTTCAACCAGGCGTTCACGATGCACGGCACGGTGATGCTGCTGATGTTCGCGACGCCGCTGTTCGCCGGCTTCACGAACTGGATCATGCCGTTGCAGATCGGTGCCCCGGACGTGGCCTTCCCCCGGCTGAACATGCTGGCCTACTGGCTCTACCTGTTCGGGTCGCTGATCGCCGTGGGCGGCTTCCTCACCCCCGACGGGGCGGCCGACTTCGGCTGGTTCGCCTACGCCCCGCTGAACGACTCCGCGCACTCGCCGGGCCTCGGCCACGACATGTGGATCATGGGTCTGGCCTTCTCGGGCTTCGGCACCATCCTCGGCTCGGTCAACTTCATCACCACGATCATCTGCATGCGCGCCCCGGGCATGACCATGTTCCGCATGCCGATCTTCACCTGGAACGTGCTGCTGACCAGCGTCCTCGCCATCATGGTGTTCCCGGTGCTGGCGGCGGCGCTGTTCGCGCTGGAGGCGGACCGCAAGTTCGGCGCCCATGTCTACGACGCGGCCAACGGCGGGCCGCTGCTGTGGCAGCACCTGTTCTGGTTCTTCGGCCATCCCGAGGTGTACATCATCGCGCTGCCGTTCTTCGGGATCGTCACGGAGGTCATCCCCGTCTTCTCCCGCAAGCCGATCTTCGGCTACATGGGCCTGATCGGCGCGACCATCGCCATCGCGGGGCTCTCGGCGACCGTGTGGGCGCACCACATGTTCGTCACCGGTGGTGTGCTGCTGCCGTTCTTCTCCTTCATGACCTTCCTGATCGCGGTCCCGACCGGTGTG
Organism: Streptomyces sp. NPDC004065; assembly: GCF_044903565.1. Lineage (NCBI taxonomy): Bacteria > Bacillati > Actinomycetota > Actinomycetes > Kitasatosporales > Streptomycetaceae > Streptomyces > Streptomyces sp. NPDC004065. The sequence goes on along the minus strand of NZ_JBJDQT010000042.1, from coordinate 33,074 downwards.
AAGTTCTTCAACTGGATCGGCACCATGTGGCGGGGCAGCCTGTCGTTCGAGACGCCGATGCTGTGGGCGACCGGCTTCCTCGTGACCTTCCTCTTCGGCGGTCTGACCGGCGTCATCCTCGCCTCGCCGCCGCTGGACTTCCACGTCTCCGACACCTACTTCGTGGTGGCGCACTTCCACTACGTCGTCTTCGGCACCGTGGTGTTCGCGATGTTCGCCGGATTCCACTTCTGGTGGCCCAAGTGGACCGGCAAGATGCTCGACGAGCGGCTCGGCAAGATCACCTTCTGGACGCTGTTCGTCGGCTTCCACACGACGTTCCTCGTCCAGCACTGGCTGGGCGCCGAGGGCATGCCGCGCCGGTACGCCGACTACCTCGCCGCCGACGGCTTCACCGACCTCAACATGGTCTCCAGCATCGGCTCCTTCCTGCTCGGCCTGTCGATGCTGCCGTTCTTCTACAACGTCTGGAAGACCGCCAAGTACGGCAAGCCGGTCGGCGTCGACGACCCGTGGGGCTACGGCCGCTCGCTGGAGTGGGCGACCTCGTGCCCGCCGCCCCGGCACAACTTCGTGACCCTGCCGGTGATCCGCAGCGAGTCCCCCGCGTTCGACCTCCACCACCCCGAGGTCTCCATCACGGACGCGCGGGAGAACCTGGGCCTGCCGAGATGACCGGCGCGGCGGGCCACCAGGACGGGCAGCGGGCCGACCCGGCGCAGGTGATCAACCAGGTGGAGGGCTATCTGCTGTGGCAGGCCCGGGTCGCGGAGGCCGAGCAGCGGGCCCGTGAGTTCACCGAGCCGCTGCAGTGGCTGACCACCGCGCAGCGGGAGGAGATCGAGGCGCACTACGTCCGCGACTGCCTGACGCGCGCCCGGGCGGACCTGCGGCGGGTGGCCGACCGGTGCCGGGCCCTGCGCGGCGAGTACGAGGAGCGCTACCGGCAACTGCGCGCCCGCTGCCTGGCGTTCACGGTCACCACCGCGGCCGTGCTCGGCGCGGTGGCGGTCCTCGCCGCGGCGCTCGCCCGCGCCTGAGAAGGCCCCGGCCCTGAGCCCGGCCGGCCCCGGCCTGCCCCTGTCGGCCCCGGCCTCTGCCGGTAGGGGTTCCGGACACCCGGCGGGGGCTCCGGACACCAAAGGGCTCCGGAGACCCGGCAGCGGCTGGTGGCACCGGGCTCGGGACACGTCTGTGACATTTGGCGGACATCGCTGTGAAGTCCCGGGGCCACGCTTATCTATATCGGACAAACCGCCCATTCGGGTCATTGTCCTTCTGCTTCCGAGGGTGTGAGCAGAACAGCCGCCGACCGGACCGACGCGCCGAAGGAACCTCTCATGAACGTCGCCCTCGCCACGCCGTCCACCGAGACCTCCCTCCCCGCCCTGGCCCCGCGCGAGCGGGAGACCCTGCGCCACATCGCCGCCGGCCGCACCTATGTGCAGACCGCCCGCCACATGGGTCTGTCCCGGCACACCGTCGACGAGTACCTGCGCCGCATCCGGGCCAAGCTCAACATCACCACCACCGCGGAGCTGACCCGGCTGGCCATCTCCCTGGGCATGTGAGACCAGGCCCGCCCGGTACTGAGACCGGGCCCGCCCGGTACTGAGACCGGGCCCGCCCGGTACGGCGCGGGGCGTCACGCGAGGTGGTCGTCGGCCTCGATCATCGCGTACGTGGTCAGGCCGTACAGCAGATGCGGCACGACGTCGGAGGCCCAGTCCTCGGTCGACCAGGACCTCGGGTCACTGACCCCCATCCGCGCCATCGGCACGTCCGTCGCCGCCATGGCCAGGGCGCCGGTGAGCATGCCGCCCAGCCACCACGGCATCCGCACGCCGGCGCGGTACAGGAGGGCGACCGCCACGCCGATCCCGCTGCCGACGGCGATGCCCGACAGCGCGCCGAGGCCGGAGAGCCGGTTGTCCCGGCTCTCCGCGGAGCCGGGCACCGGGTGTCGGGCGTCCTTCGTCATCCTGTCCACCGCCTGCGTCGGCGTCTCGCTGGACGGCCTGCCGCGCAGTGCCATGTCGGCGTAGGTGACGGCGTTGAGTACGGTGGTCCCGGCGGCGCCCGCAGCGCCGCCGCGCACGATGGTCTCGAGCATGCCCGGCGAGTTCCCCGCCACCGCCTCCCGAACCACCGGCCGTCGCTCCGTGAACCACCGCCCCTTGGATCACCGGCCGTCGCTCCGTGAACCACCGCCCCTTGGATCACCGGCCGTCGCTCCGTGAACCACCGCCCCTTGGATCACCGGCCGCCGCCCCCTGAGCCAGCGGCCGTCGTCTCCCGAGCCGCCGGCCGCCGCGCGGTCCGGTCCGCCCGTCGCGCCGGCCCGGCCGTCCCGGCCGCAGCCTTCCGTTTCCGGCCGGGGCGGACGGGTACGCGGCCGGCATGACGGGCACGCCCTCCACGCCGGCGGACGCCTCCCCGGGCGCGGCGGTCGTCGTCCGGCCGTACGCCAACCCCCTGCCGCTCGGGTTCTTCTCCTTCGGGATCGGCATGGCGCTGCTGGCGGGCATCGGCCTCGGCGCGATCACCGGCGAACAGGTCCGCACGGCGGGCGTCCTGCTCGTGCTCTTCGTGTTCCCGCTGGAGTTCCTCGCCGCGGTGATGGCGTTCCTGACCCGCGACACCGCCGCCGCCGCGGCGCTCGGCCTGTTCGCGACGTCCTGGGCCGGGCTGGGTGCGTTGCACGTCGTCGCCCCCTGGGAGCAGACCTCCTCCGCGGAGGGCGTGTACCTCGCGGCCTTCGGCCTGATGCTGCTGCCGCTGGCCGCCACCGCCTTCCTCGGCAAACGGCTGCTGGGCATCGTGCTGACCGTCTCCACCGTGCGGGCCGGGCTGGCCGCGGCCTATCAGCTCGGCGCGCCCCCGGCCTGGCAGCTCGCCGACGCGGCCGCCGCACTGCTACTGGTCGCGCTGGCCCTGTACGCGGGCACGGCGTTCCTCCTGGAGGACCTGCGCGGGCGCACCGTCCTGCCCACACTGCGCCGTGGCGAGGCCCGGCGCGTCATCGGCGAGGGTTCCGGCGGCGGGGCGCCGGAACCCGGAGTCCGCGGGCAGCTGTGACCGGCCGCCGCCGCCCGCCGTCCCCGCGGGCGGGGCGCCCGTTGGGCCGCGCGGTGCAACCCCCGCACCGCACCGCGTGACCCCGGGCGGGCGGCGGGTAGGCACAGCGGGGAACGGGCACGCGGGTGCCCGCGACCACCGGAGGTGCGAGGTGCGGACAGGACTGCTGCGAACGCTCGGGGCGACGATGGTCGTCTACGGCGGTGTGATCGCCCGTCGGCCGGACTGGCTGGCCCGGCCCGCCGGTCTGGTGGACGACCAGGGGCGTACCGCGCCCTCCACCGCGCTGGCGCTGAGCGGGCTGGCCTGGCGCGACGCCGCGACCGGTCTGGCCATGCTGGTGGCGCCCCGGGGGCCGGCCCTGGTCACCGCCACCGCGGTGCGGATGGCCTCCGACGTGGGCGACGCGCTGCTCTTCGGCAGGGCGCTGCCCACCCGCACGGGCCGTGCCGGGACGTTGGTGACCGCCCTGGGCTGGGCCGCCCTGGCGGTGGCCGGCCTCACCGGACAGCCGCCACGACGGCCGTCGGAACAGCCGTCGGAACAGCCGTCGGGACGGTTGTAGGGACGGTCGTCGGACCAGGGGCCGGGCGCCTGTTCCGGGGTTCCGGGCGAAGGAGCTTGACTGGTTAGTGATTGAGCACTAACTTTCTCGCATGGTCAGGATGAGCGCCGAGGAGCGGCGGGAGAGCGTCATCCGCGCGGCGACGAGCGAGTTCGCCCGCGGGGGCTACCACGGCACGTCCACCGAGGCCATCGCCAAGCGGGTGGGAGTCTCACAGCCGTATCTCTTCCGGCTCTTCCCGGGAAAGAGGGCGATCTTCCTGGCAGCGGCCGAGCGGTGCGTGGAGGACACCATCCGCACCTTCCGGGAGGCCTCCGAGGGCCTGGAGGGCGAGGAGGCCCTGCACGCGATGGCGAACGCGTACACCGAGGTCATCGCGGAACAGCCCGAGCGGCTGATGATGCAGATGCAGGTGTACGTCGCCGTGGCCGCCGCGGAGGCCGAGGGCGACCACGAGTTCGGCGAGGCCGTCCGGGCGGGCTGGATGCGGCTGTGGGACACCGTGCACCTGCCGCTCGGCGCGGACGTGGCGGAGACGACGACCTTCATGGCGTACGGCATGCTCGTCAACTGCCTTGTGGCCATGGGGTTCCCGCCGTCCCACCGGGTGTGGGAGGGGCTGTACCCGTCCGCCCGGTTCGAAGGGCGGCTGCGGAAGTAGCACGACGGACGGCCGTCCCGGAGGTCCGGCCCGGTGCGTCCGCGCCCGGTCCGTCCATGGGCCGGGGGAGTTCCCGCTCCTCTCCATGGGTGGTGGGACAGTCATGGGCAAGAAAGTTAGTCATCAATAACTAACCTGAGTGATCAGGGCCATCCTCTTGGGGGAGAGATGTCACGGGAATCAGCACGCGGGGGAGCCGTCTGGGCCCTCGTCATCACCAGCGTCGCCGGCTTCATGGCCGCCCTCGACAACCTCGTCGTCACCACCGCACTGCCCTCCATCCGCGCGGACCTGGGCGGGGCGCTGGACGACCTGGAATGGACCGTGAGCGCCTACACGCTCACCTTCGCCTGCCTGCTCATGTTCGGCGCGGCCCTCGGTGACCGGTTCGGGCGCCGCCGGCTGTTCCTCGCCGGGCTCACGGTGTTCACCGGTGCGTCGGCCGCGGCCGCCATGGCGCCCGGGATCGACTCCCTGATCGCCGCCCGCGCCGTGCAGGGCGTCGGCGCCGCGGTGATGATGCCGCTCACGCTCACCCTGCTGACCGCCGCCGTCCCCGCGCACCGGCGCGGCATGGCCTACGGCATCTGGGGCGCGGTCAACGGGCTCGCGGTGGCCTCCGGACCGCTCATCGGAGGCAGCCTCACGGAGCACGTCTCCTGGCACTGGATCTTCTGGCTGAACGTTCCGCTGGGCCTGGCCCTGCTGCCCCTCGCCCGGCTGCGCCTGGCCGAGTCGTACGGCAGCGGCGCACCGCTCGACGTCATCGGCACCCTGCTCGCCAGCGGCGGCCTGTTCGGCATCGTCTACGGCCTGGTCCGCGGACCCGCCGACGGCTGGAGCGATCCGCTCGTCCTGCTGGGCCTGTTCGCGGGCGCCGCTCTGGTGGCGGGCTTCGTGCTGCACGGCGTGCGCGCCGCCGACCCCATGCTGCCGATGCGGCTGTTCCGCTCCCGCGCCTTCGCCGGCATCAACGCGGCGAGCCTGCTGATGTTCCTCGGGATGTTCGGCTCGATCTTCCTGCTCAGCCAGTACCTGCAGGGCGTGCTCGGCTACTCGCCCACCGAGGCCGGCCTGCGGATGCTCCCCTGGACCGGCATGCCGATGCTGGTCGCCCCGGTCGCCGGCATCCTCTCCGACCGCGTCGGCGGCCGGCCGGTCGTCGCCGCCGGCCTCTTCCTGCAGGCCGCCGGACTCGGCCAGCTGGCCCTGGTGGCGTCCACCGACGTCTCCTACGGCGCCCAGCTGCCCGGGCTGATCGTCAGCGGCGTCGGTATGGCCCTCTTCTTCGCCCCCGCCTCCAACCTGGTCATGTCGAGTGTCTCCGCCCGCGAACAGGGCATCGCCTCCGGCGCCAACAACGCGCTGCGGGAGGTCGGCGGCGCGCTGGGCATCGCGATCATGTCGTCGATCTTCACGGCGCGCGGCGGCTACGGGAGCCCGCAGGCCTTCGTCGACGGGCTGCGGCCCGCGCTAGTCGTCGGTGCGGCGGCCGTCGCCCTCGCGGGCGGCGTGGCCCTGCTGATCCCCCGGCGGGGCGGGGTCCCCGCCGGCTCCTCCCCGGACCCGGACGGCCGCGTCCCGGGGGCGCGCGAGGACGCGGGCGAGCGCGCAGGCCAGGACGCGGGCCAAGGCGCGGTCGAGGCCGGCGCGGCCGACGGACTCGCGGTGGCCGCGGGCGCGCCCGGGGCGCCGTCCTCGCCGGGGCGCACCGGCTGACGCGGAGGGGCGGGGCCGGGCAGGTGCGGCAGAGCCGGAGCCCGGCCCGGTCCTCGCGGCCGGGCGGGGCCGGGCCGTGGCGGGCGCCGCGGCCGCGGTGGGCTCGGCGGGGCACACGGTGCCTTGGCGGGGCACACGGTGCCTTGGCGGGGCACACGGTGCCTTGGCGGGGCACACGGTGCCTTGGCGGGGCACGGAGAGTGGGGCGGCGGCTCGCGGGGCGTGGTGGCCGGGGCATGGGAAGCGGCGGGGGCCGCGATGGGCGCGGTGCGGCGTGGAGAGCGTGGCGAGGCCGCGACGGAATCGATCGTCCTGCTACCGGCGGCCCGCGCGGCGCCGCCCTGGACGGCGGGTGGGACCGCGATGCGTACCGGGCCGGTGCACGGCCGTGCCGGGTGGGCGTCACCGGGCCGGGGCGGCGGCTTCCGGCCGCACCGGCGCGGTGGTTCCCCGCCCTGGGCGGGGTGGTGGATTCGGTTCGGTGGTCCGGGCCTCGGCGGGCGGTGGCTGAGCGAGGCGGTGGGCCCCGGCCTCAGCGGGGTGGCTGGTCCTGGCCGCGGTCCGTCCCGCCGAGCTGGTCCTTGGCCCGTTCCTGGGCGGTGTCGACCTGGCCGGTGTACTTGCCCTGGGTGCGCTCGTCCACGTAGTCGCCGCCCCTGTCGACGCCCTTCTCGGCCTGATGCTCATGGCCCTTCAGCAGACCCTTGAGCTTGTCCATCATGCTCATCGCGTGCTCCTCGGCTGCTTGGTTCCCCCACGGTCCCCCACTTCAGAATCGCCGAGTGGACCGGGGCCCGCATCCGCAGCCGGAGCGGGCGGGGCGACCCGGCCGGGCGGTGCGGGCAGTAGGTCGGTGTGGGAGGGTCGCGGGCCGGGCGGTGCGGCCGGGCGGTGCGGCCGGGCGGTGCGGGACCGGCGCCGGGCCGGTTCAGACGGCGCGGTCCGCGAAGGGGCCGCCGACCGCGAAGGCGAGCGCGGCGAAGCGGTCTCCCATGAGGCGGTGTCCGGCCGCGTCGGGGTGAAGCGCGTCGGGCAGCGGCAGGGCGGCGAAGTCGTCCGCGCCGTAGAGGGCCCGGCCGTCCAGATGGTGCAGATGCGGGTCCTCGGCGGCCCGCCGCTCCACGATCCGGGCCAGTTCCTCCCGGATGACGTTCAGGGTCAGTTTCCCGGCCGCCCGCTCGGCCGGGTCGCCCGCGGCGCGGAACCGGAGGCGTCCCGCGCCCAGGTCCGTGAGGTCCGGCAGGCTGGGGCCCGGCGTGTCCTCGTGGATCGGGCACAGGACGGGCGAGACGACCAGCAGCGGTACGGCGGGGTGACCCTCGCGGACGGTGTCGAGGAAGCCGTGGACGGCGGGGGCGAAGGCGCGCAGGCGCATCAGGTCGGTGTTCACCAGGTTGATCCCGATCTTGACGCTGATCAGGTCGGCGGGGGTGTCCCGCAGGGCGCGGGCGGTGAACGGGTCGAGCAGGGCGCTGCCGCTGAAACCCAGGTTGACCAGCTCCACCCCGCCCAGGGAGGCGGCCCGTGCGGGCCAGGTGGTCGTGGGACTCGCGGCGTCGGAGCCGTGGCTGATGGAACTGCCGTGGTGCAGCCAGACCCGGCGGTTCCCGCGCGGCAGCGGCTCGACCGGGGCGTCGGTGCGCAGGGCGACCAGCTCGGTGGTCTCGTTGTGCGGCAGCCATATCTCGACGTCCTTCTCCCGGCCGGGCAGACCGGTGAAGCGGAGCGTGCCGGCCGGGCCGGGGGTGCGTTCGGCCGTGCCGCCGGCCAGGTCCAGGGTGAGGACGTCGCCGCCGGCGGCCGTGGCCCGGCCGGCCGGGCGTCCGTCCACGAGCAGGTCGTACACGCCGTCCGGACGGGGCGGCGCGCCCACGTAGACCCGCTTGGTGGGGAGGGTGTCCAGTTCGACGGCGGTGGCGCGGGTGCGGAAGGCCAGCCGGACGCCCGAGGGCTGGCTCTCGGCCATGGCGAGCTGCGGGTCGGCGCACTGGGCGCGTGCGCGGGCGGGCAGCCGGTGCGGCAGCAGCCCGCGGGCGGTGCGCTCCAGGTCGAGGGCGCCGCGCAGCAGGGCGGCGGTGAGGGGCGTGGTGATCCAGTGGTGCGGGGTGCGGCGCATCGGCTCGGCCTGTCGTTTTCCGGGGGTGGGGCGATGGGGTGAGGAGGCGGTGGGTGGTGCGGGCGCGGGCGGGGCATCGGCGCGGGTGCGGGGTGCGGGGTGCGGGGTGCGGGGTGCGGGGTGCGGGTGCGGGTGCCGACGCCGGCGCGGGTGTGCGCGTGCGGGCAGGCGGCAGTGGTGCGCCGGGCGTGGTGGGGGAGCGTGGTGTTGACGCGGGTGTGCGAGGGCGGCGGTGGTGTGTGCCCGGGATGGGCGGGCGCGTGCGCGCCAGGGGGTGTGCGTCAGGGCGCGGGGGCGGGCGCGGGCCAGTTGCGCAGCAGCGCGTCGAGGGCGTCGACGATCCGGGACCAGCTCTGTTCGGAGTCCGGCGCGCTGTGACTGAATCCGCCGGCCGCCTCCAGGCTGACGTAACCGTGGAAGACGCTGCCCAGCAGGCGGACCGCGTGCGTCTCGTCCGGCTCGGCCAGGTCGTAGCCGCGCAGGATCGCGCGCGTCATCCGGGCGTGCCGCACGCCCGCGCTCGCCGCCGCCGTCTCCGGGTCGAGCCTGAACCGGGCCGCGTCGTAGCGCCCGGGGTGCTCACGGGCGTAGTCGCGGTAGGCGTTCGCGAAGGCGGCCAGGGCCTCCCTGCCCGCCCGCCCGGCCAGGGCGTCGGCGGCCCGGTCGGCCAGTTCCTCCAGGGCGAGCAGGGCGATCCTGGTCCTGAGGTCGTGGGAGCTCTTCAGATGCGAGTAGAGGCTCGCCACCTTGACGTCGAAGCGCCGGGCCAGCGCCGAGACGGTGACCTGTTCAAAACCCACCTCGTCGGCCAGCTCGGCCCCCGCCCGCGTCAGCCGCTCCGGGGTCAGCCCCGCTCGTGCCATGCCGTGCCCGCCTTCCGTCCGATCCGGTGTCGATCGTGTGCCAGCCTAAAGATTGTAGGCAGATACCTAGCATGTGCCGGGCGATACTCGGCATGTGGTCGGCGGGCCGCGTCGGGTGCGAAGAGCGCCGGGCGGCGCGCAGGGCTCCGGCAGTGGCGGCCGGACCCGGGTACCGTCCGGTGCATGACCGGCTCAGTCCCACCCCGAGCCCCTTCCGTGCCTGCCGTGCCCGCGGGGCGGGTGCGGTGCGCGACCTTCAACGTGCTGCACGGCCTGCGGCTCCTGGAGGACGGCCGCGCGCCGGGCACGGAGGACGCCGCCGGCCCGGCGCCCTTGGCCGAGGCCGTGGCGGCACTGGACGCGGACGTGCTGGCGCTTCAGGAGGTGGACCGCCTCCAGCCGCGCTCGGGCGGTGTCGACCAGGCCGCCGTGGCGGCCGCCGCCATGGGCGCCGGGCACTGGCGGTACGCCTCGGCGCTGCACGCGCGCGCCCTGCCCGGCGGGGGCTGGGTGCGCGACCCGGCGGCGCCGGGGCTGCGGGAGTACGGGCCGCGGTCGCGGAACTCGCCGGACGGCGTGCCCTCGCACGGCATCGCCCTGCTCTCCCGGCTCCCGGTGCGGGCGTGGCGGGCGCGCCGGCTCGCCGCGGCACCCTTGGCCGTGCCGCTGCGCAGCGCGGGCCGTCCCGGTCTGACGGCGGTCCGGGACCAGCCGCGCGCGGTGCTCGCCGCCGTACTGGAAGGGCCGGCCGGTCCGTTCACCGCGGTGGCCGTGCACCTGTCGTTCGTCCCGGGCTGGAACGTCGGCCAGCTGCTCGCGGTACGCCGCTGGATCGCCGATCTGCCGCGGCCGTGCCTGCTGCTGGGGGACTTCAACCTGGTCGGCGCCGTTCCCAGGGCGACGCTCAACGCGGCCGAGCGGGTACGGTCCCGGCTGCCGGGCGCCGCGCCGGGGCGCCGTGGGGACGCCTGGCGCGAGACCGCCCGGACGCCGACCTACCCGTCGCACCGTCCGCTGGTGCAGTTCGACCACGTGCTGGCCTCGGGGATCGGCGCGGACGCCGTGGCCGGAGCGTGTGCCCCCCGGACGGCGATCTCGGACCACCGGCCGCTGGTGGCCGATCTGGCACTCACACGGTGCGCTCCATGCACACCAGCCGCTCCCGCTCGTCCCACGACCGGGTGACCCGGAAGCCGAAGCGCTCGTACAGCGCGACGGCGTCCGTGCGCCACCGCCACACCGACAGCCGTACCGTCCCCGCGCCGCTGTCCGCGGCCCGGGCGAGCGCCGCGCCGACCAGGGCCGAGGCGACGCCCCGCCCGCGCGCGGCCGGCGCGGTCCACAGCCGCTTGAGCTCGCAGCCGCCCCCGGCCGGGGCGGTCAGCACCGCACAGCCCACCGCCGTGCCGTCGCTCAGCGCGAGCAGCACCCGGTCACCGGCGAACGCCGCCCGCGGGTCGAGGACCTCGGTCCGGTAGCGGTCGGGCAGCGCGTCCACGGCGGTGACGGCCTCGCCCTTCTCCGCCTGCGTACGCAGGTGGTACGCCGCCAGCAGGCGGGAGAACGCCTCCAGGTGGCGGTCCACCGCCGGAGGCTGCTGAGGGCCCGGCCCGTGAAGGCCCGGCTGCTCCGGGGCCGGCTGCTGCGGGCCCGGCTGCTCCGGGCGCGGGCTCTCCAGGCTCGCGCGCTCCCGGCTCCCCCTCCCCGGGCTTCCGCTCTCCAGGCGCGCGTGGTCGTGGCCCAGGCAGACCACTTCGACGCGGCCGTGCCCGTCCGACCGCCGTGTTGCCGCCGCTGTCACCGGACGCCCCCGTTCAAGGCACCGGGGACCCCGCCGGCCCCGTGCCTGCCCCACTCGTTCGTCGTCCTGGCCGTTCCGCCGGCGGGTCCCGGCGCGGCTGCGGCGGTAGCCTGCTCGGGAGGCAGCCATGGTCCAAGAGGTGCGCATCCGGCTTCTCGGCGGTTTCGCCGTGGCGGTCGGGGACCGCCCTGTCGCCGCCGGGGCCTGGCGCCTGCGCAAGGCGCGCAGCCTGCTGAAACTCCTCTGCCTGGCACCGGGCCATCGTATGCACCGGGAACAGCTCTACGACCTGCTGTGGCCCGGCCTGGACCGGACCGCCGCCGCGAACAACCTGCACCAGGTGCTGCACGCGGCCCGGCGCGCCCTGGCCGCCACGGGAGCGGGCGACGGAGTCGTGGTGCTCCGCGACGACCTGGTGCTGCTCGGTCCCGACGGCGGAGTGCGCGTCGACGTCGACGAACTGGACGCGGCGGTCAGGCGCACCCGGCAGGACGGCGCCGTGTCGAGCTACCGGGCCGCGCTCGCCCTGGCCGAACCCGGACTGCTGCCCGAGGACACCTACGAGCCGTGGGTCGGCGAGGCCGCGGCGGCCCTGGCACTGCGGCGCACCAGCCTGCGGCTGGGGCTGGCCGAGACGCTGGAACGCGAGCACCGCACCGAAGAGGCCGTCGAGGTGCTGGAGCGGCTCGTCGCCCAGGACCCCCTGCACGAGCCCGGCCACCGGGCGCTGATGCGGTCCCTGGCCCGGGCCGGCCGGCGCGGTGAGGCACTGGCCGCCTACGAGCGGCTGCGCGACGCGCTGCACCGGGAGACCGGCGGCGACCCCGACCCCCGTACGCGCGGCCTCTACCGCTCCCTGCTGGCCGGATCGGTCGATACGGGGGAGGAGCGCCCGGTCACCCCGGCGCCCGCGCGCCGTCCGCCGCCCGGAGGACACCCGCGGCGCCCGGAACCCCCGCCGCGCGCACAGGACATGCCGCAGCGGGACGTGCCGCAGCGGGACGTGCCTCCGCAGGACCTGCCGCCTGCACAGGACCCGCCGCCCGCACACGCACAGGACCTGCCGCCCTCACAGGACCTGCCAGCCGCACACGCCCAGGACCTGCCGCCCGCCCAGGACCTGCCGCCCGCACAGGACCTGCCAGCCGCACACGCCCAGGACCTGCCGCCCGCACAGGACCTGACGCCCCCGCAGGAACCCACGCCCGCACAGGACTTGCGGGACCTGTCACTCCCGGAGGACGGGCCACCGTCTCCGAGCCCGCCGCCCTCGGAGCGAGCGCCGTCCCCTCCGAACCCGCCACGCCCGGAGGGCCGGCCACCCCCTTCGAACCCGCCGTTCCCAGAGCCCGCGCCGCCCCCACGGGACCGGCCGCCCCCGGAGAGCGGGCCGCCTCTCCCGGGCCCGCCGCCCCCACGGGACCGGCCGCTCCCGCAGCACCCGCGGCACAATCTCCCGGAACCCGCGACCGGCCTGATCGGCCGCGAGCGGGAGACGGCCGAGGTGGAGCGGCTGCTGCTGCGCAGCAGGCTGCTGACGCTCACCGGCGCGGGCGGCTGCGGCAAGACCCGGCTCGCCCTGGCCGTCGCGGCCCGGCGGGCCGCAGCCCTGCGCGACGGCGCGTGGTTCGTCGACCTGGCCGCGCTGACCGAGGCGCACCTGGTGCCGGACGCGGTCGCCGCCGTCCTCGGGCTGCAACTCCCGCCCTCCGGCGCGGCCTGCGAGGCGCTGGCCGGACAGCTGGCCGGCCGGGAACTGCTGCTGGTGCTGGACAACTGCGAGCACCTGGTCGAGGCGTGCGCCGCCCTCGCCTCCGAAGTCATGGCGCGGTGCCCGGACGTCACCGTGCTCGCGACCAGCCGGGAGCCGCTGCGCAGCTACGGTGAGCGCACCTTCCGGGTGCCGTCCCTGGCCCTGCCCGACCCCTGCCGGCTCCCCCCGGTGGAGGAACTGGGCCGGTACGCCTCGGTCAGGCTGTTCACCGAGCGGGCCGCCGACGCCGCCCCCGGGTTCCGCCTCACCCCGGACAACGCGGCCGCCGTCGCCCAGATCTGCTTCCGGCTCGACGGAATGCCCCTCGCCCTGGAACTCGCCGCGGCCCGGGTGCACATCCTGACCCCGCGTCAGATCGCCGAACGGCTAGACGACGCACCGGCCCTGCTCGGCCGGGGCAGCCGGCGCGGCGCCACCCGGCAGGAGACGCTGCTGGCGACCCTCGACTGGAGCCACCGGCTGCTCGACGAGGACGAACGGCGCCTCTTCCGCCGCCTGGCGGTGTTCGTGGGCGGGTTCACCCTGGCCGCGGCCGAGGAGGTCTGCGCAGACGACGCCGCCGGGGCGCCGGTGCTCGACCTGCTCGGCCGGCTGGCGGACAAGTCGCTGGTCTGGGTCGAGCCGGTGGAGCCCGGACAGCACGAGGCCCGCTACCGGCTCCTGGAGCCGGTGCGGCAGTACGCGGCCGGACAACTGCGCGCCGCCGGGGAAGAGGCCGCCGCCGAGGCCCGGCACCGGCGCTTCTACCTGGAGCTGGCCCGGAGACGCGACCAGGAGCCGCCCACCGGGATCTGCGGACCCACGCCGCTGGAGCTGGAGGCCGACTACGGCAACCTCCGCGCCGCCCTGCGGTCCTCCCTGCGCGGTGACCCCGGCAGCGCCCTGCGTCTGGCGGCGGCCCTGCGGTTCTTCTGGTCCGAACGCGGGCGCCTCGCGGAGGGCAGGCGCTGGCTCGACGACACCCTGGCCGCCGCACCGGAGCCCACCCCGCAGCGCGCCGCGGCGCTCATGGGGAAGGGCGTGCTCGCCGTCCGCCTCGGCGACGGTTCCCCGCTCGAGGACATCGGCGCGCAGATCGTCGCCGTCCACGAGCAGTGCGGGGACCGGGCGGCCCTCGCCCACGCCTGCTGCCGGCAGTCCGTGCTGCTGTGGATGCGCGGCACCCGGGAGGCCGCCGCGGCCGCCCTGGACCGGGCCCGGGCCCTCGCCCGCGAGGCGGACGAGCCGTCGGTGCCGGCCGCCGTCGCGTACCACGAGGGGGTACGGGCCGTCTGCCGCGGCGAGGGCGCGGCCGCCCGCGCGGCCTGCACGCGAAGCCTGGGGCTCCTCGAGGAGGTGAAGGAGGGGACCGCCCCCTTCCTCCTCGTGATGACCCCCGGATACGCGGTCGAGGACGGGCCGGCGGGCGGGGAGGTCTCGGTGTTCTTCGAGGAGACGGTGCTGGTCGGCAGGACCGTGGGCGCGGCCCGTGCCCGCGGACACGTGCTGGCGAACCTCGCCTGGGCGGCACGCCTGGAGGGCGATTGTGGCGGCGCCGAGGACGCGGCCGGGCGCAGCGTCGACACCTTCCGCGCACTCGCCGACCCGTACGGCGAGTCGCTGGCGCTGAACACGCTCGGCAACGTCTGCCGCACCCGGGGGGACCACGACGCGGCACGCCAGTATCTCGAGGACGCCCTGGCCGTCAGGCGCCGGCTCGGCGACCGCCGTGAGGAGGGCATCACCCTCGGCTGCCTCGGCCTGCTGCGGCTGGCCGCCGGGGACACCGGCGGCGCCCGCGACACGCTCGCCGCGGTCCTGGCCGGCTACGAGGAGACCGACGACATCCCGGGGAGCGTCAACAGCCTGCTCCACCTCGGCCTGGTGGCCCGGGCCGCGGGCGACCGGGCCGGCGCCCGCGCCCTGCTGACCCGCGCCCGGCGGCTCGAGCACATCGCCGGATCGCGCCACGCCGCCGGGTGGGTCGCGCTGATGCTGGCGCGGCTGGCCCGGCAGGACGGCGATCCCGGCGCCGCTACCGCCGCGGCCGCCCGGGCCGCGGACCTCTTCGACAGCCTCGGCGACACCCGGGGCCGGGCCGCCCTGCGACGCCTGCGGGAAACGCCGGACCGCCCTCCCGCACCGGGCGGGGAAGCGCAAAGCGACTGCTGAGTGCGTGCTAAGAGGCCCTTCCTACGGTCGTGCACGTCCGAGTGAAATCCCCGCACCGAGGAGCCCACCATGTCGATCGACACGGCCAGGCGCGTCCTGGGAGACGCCACCGTAGCCGAACTGGAGGCAGGCCTGCGCGGCACCGTCGTCCGCCCCGGCGACCCCTCCTACGACCAGGCCCGCGCCGTCTGGAACGCGGCCCACGACAAACACCCGGCGCTCGTCGTGCGCTGCGCCGGCACCGCGGACGTGATCCGCGCCGTCGAGTTCGCCCGCAGCGAGGACCTGCTGGTCGCCGTGCGCGGCGGGGCCCACAGCATCGCCGGGTTCTCCACCTGCGACGACGGCATGGTGATCGACCTGTCGCCCATGAAGGGCGCCGTCGTCGACCCCGTACGGCGGCGGATCGTCGCCCAGGCCGGCCTGACCTGGGCGGACTTCGACCACGAGACGCAGGCCTTCGGCCTGGCCGTCACCGGGGGACTGGTCTCCTCGACCGGCATCTCCGGATTCACCCTGGGCGGCGGCGTGGGATGGCTGCTGCGCCGGTACGGTCTGGCCTCCGACAACCTGACGGCGGCCGAGGTGGTCACCGCCGACGGCCGCGTGGTGCGCGCCGCCGCGGACGAGCACCCGGAGCTGTTCTGGGCGCTGCGGGGCGGCGGCGGGAACTTCGGCGTCGTCACGTCGCTGGAGTACCGGCTGCACGAGGTCGGACCGCAGGTCCTGGGCGGTCTGATCTTCTACCCGGGCGCACAGGCCCGCCAGGTCGTCACGGGCTGGCGCGAGCTGACGGCGGACATGCCGGACGAGCTGACGACGGTGGTCAACCTCACCACCGCCCCGCCCGTGCCGTTCCTGCCGCCGGAGGTCCACGGCACCCGGGTCGCGGTCGTCGCCGGCCTGTACGCGGGAACCCCCGAGGCCGGGAGTCCGCCGTGGCGCCGCTGCGCCGCCTGGGCACGCCGATCGCCGACCTGATGGGCCCCATTCCGTACCTCGGCATGCAGTCCCTGCTCGACCCGCTGTGGACGGCCGGCGCCCACAACTACTTCACCTCGGCGTTCATCGAGCCGTCCGACGAGGCGGTCGACGCCCTGCTGCGGCAGCACCTGGACAGCCCCACGCCCGCGTGCGAACTGCACCTGCACCAGCTCGGCGGCGCCTTCGCGCGGGTGCCGGCCGACGCGACCGCGTTCAGCCAGCGGGAGGCGAGCGTGCTCTGCAACGTGATCGCCCGCTCCCAGGACGCGGCGGACTTCGACGCGCGCGTCGCGTGGGCCCGCGGCGCCCGCCGGGAGATCGCCCGCCACGGCCGCGGAACCATGTACGTCAACTTCACCGGCGACGCCGCCGAGGACAAGGTGCGCGACTCCTACCCGGACGCGGTCCACGAACGGCTGGTGCGGGTCAAGGACGCCTACGACCCCACCAACATGTTCCGCCTCAACCAGAACATCCGGCCCTCCGCCGCGGGGTGACGGCCGGTCAGCCCCCGCGTCCGGGCGGCGAGTTTGCCGCGGGCGCGAGGGGCAAGGCGGAGTACATGAGTGAAGCGAACGGGAGCACCAACAAGAAGGCCGAATCCACGCGGACGGCCGCGTCGAAGGCCCGGCGCACCGCGGACAAGGCGACCGCCCCGGCCTCCCGCGCCGCCGCGAGCGCGGCGGGCACGGCGGACGACGTGGCGTCGCGGACGGCGTCCGGCGCCGCACGCGCCGCCGAGGCGGCGAACGGGGTCGCGCGGAGCGCGGTCAAGGGCGTCGAGGCGGGCCGGCAGGCCCTCGTCTCGGCCTCCGGGCAGGTCGCGGCCACCGCGAAGACCGCCTGGACGGTGGTCGCCCAGCGCAAGCTGGTGGCCGCGGGTCTCGGCGGCGGCCTGGCCGCGCTCAGCGCCGCCTCGTACACGGTGGGCCGCAGGGCGGGCCGCCGCGCCCAGGGCCCCCTGACCCGGCTCACCGGCGGCCGCCTCTGACCGGAAGGACGTGGCGGCGCTCTTCCGGACGCGGCGGCGCCCGCGGATACCGCACGCCAGGGGGCGGCGCATCCACGGATCGCCGGTGGCCGTACGACCGGTGACCGGCCGTACGACCGCCGGCGCCGGCCTGCCGGCCTGCCGGCTCAGGCTGCGGGGCGCCCGGCTGCGGGCGCCCGACTGTCAGGGGCGAGCACCGACTGCCTGGCGCACACGTCGTTCCGCCGGCCGTCGACCTCCCGCCGCGGATGTCGGCCGTCGATCCGAGCCGCCGTCGACCTCCCGCCGCTGATGCCGGCCGTCGGTCGTCCGGCGCCGGCGTCACTCTGTCGGTGCCCCGCTGTGGAAGGCGGGCGCCGACCGTCCGGCGCCCCCGGTCGGGGATCGACCGCCGGGCAGCGTCCCCCAGAAGTGCCCCGCCCCCGCCCTGGAGGTGCTCGGCCTGTACGCGCGGTCGGTCGAGGGGGCGCTCGGCACCACCGCGGTCAAGGTCATCGTGGACACCCGCAGCTGCCTGATCACATACAGCAGCGCGGGTCACCACCCTCCTCCGGTCCTCGTCCACCGGGACGGCAGCCTCCAGCTGCTGGACGCGGCCACCGATCCGCCGCCGGCCGCCCGCCCCGTGCACGTCCCGCGCCCCCAGTCCGGCATCCACTGCCGGCGCGGCGACACCCTGGTGCTCTGCACCGACGGGCTCATCGAACGCCGCGGGGAGGACGTCGACGTGGGCCTGGAGCGGCTGGCGCGGACCGTCGGCGACTGCGCGCTGCTCGGCAGCGAGCAGATCGCCGGCACGCTGCCGGCCCGCCCCGGTGTGGCCGGCGGGGGCCGCGACGACCTCGCCCTGATCGTCGCCCGGCTCTGTCCCGGCCCGGGCAGGCGCGGCGGACGGCTCAGTGCACGGGGAAGCCGAAGGAGTAGCCCTGCTGCTTCAGCCACGGCAGCACCTCGCGCAGGGCGGCCACCGTCTGGGAGCGGTCCCCGCCCGCGTCGTGGAAGAGGATCGTCGGGCCGCCGGAGACCTCCCGCTCCACCGTGGCCACGATCGCCCCGGTGCCGGGCCGCTCGAAGTCCTTGGAGTCGACGTTCCAGCCCAGGGGCCGCATCCCCTGGGCGGCGGCGAGCCTGCGGCTGTACGGGGTGAAGGCGCCGCCGGGGGCGCGGTAGTACATCGGTTTCACACCGCCCGACGCCTGAGTGATCATCCGCGCGGCGTCCAGGATCTGCCGCGACTGGTAGGACTCCGGCTTGTGGTCCATGCCGGTGTCGTGCGACACCGAGTGGTCGCACAGCCGGTGCCCGGCGGCCACCACGGCCTTCACCAGGTCCGGGTGCGCCTGCGCCTGCGTGCCCACCATGCAGAAGGTGGCCTTCACCCCGTGGTCCTTCAGCACCCGCAGCACCTGCGGCGTCCACACCGGGTCCGGACCGTCGTCGATGGTGATGTTGACGCCCCGGGCGCCGCGGTCGGAGGCGTGGACGATGTCCACCGACACCGCCGCGGCCCGGCCGCCGGGCGCGCCCGCGGACGGAGCGGCGGGACGCGCGGTGGCGCCCGCCCGCGCGCCGTGCCGGCCGGCGGGGTCGGCCTGCGCGGTCCACACCGACGTGGCCGCCGCCAGGGCCGTCACCCCGATCGCCGCCGCGAGTACCCGGCCGTGCCACCCTCGTCCGCCGCCGTGCCGCACCATGCCCCGCCCCATTTCCCGCTCCCGCTGCCGCGTCGATCCGTGCACTGGTCAGGACGGAGAAAAGCCCCCGGAGGATCCGTCCGTTACAGATCGCGGACGATTCCGGGGGAACCCGGGGACAGGACGTGGCGGGATCCGCGCGGTGCCGCGTGCGTGCGGGCCGCCCGCCCGGCATCCCGGACCGGGCCGGACGGCGTGGGCGACGCGGAGGAGTGGCCTGGCTCACATGGCGTGATACAGGCGGCGCCGACACCATGGTCCTCGTCACCGGCAGGCCGAAGGGATCCAGGATGTTCCGCAAGGTACTGGTCGCCAACCGCGGCGAGATCGCGATCCGAGCGTTCCGCGCCGGCTACGAACTGGGCGCGCGCACCGTCGCCGTCTTCCCCCACGAGGACCGCAACTCGCTGCACCGGCTCAAGGCCGACGAGGCGTACGAGATCGGTCAGGTCGGGCACCCCGTGCGGGCCTACCTGTCCGTCGACGAGATCATCCGCGCGGCGCGCCGGGCCGGGGCCGACGCCGTCTACCCGGGCTACGGCTTCCTGTCGGAGAACCCCGAACTCGCCCGCGCCTGCGAGGAGGCGGGCATCACGTTCGTCGGGCCGGACGCCGCGACGCTGGAACTGACCGGCAACAAGGCGCGCGCCGTGGCCGCCGCCCGCGCCGCCGGGGTGCCCGTGCTCGGCTCCTCCGCGCCCTGCACCGACGTCGACGAACTCGTGCGGGCGGCCGAGGACATCGGCTTCCCGGTGTTCGTCAAGGCCGTCGCGGGCGGCGGCGGGCGCGGTATGCGCCGGGTCGAGGACCCGGCCGCGCTGCGCGAGTCCATCGAGGCGGCCTCCCGCGAGGCGGCCTCCGCCTTCGGCGACCCCACCGTCTTCCTGGAGAAGGCCGTCGTCGACCCCCGCCACATCGAGGTGCAGATCCTCGCCGACGGGCAGGGCGGCGTCATCCACCTGTTCGAGCGCGACTGTTCGGTGCAGCGCCGCCACCAGAAGGTCATCGAACTGGCCCCCGCGCCCAACCTCGACCCGGAACTGCGCGACCGCATCTGCGCCGACGCCGTGCGGTTCGCCCGCGAGATCGGCTACCGCAACGCGGGCACCGTGGAGTTCCTCCTCGACCAGGACGGCAACCACGTCTTCATCGAGATGAACCCGCGCATCCAGGTCGAGCACACCGTGACCGAGGAGGTCACCGACGTCGACCTGGTGCAGGCCCAGTTGCTCATCGCCGCCGGCGAGACGCTGCCCGGCCTCGGCCTGTCCCAGGAGACGGTCACCCTGCGCGGCGCGGCCCTGCAGTGCCGTATCACCACCGAGGACCCGGCCAACGGCTTCCGCCCGGACACCGGCCGGATCAGCGCCTACCGCTCGCCCGGCGGGTCGGGCATCCGCCTCGACGGCGGAACCACGCACGCGGGCACGGAGATCAGCGCGCACTTCGACTCGATGCTCGTCAAACTCACCTGCCGCGGCCGGGACTTCAAGACCGCGATCCGCCGTGCCCGGCGCGCGGTGGCCGAGTTCCGCATCCGCGGCGTCGCCACCAACATCCCCTTCCTCCAGGCCGTGCTGGACGACCCCGACTTCCAGGCCGGGCGCGTCACCACCTCCTTCATCGAGCAGCGGCCCCACCTGCTGACCGCGCGCTCCTCCGCCGACCGCGGCACCAAGCTGCTCACCTACCTCGCCGACGTCACGGTGAACAAGCCGCACGGCGAGCGCCCCGACCTGGTCGACCCGGTCACCAAGCTGCCCCCGCTGCCCGCCGTCGAGCCGCCCGCCGGATCCCGGCAGCGGCTGGTGCAACTCGGCCCGGAGGGCTTCGCCCGGTGGCTGCGCGAGTCGCCCACCATCGGCGTCACCGACACCACCTTCCGCGACGCCCACCAGTCCCTGCTGGCGACCCGGGTGCGCACCAAGGACCTGCTGGCCGTGGCCCCCACGGTGGCGCGGACCCTGCCGCAGCTGCTGTCCCTGGAGTGCTGGGGCGGCGCCACCTACGACGTGGCCCTGCGCTTCCTCGCCGAGGACCCCTGGGAGCGGCTGGCCGCGCTGCGCGAGGCGGTGCCCAACATCTGCCTGCAGATGCTGCTGCGTGGCCGCAACACCGTCGGCTACACGCCCTACCCCACCGAGGTCACCGACGCCTTCGTCCAGGAGGCCGCGGCCACCGGCATCGACGTCTTCCGCATCTTCGACGCGCTCAACGACGTCGGACAGATGCGGCCCGCCATCGACGCCGTACGCCGGACCGGCACGGCGGTCGCCGAGGTGGCCCTGTGCTACACCGCCGACCTGTCCGACCCCGCCGAGCGGCTCTACACCCTCGACTACTACCTGCGGCTGGCCGAGCAGATCGTCGAGGCCGGCGCGCACATCCTGGCCGTCAAGGACATGGCGGGCCTGCTGCGGGCCCCGGCCGCCGCAACCCTGGTGTCGGCGCTGCGCCGCGAGTTCGACCTGCCGGTCCACCTGCACACCCACGACACCGCGGGCGGCCAGCTCGCCACCTACCTGGCGGCCGTCCAGGCCGGCGCGGACGCGGTGGACGGCGCGGTCGCCTCGATGGCCGGCACCACCTCGCAGCCGTCGCTGTCCGCGATCGTGGCCGCCACCGACCACTCCGGCCGGCCCACCGGCCTCGACCTCCAGGCGGTCGGCGACCTGGAGCCCTACTGGGAGAGCGTGCGGAAGATCTACGCCCCGTTCGAGGCGGGCCTGGCCGCGCCGACCGGCCGGGTCTACCACCACGAGATCCCCGGCGGCCAGCTGTCCAACCTGCGCACCCAGGCGGTCGCGCTGGGCCTGGGCGACCGCTTCGAGGAGATCGAGGCGATGTACGCCGCCGCCGACCGCATCCTCGGCCGGCTGGTCAAGGTCACCCCCTCGTCCAAGGTGGTCGGCGACCTCGCGCTGCACCTGGTCGGCGCCGAGGTCGACCCGGAGGACTTCGAGGCCACCCCGGAACGGTTCGACATCCCGGACTCCGTCGTCGGCTTCCTGCGCGGAGAGCTGGGCACCCCGCCCGGCGGCTGGCCCGAACCCTTCCGCACCAAGGCGCTCGAGGGCCGGCCGGAGCCCAAGCCGGCGCCCGGGCTGAGCGCCGAGGACCGCGAGGGCCTGGAGAAGTCCCGCCGCGCCACGCTCAACCGGCTGCTGTTCCCCGGCCCCACCCGCGACTTCGAGACCCACCGCCAGTCCTACGGCGACACCAGCGTCCTGGACAGCAAGGACTTCTTCTACGGGCTGCGCCCCGCCAAGGAGTACGCCGTCGACCTGGAGCCCGGTGTGCGGCTCCTGATCGAGCTGCAGGCCGTCGGCCACGCGGACGAGCGCGGCATGCGCACCGTGATGGCCACGCTCAACGGGCAGCTGCGCCCGATCCAGGTCCGCGACGCCGCGGCGGCCACCGACGTCCCGGTGACCGAGAAGGCCGACCGCACCAACCCCGGCCATGTGGCGGCGCCGTTCGCCGGCGTGGTCACCCTCGCCGTCAGCGAGGGCGACGAGGTGGCGGCGGGCGCGACCGTGGCCACCATCGAGGCGATGAAGATGGAGGCCGCGATCACCGCGCCGAGGGCCGGCCGGGTGACCAGGCTGGCCATCAACCGCATCCAGCAGGTGGAGGGCGGCGACCTGCTCGTCGAGATCGCCTGACGCGCCGGCGCCGGGTGCGGTCCCGGGCCCCGCGCCGGGTCCGGTCCCGGGGGCCGCGGTGCCGGGCGGGGTGTCGGGTCCAGGCCCCCGCGCCCGGTCCGGCTCCGGCCACACGGCCGGGGAGTGCCGTCCGGTCCCGGCCGTTGCGGCCGGGGCGGGTCCGGGCCGCAAGGGCAGGGGGCGGGCCCGGCCGCTCGCCGGGCCCGTTGTCAGTGGCGGCTGTCAGTCTTGGCGCCATGGACGAGCGAGAGTTCCTGCGCGGCCGGGTGTACGGCGCCGATCACGAGGACGCCGCCCCGCGGCCCGGCCGCACCTACGCCCAGCTGGTCGGCGGCCCCCTGGACGGGCTGCTGCTGGACATCACCGGCCGGCCCGCCGCGACGCCCGGCGGGCAGATCGCCCTGCCCACCGAGATGGGCCGGTACGGCGCGGGCGGCCGGGCCCTGTACGAACCCCGGCCGCGCGACGCCCGCCGCTACGACTGGCGCGGCGACATACCGTGACGGCACGGCGCCGCCCCCGCCGCCGCGCGGGCTCGACACACGCCGCGCACCGCGCGTCATTTCCTGATGCGGCGTCAGCGGAGAGGTACCTTGATCACGGCAGCCGGTACGGCACACGCCACCTCGCATACGGGTGCCGTACCGTCGCCGCCCTCCTCGTGGCGGCCTCGGAACACGGCTGACTTTCACCGTTCGTTTTCTTGAATCAGTCGTCTTTACGGCGGTAGGTTCGGCCCATGACCGCGTCCCAGCGATCGACCACAGCCGAGGATCTGCGCGGTGCCGGCCTCCGGGTGACGGCCGCCCGCGTCGCGCTGCTGGAGACCGTCCGGGCCGGTGATCACCTCGGTGCCGAGGCCATCGCCGCCGGGGTGCGCGAACGGGTGGGCCACATCTCCGTACAGGCCGTCTACGAGGCCCTCCACGCCCTGACCGCCGCCGGACTCGTCCGCCGTATCGAGCCGGCCGGCGGCCCCGCCCGCTTCGAGGGGCGCGTCGGGGACAACCACCACCACCTCATGTGCCGCTCGTGCTCGGTCGTCGTCGACGTCGACTGCGCCGTCGGCCGGGCACCCTGCCTGACCGCCGACGACGACCACGGCTTCACCGTCGACGAGGCCGAGGTCATCTACTGGGGCCTGTGCCCCGGCTGCTCCACCGCCCGCAGTACCGCACCGTGATCCGCGCAGTTCTGGAGGATTTCCTTGTCTGAGAACCACGATGCCATCGTCACCGACCCCAAGGCGCAGGAAGCCGGTGGCTGCCCGGTCCCGCACGGGCGCGCGCTCCACCCGACGCAGGGCGGCGGAAACCGCCAGTGGTGGCCGGAGCGGCTCAATCTGAAGATCCTCGCCAAGAACCCCGCCGTGGCCAACCCCCTGGGCGAGGACTTCGATTACGCCGAGGCGTTCTCCAGCCTGGACCTGCCCGCCGTCAAACGGGACATCGCCGAGGTGCTGACGACCTCGCAGGACTGGTGGCCGGCCGACTTCGGCCACTACGGCCCGCTGATCGTCCGCATGGCGTGGCACAGCGCGGGCACCTACCGCATCAGCGACGGCCGCGGCGGCGCGGGCTCCGGCCAGCAGCGCTTCGCACCCCTGAACAGCTGGCCCGACAACGCCAACCTCGACAAGGCGCGCCGTCTGCTGTGGCCGGTCAAGAAGAAGTACGGCCGCAACCTGTCGTGGGCCGACCTGCTCATCCTCGCCGGGAACGTCGCCCTGGAGTCCATGGGCTTCAAGACCTTCGGCTACGCCGGCGGCCGCGAGGACGTCTGGGAGCCGGAGGAGGACGTCTACTGGGGCCCGGAGACCACCTGGCTCGGCGACGAGCGCTACACCGGCGACCGCGAGCTGGAGAACCCGCTCGGCGCGGTCCAGATGGGCCTCATCTACGTCAACCCCGAGGGCCCCAACGGCAACCCGGACCCGATCGCCGCGGCCCGCGACATCCGCGAGACCTTCCGCCGCATGGCGATGAACGACGAGGAGACCGTCGCCCTGATCGCGGGCGGTCACACCTTCGGCAAGACCCACGGAGCCGGCCCGGCGGACAACGTCGGCCCGGACCCCGAGGCCGCGCCGCTGGAGGAGCAGGGCCTGGGGTGGCGCAGCACCTACGGCACCGGCAAGGGCGGCGACACGATCACCAGCGGCCTCGAGGTGACCTGGACCAACACCCCGACGACCTGGGACAACAGCTTCTTCGAGATCCTGTTCGGCTACGAGTGGGAGCTGTTCAAGAGCCCCGCGGGCGCGCACCAGTGGCGTCCGAAGGACGGTGCCGGTGCGGGCACCGTCCCCGACGCCCACGACCCCGCCAAGCGCCACGCCCCGGCGATGCTGACCACCGACCTGGCGCTGCGCTTCGACCCGGTCTACGAGCAGATCTCACGGCGCTTCCTGGAGAACCCCGACGAGTTCGCCGACGCCTTCGCCCGGGCCTGGTTCAAGCTGACCCACCGCGACATGGGCCCGGTCGCGCGCTACCTCGGCCCCGAGGTGCCCGCCGAGACCCTGCTGTGGCAGGACCCGCTGCCCGAGCGGACCTACGAGCTCATCGACGCGCAGGACGTCGCCGACCTCAAGCGCCGCGTCCTCGACTCCGGCCTGTCGGTGTCCGAGCTGGTCTCCACCGCCTGGGCGTCGGCCTCCTCCTTCCGCGGCAGCGACAAGCGCGGCGGCGCCAACGGCGCCCGCATCCGCCTGGAGCCGCAGCGCGGCTGGGAGGTCAACGACCCCGACCGGCTCGCCCCGGTGCTGCGCACGCTGGAGGGCATCCAGGAGTCGTTCAACAGCGGCCGCACCGACGGCAAGCAGGTCTCGCTGGCCGACCTCATCGTCCTGGCGGGCGGTGCCGGCGTCGAGCGGGCCGCCAAGGAGGCCGGCTTCGAGATCGAGGTGCCCTTCACCCCGGGCCGCGTGGACGCCTCGCAGGAGCAGACGGACGTGGAGTCCTTCGCGGCGCTGGAGCCGACCGCCGACGGGTTCCGCAACTACCTCGGCAAGGGCAACCGCCTGCCGGCCGAGTACCTGCTGCTGGACCGGGCCAACCTGCTCACGCTGAGCGCCCCGGAGATGACCGTGCTGGTCGGTGGTCTGCGCGTGCTGGGCGCCAACCACCAGCAGTCGCAGCTCGGCGTCTTCACGACCACTCCCGGTTCGCTGACCAACGACTTCTTCGTCAACCTGCTCGACCTGGGCACGACGTGGCAGGCGACGTCCGAGGACCGGACCACGTTCGAGGGCCGGGACGCGGCCACGGGCGAGGTCAAGTGGGCCGGCAGCCGCGCCGACCTCGTGTTCGGCTCGAACTCCGAACTGCGCGCCGTCGCCGAGGTCTACGCCGCCGACGACGCCAAGGAGAAGTTCGTGCACGACTTCGTGGCGGCCTGGGCCAAGGTGATGGACCTAGACCGCTTCGACCTGGCCCGGCACGGCCGGTGACCGGCCGGGCGGTCCGGTGGGCGGCTCCACCGCCCGGCCGGACCGCCCGCGCCTGCCGGCTTCGCGCCGGCCCGTCCGGCGGGGCGGGGCCGGTCCCGCGTCTCAGTCCGGGGGCGGCGGGGGCGGCGGGTTCATCGCCCAGCGGATGGTCCGGGTCAGGGCCAGCCCGGCCGGGCGCACGGTGATGTCCTCGACGAGCGGGACGCGCGGCAGCCGCAGCAGCGCGCGCGCCCAGGAGGGCAGCAGGGACACGGCGTTCGCCGCGAGCACGCCGTAGAAGGGCCGGGCCGCGAGCGGCACGGGCGGTCGCAGCAGCAGGAAGCGCGCGGCTGCCCGGGCCTCGGCCGTGACCCTCAGCTCCGGCCGGTAGGCGGCCAGCCGCTCGGCCAGCTCGCGGCGGTCGCGCGGCGGGTCGGCCACGCCCAAGGCCTCGGCGATGCGCGCGGTGTCGGCGACGTAGCCGTCGTACCCCGCGGCGTCCAGCGGACGGGCGCCGTACCGCTCGTGCGCGCGCAGGAAGCTGTCCGTCTCGCTGGCGTGCACCCAGCCCAGCAGGTGCGGGTCGGCCGCGTGGTACGGCGCGCCGCCGGCCGTCGTCCCGCGTACCCGCTGGTGGATGCCGCGCACCCGGTCCACGGCGCGCTGCGCGTCGGCGGCCGTGCCGTACGTCGTCACCGCGAGGAACGTGCTGGTGCGCTGGAGCCGGCCCCAGGGGTCACCGCGGTAGCCGGAGTGCTCCGCCACGGCGGCCATGGCCAGCGGGTGCAGGGACTGCAGCAGCAGCGCGGACAGGCCTCCGACGAACATCGAGGCGTCGCCGTGCACGGTGCGGATCGGCCGCTCGGGCCCGAACCAGCGCGGGCCGGGGCTGCCGTGGATGCGTGCGCGGCGCGCCGGCCCCTCCGGGCCCGCGACCCGGTGGAAGAGCGCCCTGCCCAGTTGTTCCCGCACGTCCGACAGCACCGGCGCCTCCCTGGGATGCCCGTGTCCGACAGGCCCGAGGGTACGCGGGCGGCGCACGCCGGCGCGTGGGAGTCGGGGAACGACCGCCCGGCCGCGCGCGGGTGCGGTCAGCGGGTGCCGGGCCGCCGGGCGTACACCTCGATCTCGATCCTCATCCGGGGGTCGGCGAGCCCGCACACAAGCATCGTGGCGGCCGGCCGCACTTCCCCGAAGACGCGGCGCAGCACCGGCCAGCAGGGCTCGAAGTCGGCCCGGTCGGGAAGGAGGTACCGGACCCGCACCACGTCGGCGAAGCCGCACCCGGCTTCCGCCAGCGCGGTCCCGACGTTGCGCAGGCACTGCTCCGCCTGTTCCACCACGTCGTCGGAGATGGTCATCGTGGCGTAGTCGAACCCGGTCGTCCCCGACACGTGCACCCAGTCGCCGTCGACCACGGCACGGGCGTATCCGATCTGCTCCTCGAAGGCCGAACCGCTCAGGATGGCACGTCGTTCCGTCATGCGCCGAACGCTAGAGGGGCGGCCGGTGATACGTCCACCACGGCGAACCGCCCCCGCGCGATGCAGCGGCGGACCGTGCGCGCGCCGAGGGAGACGGGCGCCCCCGGGGCCCGCCTGCCCCGCAACACGCAACCCCGCACCCCGCCCGTCTGCGGGGGAGTGTCCTCCGGCTCGTACGGGAGCACCGGCCGGAGGACACCAGGGCGTGCCGGCACCACCCCGACCAACGACCGGACGGCCGCACGGTCACGGATCCGCGCCTGCCGTCACGGCCGTTGCGAGGCCGGCTCACGGGTGTCGGGACCGGGGCCCCCGCGCTCGCCGGGGGACGTGTCCCAGGCGCCGCCGACCGCCAGGGCGCCCGCCAGCCCGACGCTGCCCGCCCCGATGAGCGCCACGCCCACCACCTCGGGCAGCACCCGGACCCCGAGGCCGATCTCCTCCTCGAACAGCACCGCGCCGAGCACCACACTGGTCACGGCGTCGCCGAGGGTCAGGGCGGGCTGGGAGGCGCTGAGGCTGCCGGCCCGGAACGCGCTCTGCAGCAGCAGGAAGCTCACCGCCCCGGTGACGACGGTGGCGTACAGCGGCCATTGTGTGAAGAGCGTGCCCGCACCCTGCCCGAGCCGGCCCACGACCTCCTTGAGCAGGGCGGCGGTACCGGCGAACGACACGGCGGAGGCCAGGCCGAGCAGGGCGGCACGCGGCGCGCCGTGCACCGTACGGGAGACCGCGACGACCACGACCACCACGCCGAGGACCGTTCCTCCGGTCACCAGCCAGAGCCCCGGCGCGGCGGTGGTCCGGCCGGTGGACGGCGCGGCCGCTCCCAGGAACAGGGCGAGTCCCACGGCGAGGGCCGCGAACGCCAGCCAGGTGCGCCGGTCCGGGCGGCTGTGGAAGACCACGCTGCCCACGGCCAGGGTGAACAGCAGCTCAGTGGCCAGCAGCGGCTGGACCACGGAGAGACTGCCCACGGCGAGCGCCGCCGCCTGCAGCGCGGTGGACAGGCCGAGCAGGGCGGCCCCGGCCAGCCAGTGCGGCCGCCGCAGCACACGGCCGAGCCAGTGCACCGCCTGGCGCGCTCCGCTCCCGGCGCCCGACTCGTCCGTGGCGGCCCGTCGCTGGAGCACGGAGGCCGAGGCGTTGGACAGGGCCGCGAGCAGGGCGAGGACGATGGTGAGGGGGCTCACGGCCGTTCATCCGCCCCCGGGGACAGCCGCGCCCGGAGCACCGGTACGGCGCTGGACCGGGTGCCGCGGGACGCTGGAGACACGATGGCCGACCTCGGGCGATGACGGTGAACGCCGGGGGTGGCCACGCGGGCCGCGGCGACCGCCCGGGTTCCGGCGGGCTTGGCCGTCCCGGAGTGCCCCGGCCGGAGCCCCGCCAAACACGCCGGCGCCGTGCGCGATACGCCGTGCGCCGTGGGCCACGCCCGTACGCCGTGCGCATGCGCCACGCCCGTCGCGCCGTACGGGCGTCAGCGCCCCTCCGTAAGGCGGTCAGCGCCCCTCCGGGCGGCGCGGGCGCCTGCGGGGCCACCAGTGGTGCTCGCAGAACCAGCGGCCGAACATCGCGCCGCCGTAGAACACGAAGCCGACTCCGGTCAGCCACGACTCCACCACCAGCACGATGCCGACCGTGCCGTAGCTGACGGCGTTGTCGACGATGAGCGGGGTGAAGACGAGGTGGGAGAAGACCCGCAGGCCGCCCAGCCCCACCATGGTGGCGAGCGCGCCGGGCAGCAGGTGCTGCCAGTGCACCTGGCCGCCGAGCAGGAAGTGCTGGCCCCACCAGAAGAACAGCGCGCCGGCGGCGGCGGAGACCGCGATCCGGTGCCAGCCGATGAACTGGTGCCGGTTCTGCACCTCCTGGTAGAGGTACGCGGTGAGCACCACCAGCCACGTCGCCTGGCGCCAGATGCGGTGCCACGGACCGGGCGGCAGGCTCCAGACGCGCTCGTAGCCGTTCTGCACGCTGCCCGCGAAGGACACGCCGAACACGGCCAGCAAAACCCCGCTCCAGACACCGGTGGTGCCGATGACCCTCACCGGCGGGCTGACGATGTCCGTGATCACCCGCGCCGACCGCCCGGTCAGCCCCATGCCGTCCACCAGCCAGGCCGCGAACCCGCCCTGTCCGAGCGGGTCGGCGGCGGCGACCACGATGAGCAGGGGCGCCAGGGTGACCAGGGACAGGGTGGCGAATCCCATCGCCCGGTGCATCAGCTCCAGCTCCCGGCCGCGCCGGATGAGGGCGGACGCCTCCAGCCAGTGCCACGCGCCGAGCAGCGACTGCCCGGCCCGCCGCGCGGCGGCCCTCACCGCCGCCGCCCTTCGCCCGTCCGCGCGCGGGAGTGGATGGTGTCGCCGGGCACGGGTACCGGTCCGCCGGCGGCCGACTCGCTCACACCGCAATGGTGCGACGCCCTCCCGAGGGTCCGCACGACGCGCGGCACCCGCACGACGCGCCGCACCCGCACGGCGCACTCACCCGCAGGACGCGCCCGGCGCCCGCGCGGCGCACCGCGGCCCTCACGCCGCGCCCGCGCCGCCGGTCGGCGGCCCCCGCGGCCGGTCAGCGGCGTGTGCCCGCCCCCACGGCGCGGGCACACGGGGTTCTGTGGTTCACCGGCGGCCCCGGTGGCGTGTGACGCCGATGGTCAGTCCCATGGCGGCCAGACCCATCAGGGCCGTCGCCGCGCCGGTCCAGCAGTTGTTCCAGATGATGCCGGGACGCGCGGTGTGCAGGGCGGTGACCACCCACGGGGAGATGAACAGCCAGATGCCGAGCGGCACCAGCGTCCAGGCCAGCCGGAACATACGGTCCGGCGCCAGGGCCAGGCCGAGCCCGATCAGGGCGACGCTCAGCCCGATGATCAGGTTGTTCACGGTGATGGCGGGCTGGATCGAGAAGTGCACGACCCAGGGTGAGATGGCGATGTAGAGGCCCGCCAGGAGGATCAGGCCTTCCAGGGCGATCGCCGGACCGCTCGAGGCGGTGCGCTCGAGCCGCTCCCGCATCTCCGCCATCTCGGGATGCGAGCCCATCATCTCCGGATGGGTGCCGACGTCGCTGGAGCGATGTGGATACGACATTGCTGTCGTCTCCTCTCCGAAAGGGAGCTCTTGCCTTGTGCAATGGTTCCCACGACCGGCTGACTTATGTCCTCTTTATCCCGATTGTATGCGGGAGTTCCGGTGGCGGCTCCCGGGCGGACCGGGCGGACGGACACGGGTCTGTGAGGGTGGTGAAACGGGCCCGGTCGTTTACCCGCGGCCCTCCCGGGTGACCCACAGGTGGGCAGAGACGCGTTGCGAGGAGGGCCCCATGACGGACCCCGGCACCGGACCGGCCCTCGACGGGTGCCGGATCGACGCCGTCGACGTGCACGCCTTCGAGGTACCCACCGACGGCCCCGGCGGCAGGGAACAGGACGGCACCCTGGAGTGGGACTCCACCACCATGGTCCTGGTCCGGGTGCACGCGGCCGGGCGCACCGGCATCGGCTACACCTACGGCGACGTGTCGGCCGCGGCCTTCCTGTCCGGCACACTCGCCCCGCTGCTCGAAGGCGCGGACCCCTCGTCGCCGCCCGCCCTGTGGGAGCTGATGGGCCGGCACGTCCGCAACGCGGGACGGCCCGGCGTGGGCGCCATGGCGGTGTCCGCCGCCGACATCGCCCTGTGGGACCTCAAGGCGCGACTGCTGCACGTGCCGCTGGTCCGCCTGCTCCCGTCGTACCACGACCGGGTTCCGGTGTACGGCAGCGGCGGCTTCACCAACTACCCCGCGGACCGTCTCGCCGGCCAGCTCGCCGGCTGGGCCGGGCAGGGCATCGGGCGGGTGAAGCTGAAGACCTCACGGGACCCGGCCGCCGACCCGGTGCGGCTGTCCGCGGTCCGCGAGGCGATCGGCGACGGCGTCGAGCTGTTCGCCGACGCCAACGGCGCGCTCGGCCGCAAGGAGGCGCTGTACTGGGCGCACCGGTTCCACGAGCAGTGGGACGTGCGCTGGTTCGAGGAACCGGTGAGCTCCGCCGACGTCGAGGGCCTGGCCCTGCTGCGCGAGCGCGGCCCGGCCCGGCTGGAGATCGCCGCCGGCGAGTACGCGTACACCACGCGCGACTTCGTCAACCTCGTCGACGGCGGCGCGGTGGACTGCCTCCAGGCCGACGTCACCCGCTGCGGCGGCATCACCGGCGTGCTGGAGGTGGCGGGGCTCGCCGCGGCCCGGCACCTGGACCTGTCCGCGCACTGCGCCCCCGCGGTCTCCGCCCACGCCTTCTGCGCCGTACGGCGGCTGCGGCACCTGGAGTACTTCCACGACCACGTCCGCTTCGAAAGCCTGGTGTTCGACGGGACGCTGCCGCCCGAGGCAGGCGCGCTGCGCCCGGACACCGGCCGGCCCGGGCTCGGCCTGGACGTGAAGTGGGCCGACGCCGAACCCCACCGCGTCCACGGGCAGCGACCGGGGGCGCACCGCACCACGGGCCGGGGCCGGTGACGGGCAGCGCGGAGGAGGCCATGAAGGTCGTCCTGCCGACGTTCTTCGCCCTGCTGGCCGCCCTCAGCAACGCCTTCGCCACCGTGCTGCAGCGCCGGGCGGCGCTGACCGTGCCGCAGTCGCGGGGGTTCAGCATGGGGCTGATCCTCGCCCTGCTGCGGCGGCCCGTGTGGGTGGCGGGGGTGCTGACCGTGGTGGCGGCCGGGGTGTGGCAGGCGCTCGCGCTGGCCACCGGCCCGCTGTCGCTGGTCCAGCCGCTGTTCGTGCTGGAACTCCCCCTCGCCCTCCTCATCGCCGCGCTCATGCAGGGCCGGCGGCCGCCCGCGGCGCTGCTGCTGAAACTGCTGGTCGTCGTGGTCGGCCTGGCGGTGGCGCTGCTGTCCGCGGCGCCGGGAGGCAATCGCACCCATGTGTCCATCGACCGCTGGCTGCCCGTCCTGGCCGCCTGCGCCGGTGCCGTCGTGGTGCTGACCATGACCGGGCTGAGACGGCCGGCGGGCAGGTTCCGCGCCGCCTGCCTCGGCACGGCGACCGCGATCTGCTTCGCCCTCACGGCCGGTCTGATGAAGACGTCCGTGCACATCCTCGCCGAGGCCGGCCTCGCCGGATTCCTCACCTCCTGGCAGACGTACGCCTTCGGGGCGAGCGGAGTGTGCGCCATGCTCCTGCTGGAACACGCCATGCAGGGCGGGCCGCTGATCGCCTCCCAGCCCGCCCTGACCCTCGGCGACGCCACGGTCAGCTTCCTGCTCGGGATCCTGGTCTACGAGGAGCACATGCGGGCCGGCTGGTGGCTGCTGCCGCTCGCGCTGGGCATCGGGCTGATCACCGCCGGAGTGCTCGCCCTGGCCCGGAGCGAGGCCGAGCCCCTCTAGCCCGCAGCGCTCCCCGGACACGAGCCGGGCACCCGATGTCCTCCGGGCGCCCGGGCGGCCTTGCCCGCCGTGCCGCCGTGCCCCTTACCTCCGAGGTCATCGACCCGGAGGGCCGCAGCGGGTGAGGATCGTCTGCGTACGGACGCCCGACGCAGGCCCGACGCACGCCCGTTCGCCCCCGACCGGAGGACACCATGCCCGCCTACGCCATCGCCCATCTGCGGGACGCCGCCCCGCATCCGGAGATCGCCGAGTACATGGAGCGGATCACCGCCACCCTGGAGCCGTACGGCGGCCGGTTCCTCGTGCACGGGGCGCGGCACGAGGTGAAGGAGGGGAGCTGGCCCGGGCACGTCGTGGTGATCGCCTTCCCGGGGATCGCCGAGGCGCGGGCCTGGTGGGACTCGCCCGCCTACCGGGAGATCACGCCGCTGCGCGCCCGGCACATCGACGGCGACATCGTCCTCGTGCCGGGAGTCCCCGAGGACTACGACCCCGCCACCACCGCCCGGGCGATGCGCGAGGCGCTCACGCCCGCCGACCGGGCCTGACCGGCCGGCCACCGCCCGCCCCCGGACCGGCGGTTGCCGGCCGGTGCAACGCGCCGCGCGGGCCCCCCGGGCACCCGGGGGCCCCGCGGGGCCCAGCCGGCCCGGACGGCGGCCGTTGCGGGGGGGGGGGGCGGGGGGGGGGGGCGTGGCCCCCGCGGGGGGC
>NZ_JBJDQT010000041.1:0-51351 GCF_044903565.1 Streptomyces sp. NPDC004065 | reverse complement strand
AGGTGAGTGAAGACGGCAATCTCCACTACGCCCGGAGGTCCCCCCATGATCAACAACCGACGGTAGGCGTGTCACCAACCTCCCGGCCGAGTACACCTAGCGCGGCGCCGGTGGGCCGGGCGGCCCCAAAGGCGGGGCGGCCCGGCCCACCGGCGTGCGGGGGGCGCGTGGGCCTGGGGCGCCGGCGTGCGGGGGGCGCGTGGGCCTGGGGCGCTAAGCCCGTCGCCCGGCGCGCGCCACGTACCACCGCAGGGCGAGGGACAGGGCCCACCCGGCCAGGAACAGCGCCGTGGCGATGCCGAGGGTCCACCAGCGCAGGTCCCCGTCGGGGACGAGACCGCGGCCCACCCCCGGGTGCAGGGTGCTGAGCAGCACGTGGAAGAAGAAGGTCAGACCCGTGAGGTAGAGGGCGAACCAGGCCGGCTTGTTCCACTGCTTCAGGGCGTGCCCGTCCATCCCGGACAGCGGCAGCAGCGCGAACACCACCACCTCGATGCCGGCGACGACCGCCAGTCCCACGGCGTAGGCGAGGGCGTACTCCACGCTGAGCGGCCCGGCGGACTCCTTCCGGGCGGCCTCGACCAGCGGCGCGCCCAGCACCCACACGAACACCGCGGCGGCCAGCACGCAGATCCCGCCGACGAGGACGGCCTGGCCCTTGGGCATCCCGTCGGGCTCGGGGCGGGGCGCGCCGAGGACCATGTAGACGGCGATCAGGCCGTAGACGTACGGGACGGGGAACTCCAGGAACCGGGACAGCGCCGTCATCAGGACGGCGAGCAGCAGTCCGGCGGGGACCACCCGCAGTTCGGACCGGAAGTCGCCCCGGCGCGGGCGCAGCAGGGACTCCTTGGTCTTCTCGTAGGCCACCAGGACCATCAGCATCCCCGCAGCGGCGCCCACCGCCTTGACCGCGGCCGGCGCGCCCCACCCGGTCCCGGCGTCGGCCCAGACGGCCAGGCCGCCGCCGAACAGCGCGAAGCCGCACATCCGGGCCCAGCCCGGCAGTCTCGGCCGCCGGTGCTGCCGGCCCTCCTGGCGGCGCCGCCACCAGCGGCTCAGCGCGTTGTCGGCCAACTGGCTGGGGAAGGCCCGCTCCAGCAGCAGGACCAGCAGCAGGAACCAGGCGGCCATGCCCGCCGACCCCGCCAGGTCCTTCAGTGCCCAGGAGACGTCGGCCGGGGTGCGCAGCGACTCGACGAGATCGCGCACCCGCTCGCCGCCGCCGGTGCCGCCCGTGCCCCCGCCGGTGCCTCCGTTGCCCCCGCCGTTGCCGCCTCCGGTGCCGCCGGACGGGCGGACGGGTCCCGGGCCCGGGCCGCCGCTCGCGCTCGGGCCGCCGGAGGGCGGGGCGGACGTCGTGGCGCCGGTGGGGGTCGGGGTGACGTGCCCGGTCCGGTCGTGCCGGGGAACGGGGGACCCCACGGGAAGCACGAAGAAGGTCAGCGGGTCCGAGGCCGGCAGGACGATCTCGCCTGCCTTCTCCCGGGCCCGGCCCGGGCAGTCCAGTGCCACGTCCCGGCGTCCGCGCAGGTCCTCGGGGAGGTGGGCGTGCAGGTCGATGAGCTCCCACCGCCCCGCTGCGGCACTGCCCTCGGTGGAGCCCTCGTCGAGCCAGGTGTCCAGCCGGCGCCCGCCGACGACGATCGCTCCCGCGGTGCAGGCCTCCGGATAGCCGAACGCGTGGATCGTGACGTCGTGGGTGCCGTACTGCTGGGGAGAGGGGCTGACGGGTGCCGGGTCCACGGTGAAGGTCGCCGAGTCCCGCACCCCGGCGGGGCTGCCGCAGGAGGCGGTCACTTCGTGCCCGCCCTCCCGGGCGGAGGACGGCACGGACAGCGCGACGGAGAAGCCGCCGTCCGCGCCGGGTGTGCTCCTGGCGGCGGGCTTCCCGTCCCAGAGGACGTCGACCGCCGTGCCCTGCTCGCACAGGAATCCCGTACCCGTGACGACCGGCCGCGCGGGGGCCCGCCCGGAGCCGGGTGACAGGGTGATGCGGGGTTCCGGCCGGGGCGCCGGCCGCCGCCGCACCTCGAAGGACCCCGAGGCCGTGGGCGCGTCGGCCACGCCCGTGCACCGGGCCTGCATGGTGTACGTCCCGGGAGCCGCGTCCGCGGGCACGGTGACGGGTTGCCGGAAGCCGCCGCTGTCGTCGACGCCGAGGTCCACCGTCTGCTGCCCCTGCACGCTGAACGCCAGCGGCCCGGCCGTCCCCTCCCCCGCGGAGCAGTCGAAGTCGGCTCCGGTCACGGTGAAGGACGCGCCGGGGTCCACCTGCACCCCGGTCGGGGTCAGCGAGGGGTCACGCCGCGGCGAGGGAGTGTCGCTGGTCACGGTGTCCGTCGGCGTCGGCGTCGGGCCGGGCTCCGTCCTCGCGGAGGGCACACCCGTGGCCGACGGCTTCGGCGACCCCTCCGCCCGAACGGCCACGGCCTCCCACCCGCCGCCACGCACCCCACCCGCGCCCGGCACGACGACGGCCACGACCACCGCGACGGCCACCGCCACGGCCATGCGCGACAACACCCCGACGACCGCGCCCCACACAGTCCGCCCCCCGCGCGCCCGCCCGGCCCGCCGTCCCATGCCCGCCCCCTCGCACGCGCACGACACACCCCCGCGCCGTGCTCCCCCCTCGGGCCGCTCCGGGCCCCCCAACCTCAGACGAAGGACCACCCCCGCCCCGTTTCCGGCCCCGAGGGCGCACGGGAGCGCGCACCGCCCACCCACGGCCCCCGCGCGCCCACGACCCACCCCTGCACGCGGGCACACGGTGGGGCGCGGTGGGGGCGCGGTCAACAAGGCTCTGCCGACCCCGGTGCGTCACCGATCCCATCCCCTGATCGGTCAGAGGACGTCCTTTGGACCACCGAGGAATTGACCGCCGAGGAACGCTCTCACCGCTGCGGCGAACCCGGTGGGATCGGTCTCGTGAACGGTGTGACCGGTGGCGAGTTCGACGAGCTGCGTGTGGGGCCGGCGAGCCGCCATCTCCTTCGCGTGTTCCGCGGTGAGCGTGTCACTGCGCGTGCCATGGACGAGCAGGGCGGGGCAGTCGCCGGCGAGCCAGTCGTCCCAGTGGTCACCGTTGACCTGGCCCACGGAGGTGACCATGTCCTCCGGGCGGAAGGCGAGGCCCCAACCGTCCGGGTACTCGCGAAGGGCGTCGGTGAGGTAGCGGGCCGCGTCCCCGAGTTGTTCGATCAGCGCTGTGCGAGTAGGCGCCCGACGTGGCCATGCCAGGCAGAAGGACAGGTCGTCATCGATCTCCGCGCCGACGTCCTCGACGACGAGCGCGCTGATCCGGTCCGGATACCGCGCGGCGAGCTGGTAGGCGTTGACTCCGCCGAGCGAGTGGCCGAGCACCACCGGCCGCTCCAGACCGAGGTGGGCGATGAGTGCGGCGGCGTCACGGACGTAGCCCTCTCGGGAAAAGTCCGGTCCCCTGTCGGAGAAGCCGTGCCCGCGCTGGTCGGGGGCCACGACGCGCCAGTCGGGGAACAGCGCCCGCGCCAGGTGGGTGAAGGTCCGGCCCTCGTTGAAGTGGCCGTGCAGGGCGAGCAGGGGCCGCCCGGGACCACCGAAGTCGAGGTAGGACAGGCGGCGCCCGTCCAGTGTCATGGCCGCCCGCACGGGCTCCGGCTGGGATATCGACATCATGATGATCAGCTTGTCACCTGGACGGTGCCGCAGGGAGCACCGGGCAGCGCGGGGAAGGAACCTGCTCTGCTTCGCAGCAGTCAGCACAGCCACTGCGGACGAGGAAGCACCGACGCCCTCCACCGCCGCCTCGGACCAGGCCGCGGACGCAAGCCCCATCGCGGCGGAAGACACTGCTGAGATCAACGACCGTGACGGCTGGGATGAGAACGAAACCACGTCCGTGGTCCAGCCGAGATTCTGTGACGGCCCACAGACGTGGATCGAAATCAAGTCAAAGACGAACTACCACCTTCCGTCGTGGTGGAACGGCACCAAGTACAAGGACGGCCCAGGCGGATCCATGACCGTCAGCGTTCTCAAATCTGGCACCATCTCAGCCGAAATCTCCGCGGGAGCGGAAGGTGAGCTCAAGGGGGTTATTTGGGCGGCCAAGGCCAACGTCAGCGGCAAGATTGGCGGTAGCGTAGGGGTCACGACGGGTCACACGTACACGCACAACATCTCCCGCGGCAAGTACGGCCATCTACAGTACGGGTCTTGGGGCTACAAGGTGTCGTGGGCGAAGTACCGACGCAAGGGGGACGGATGTCACGGCGGGACTCTGATCAACAGCGGTACGGCGACGCTTCCCACCTCCGAGACCGGCTGGAAGTACTGGGAATCCGCCTCATGAGGCTTCCCTCCGGGTGGATCATCGGCTGCGCCCTGGCCCCGGCACTGTTCATCACGGGTTGTACGTCGCACAACGACGCCGACGCCAGTCATTCCCCTTCCGCCCCAGCAACCCACCAGAGTGCCGAGGCTCAAGCCGAGAAGAGGCTCACAGCCGCAGTACAGTCAGCACTCGACGCCACCACCGACAAGGGGAGTTCGATGGTCGAGTCGGGCGTGGAACGCGTTTCTGACGGAGTACACACGCAACCCGGTCTGACTCAAGGCAAGACCTACAAACTGACTGTGGCATGCGCAGGCAAGGGCACTGCAGAGATTGTGCTCACACCGTCCAGCGCCGGCGAGGAGAAGTCAGTTCCCTGCGATCAGTCGGTGGTCTTCGAGCGCATCAAGCCCAAGGCGTCGTTCCGTCTCGACGTCGTGGGCAAGCCCGGTGCCTCAGGCATGGTCGCCTGGCGCATCAACAAGGTGTGACGGGTGTGGGGGCGTGCCTCATCCAATGAGATGCGACCCCACACCTTCAGAGGTCGTTCTCTTTCCGGACCTCGTGTGCGGTTTTCGCTGGTCAGGCATGAGATAGCGGCTGGCACGGAAGGCTGGGTCCGTTGCTGACCAAGACGTCGTGGGGGTGACGGATGCCGTCGATGCGGGCAGTGTTGGAAGCGCGGCAGAAGGCCGCGGCGGTGCGGACCCGCTCCGGTCGCGAGTATCCCGGCGGCCCGTAGCCCCAGCCCTCGTCCTCGGCGAACGGCTCCCCACCATGGATCACCTGGCGGCACCCCCGCACAGGGTGCCGCCGCTCCTGGTGGTGCCGGAGTCCTCGTCGTCATCGGTGTTGAGGGTCGGGGACGACGACGAGGACTCCGGGGTTCGGGGCCGGGGCGGCTACCGGTGGTCGCTGCCCTGGGACTGGGACGCCGCGCGGCCGGCCTCGAGGCGGGCCACCGGGATGCGGAACGGGGAGCAGGAGACGTAGTCGAGGCCCACCTCGTGGAAGAAGTGGACGGACTCCGGGTCGCCGCCGTGCTCGCCGCAGACGCCGAGCTTGAGGTCGGGGCGGGTGGCGCGGCCCGCCTGGGCCGCCGCCTTCACCAGGGAGCCGACGCCGTCCTTGTCGATCGTCTCGAACGGGCTGACGCCGAAGATGCCCTTCTCCAGGTACGCCGTGAAGAACGAGGCCTCCACGTCGTCGCGGCTGAAGCCCCACACCGTCTGGGTCAGGTCGTTGGTGCCGAAGGAGAAGAACTCCGCGGCCTCCGCGATCTGGGCTGCCGTCAGCGCGGCCCGCGGCAGCTCGATCATGGTGCCGATGGCCAGCTTCAGCTCGGTGCCGGTGGCGGCCTGGACCTCGGCGATGACCTGGTCGGCCTCCTCGCGGACGATCTCCAGCTCCTGCACCGTGCCCACCAGCGGGATCATGATCTCGGCACGCGGGTCGCCCTTGGCGGCCTTGCGCTCGGCGGCGGCCTCGGCGATGGCGCGGACCTGCATGGTGAACAGGCCGGGCACGACCAGGCCGAGGCGGACGCCGCGCAGGCCCAGCATCGGGTTCTGCTCGTGCAGGCGGTGCACCGCCTGGAGCAGCCGCAGCTCGTTCTCGTGGGGCTCCTGGCGGGACTCGGCGAGGGCCACGCGCACCGACAGCTCGGTGATGTCGGGCAGGAACTCGTGCAGCGGCGGGTCCAGCAGGCGGATGGTGACCGGGAGGCCGTCCATCGCCTCGAACAGCTCGACGAAGTCCTTCTTCTGCAGCGGCAGCAGCTGCTTGAGGGACTCCTCGCGCTCGGCCTCGGTGTCCGCCAGGATCAGGCGCTCGACCAGCTCGCGACGGTCGCCGAGGAACATGTGCTCGGTGCGGCACAGGCCGATGCCCTGGGCGCCGAAGCGGCGGGCGCGCAGCGCGTCCTCGGCGTTGTCGGCGTTGGCGCGCACCCGCAGCCGGCGCTTGCGGTCGGCGAAGGCCATGATGCGGTGCACGGCCTCGACCAGCTCGTCGGCGTCGTCGGCGCCGGCGTGCATCCGGCCCTCGAAGTACTCCACGACCGGGGACGGCACGACCGGGACCTCGCCCAGGTAGACCTTGCCGGTGGAGCCGTCGATGGAGATGACGTCGCCCTCCTCGACGACGTGTCCGCCGGGCACGGTCATCCGGCGGCGCTTGGTGTCGACCTCCAGCTCCTCCGCACCGCACACACAGGTCTTGCCCATGCCGCGGGCGACCACGGCGGCGTGGGAGGTCTTGCCGCCGCGGGAGGTGAGGATGCCCTCGGCGGCGATCATGCCGTCCAGGTCGTCGGGGTTGGTCTCGCGGCGGACCAGGATGACCTTCTCGCCCGAGCGGGACCACTTGACGGCGGTGTAGGAGTCGAAGACCGCCTTGCCGACCGCCGCGCCCGGGGAGGCGGCGATGCCCCGGCCGATCTGCTCGACCTTCGCGCTCTCGTCGAAGCGGGGGAACATCAGCTGGGCGAGCTGGGCGCCGGTGACCCGCTGGAGGGCCTCCGCCTCGTCGATCAGGCCCTGGTCCACGAGCTGGGTGGCGATCCGGAAGGCGGCGCCGGCGGTGCGCTTGCCGACGCGGGTCTGCAGCATCCACAGCTGGCCGCGCTCGATGGTGAACTCGATGTCGCAGAGATCCTTGTAGTGGTTCTCCAGGATCTCCATGATCTGCATCAGCTGGTCGTACGACTTCTTGTCGATGCGCTCCAGCTCGGCCAGCGGCACGGTGTTGCGGATGCCCGCGACCACGTCCTCGCCCTGCGCGTTCTGCAGGTAGTCGCCGTAGACGCCCTGGTGGCCGGAGGCGGGGTCCCGGGTGAAGGCGACGCCGGTGCCGGAGTCGGGGCCGAGGTTGCCGAAGACCATCGAGCAGACGTTGACGGCGGTGCCGAGGTCGTGCGGGATGCGCTCCTGGCGGCGGTAGAGCTTGGCGCGCTCGCCGTTCCAGGAGTCGAAGACCGCCTTGATGGCGAGGTCCATCTGCTCGCGCGGGTCCTGCGGGAAGTCCCGGCCGGCCTCCTTCTTGACGATCTTCTTGAAGGTGGTGACCAGCTTCTTCAGGTCGGCGGCCTCGAGGTCGGTGTCGACGGTGACCTTCTTGGCCTCCTTGGCCTTGTCGAGGGCGTCCTCGAACAGCTCGCCGTCGACGC
The DNA here is from genome assembly GCF_044903565.1 of Streptomyces sp. NPDC004065. Taxonomy (NCBI): domain Bacteria; kingdom Bacillati; phylum Actinomycetota; class Actinomycetes; order Kitasatosporales; family Streptomycetaceae; genus Streptomyces; species Streptomyces sp. NPDC004065. The sequence goes on along the minus strand of NZ_JBJDQT010000041.1, from coordinate 43,867 downwards.
CGAGGACCGTCTTGCCGAACATCTGGATGAGGCGGCGGTAGGAGTCCCAGGCGAACCGCTCGTCGCCGGCCTGCTTGGCCAGGCCCTGCACGGACTTGTCGGACAGGCCGATGTTCAGGACGGTGTCCATCATGCCGGGCATGGAGAACTTCGCGCCGGAGCGGACGGAGACCAGGAGCGGGTTGTCGGGCTGGCCGAGCTTCTTGCCCATCTTCCGCTCGAGGGCGTCGAGGTGCGCACTCACCTCGTCACGCAGTGCCGCGGGCTCCTCGCCGCTGTCGAGGTAGACCTTGCACGCCTCGGTGGTGATGGTGAAGCCCGGCGGGACGGGGAGCCCCAGGTTCGTCATCTCGGCGAGGTTGGCGCCCTTGCCGCCGAGGAGGTCCTTGAGGTCCTTGTTGCCCTCGGTGAAGTCGTAGACGAACTTCACGCCCTCAACACTGTTGCCGCGCTCGGCTACCTGGGGATCTTTGTTTTCCGACACGGGTCTCGACTCCTCGAGGACGCGGTGGCTGCCCTGACGGCCAGGAACATACCCAGATCAAAGGCCTGTGGGTACGTCCACTTGTGCGTCATGCGCCTGTAACCAGTCGTCCGCCAGCGGATCGAAAGTCAAGGCTTGGCAAGCCATCAGAGCCGGATGTTTTCACTTCTTGAACACGTCTGCCCTCCCGGACCCGGAGAAACGCTCAAATGAGCGGCTTGCGCCACGTGTGATTTCGATCGATGAACGATCAAAGGATGGCACTCAGTGCCACTCTTTTGGGAAGTGCACTCGCCCAAGATCCGCTCATCTGAGCGCGCCCCCTATCAAGGGTGGCGAGAATCACGCTGCCACAGCCCGCCGGTTTTCACCATGCGGACGCCATGGATCGCGCTCACACCCCGAGCGCCCGCAGCCGCTCCTCCACCCGTTCCGGCGCGTACAGGTGCTCCACCACCAGCGCCCCGGCGCCCACCAGCGCCGCCCGTTCCCCGAGCCGCGCGGTCACCACGTCCAGGTGGGCCGTCGAGCGCGGCAGCGCCCGCTGGTACAGCAGCTCGCGCACGCCGGTCAGGAACGGCGTTCCGGCCAGATCGCCGGCGATCATCAGCACACCGGGGTTGAGGAGGGTGACCACCGTCGCCAGCACGTCCCCCACCTGCCGCCCGGCCTCCCGGGCGAGCGCGGTCGCCTGCGGGTGCCCGGCCGCCAGCAGGGCCCGTACGTCCGAACCGCTGGCCGCCGCCACCCCCGCCTCGGCCAGCCGCCGGGCCACCGCGCCACCGCTGGCCACGGCGGCCAGGCAGCCGCGGGAGCCGCACCGGCACAGCGCCTCGGCGCCGACCCGGATGTGCCCGATGTCCCCGGCTCCCCCGTCGACGCCCCGGTAGACCGAGCCGTCGACCACCACCCCGGCGCCGATTCCGGTGGAGACCTTGACGAGCACGAAGGCCGAGCAGTCCGGGTATCCGGTGCGCTGCTCGCCGTAGGCCATGAGGTTCGCGTCGTTGTCGACCAGGACCGGCACGGCGGCGGCGCCGGTGTGCTCGGTGAACGCCCGCGCCAGGCGTCCGCGTATACCGTAGCCGTCCCAGCCGGGCATGATCGGCGGCTGGACGACCCGGCCGGTCTCGCTGTCGACGGGCCCGGGCACGGCCAGCCCGATCCCGCACACCTCGTCCGCGCGGTGACCGGCCTTCTGCAGCAGGTCCGCGAACCAGCGGCCGAGTTCCCCGAGCACGGCGTCCGGGCCGTCCTCGACCACCAGGGTCCCGGAGTGCTCGGCGTGCGTCTCGCCGGTCAGCGACAGCACGGCGGCCCGCGCGTGCCGGGTGTCGAGGTCGGCGGCCAGCACGACCGCGTGGGCGCCGTCGAACTCCAGGGTGACGGCCGGCCGGCCGCCCTGGGGCGACTCCACCGGGCCGCCGGCGCCCTCGCGCAGCCAGCCCGCGCGGAACAGCCGTTCCAGGCGCTGTCCGACGGTCGCCCGGGACAGCCCGGTGACCTCCTGGAGGGCGCCGCGCGTCGTGGCCCGCCCACTGCGCACCAGTTCGAGCAGATCGCCGGCGCTCGCCTGGTTCACGCCCCTTCCCGTTCTTCCGGGCCGTCCGGCCATGCGCACCCCCTTGTGTTTCTCAATCCTGCATTACATATTGAGTTTTGCGTGTTAAATAGACGTAACTCTACGGCAGCCGCGACCGATCCGGTCGGGCAGGACGTCTTCCGGGGAGCCCCGAGTGGATCGCACGGCCCAACTGACCGCCCGCCCCGCGCGGAACGGCCCCGCGCCCGCGTACGATCCGCCACCGACGCCCTCCCGCGCCCCGGCGCCCGCCCACGCGCCGGCACCGTCCCCCGCCCCGGCGCCCCCGCTCCCGCCGCCGTCCGGGGCGGACGACGACGCCCTGTGCCGCGCGGCCGTCCGGGTGCTGGAGGACAACTGGACCGGCGCCTCCACCGTCCCCTCCCGCAGGCTGTACCCCCACCAGTGGTCCTGGGACTCCGCGTTCATCGCGATCGGGCTGCGGCACGTCTCGCCGTTACGCGCCCAGACCGAGCTGGAGACGCTGCTGGCCGCCCAGTGGGGCGACGGGCGGATCCCGCACATCGTCTTCAACCCCTCCGTCCCGCTCGACGCCTACTTCCCCAGCCCCGACTTCTGGCGCTCCTCGGCCGCGGGCCGCGCCGCGGGCGCCCCGCGCACCGTACAGACCTCGGGGATCGTGCAGCCACCGGTGCACGCGCTGGCGGCCTGGCTGGTGCACCGCGCCGACCCGGAGCTGTCCCGGGCGCGCGGCTTCCTGCCCCGCCTCTACCCACGGCTGGCCGCCTGGCACCGCTATCTGCTGCACCGCCGGGACCACGGGGGCGGCGGGCTGGCCGCCGTGGTCCACCCCTGGGAGCAGGGCATGGACAACAGCCCCTGCTGGGACGCCGCGCTCGCCCGCGTCACCCCCGCCCCGGCCCGCTCCTTCCGCCGCGCCGACCTCGACCACGGCGCGCCCGAGGACCGGCCCACCGACCTGGACTACGGGCGGTACGTACGACTGGCGGCGGACTACCGCGACGGCGGCTACCGCGACCGCGGCGATCGGGACCGCGGCCACCGCGACCGCGGCCACCGCGACCGCGGCCGCCGGGAACGCGGCCACCGGGACACACCGGCCGGGGAACGCCGTACCGGCGCGGACGTCCGCCCCGCCGTCCGCCCCGGTGCGCGGGCGGTCGACGGCGAACGCCCCGCCGGCGCGGGCGGTTTCGCGGTGGAGGACCCCGCCTTCAACGCGCTGCTGATCGCCTCCGAGCACGCCCTCGCCCGCATCGCCCGGGAACTCGGCGCGACCGGCACCGCCCGGCACGCCCGCGCCGAGCGGCTGACGGCGGCCCTCGTCGACCGGCTGTGGGACCCGGCCGCGGGGCTGTTCCTGTGCCGGGACCTGCGCACCGGCGAGCGCGTCCCCGAGCGCGCCGTCACCGGGCTGGTCCCGCTGCTGCTGCCGGGCCTGCCCCGGGAGATCGCCGCCGCCCTCGTCGCCACGCTGCACGGACCGCACTTCGGCCTGGGCACGACCGCACGGCTCGTGCCCAGCTACGACCTCCTCGGCGAGTCCTTCGACCCGCACCGGTACTGGCGGGGACCGGCCTGGTTCAACACCGGCTGGCTGGTGGAGCGCGGGCTGCGGGTGCACGGCGAGCGAGGACGGGCCGACGCGCTGCGCGAGGAGCTGCTGCGCACCGCCGGCGCGAGCGGCTTCGCGGAGTACGTCGACCCGTTCACCGGCGAGGCCTGCGGCGCGCTCGGCTTCGGCTGGACCGCCGCGCTCACGCTCGACCTGCTGTACGACCCGTCGGGCGCCGAGCACCCCGCCGCGAGCACGGGCGCCACGAGGAGCCCCCGCGGCACCCACGCCACCGACGGCACCTACGTCACCCACGCCACCGGCGACAGGCATCTACACCGCATCCCACGCACCGAACGCACCCAGGACATCGAGGGCCTCGAAGGCATCAAGGGAGGGGACCGGGCATGACGGACCGGCATCATCTGCTCGTGCACGGCACGACGTTCGCCGCCGTGGGCGACGGCGGCGACATCACCGGCGTACGCGGCGGCCGCTTTCCGGACGGGCTGTTCGTGCGCGACGCCCGGCATCTGAGCCGCTGGCAGCTCACCGTCGACGGCGCCGTGCCCGAGACGCTGGCCCCGGTCGCGGACGGCGACACCGCGCGCTGCGTCCTCGTGCCCCGGGGCGGGCGCACCGAGCCGCCGGCGTACACGCTGTTCCGGGAACAGGCGGTCGCCGACGGCGCGTTCGTGGAGTCCGTACGGGTGACCAGCAACCGGCCGGTGCCGACGACGGTGCGGCTCGCGGTCACCGCCGACGCGGACTTCACCGACCAGTTCGAGCTGCGCTCCGACCACCGCACGTACTTCAAGACCGGTGTGGTGCGCTCCCGTCAGGCGATGGACGACGGCGTGGAGTTCCGTTACCGCCGGGGCGAGTGGCGCTCCTGTACGACGGTGACGGCCGAGCCCGCGCCGGACGGCGTCGAGGAGACCGGCACCGGCGCCCGCCGCCTGGTCTGGGCGCTCGGCCTGGAGCCGCACGGCACGGCGGAGCTGACCCTGCGGGTGATCGCCCGGCCGCACGGCGACCGGCGCGCGGTACGGGTGCCCCGCTCCCCCTCCGCGGTCTCGGCCCAGCTCCTGGCCGCCGAGGGCGCTTTCGTCGAGGACGTCGCCTTCCCCACCGGCTGGCCGGAGCTGGCCGCGGCCTGCGCGCGCGGCCTCGCCGACCTGGCCGCGCTCCAGGTCCCGGCGGCCGGCCCGGACGGCGAGGAGCTGCGGGTGCCCGCCGCGGGCGCCCCGTGGTTCCTCACCCTGCTGGGCCGCGACGCGCTGCTGACCTCCCTGTTCACGCTCCCCTACCGGCCGCAGCCGGCCGCCTCGACGCTGCCCGCGCTCGCCGCGACCCAGGCGGGGGCCCGGGCCGTGGCCGGGGAGGCGGCCGGCCACGGGGCGGTCGCCCAGCCGGGCAAGATCGTGCACGAGGTGCGGCACGGGGAACTGGCGCACTTCGGTCAGGTGCCGTTCGGCCGGTACTACGGCTCGGTGGACGCCACCCCGCTGTTCCTGGTCCTGCTCGGCGCGTACGTCGAGCGGACCGGCGACACGGACATGGCCCGGCGGCTCCAGCCGCACGCCCGCGCCGCCGTCGGCTGGATGCTGGACCACGGCGGCCTGACCTCGCGCGGCTACCTCGTCTACCGCGCCGACGAGGGCGGCCTCGCCAACCAGAACTGGAAGGACTCCCCCGGCGCCATCTGCTCGGCCGACGGCACCCGCGCATCCGGCCCGGTGATGGCGGCGGGGGCCCAGGGGTACGCCTACGACGCGCTGCGCCGCACGGCGTGGCTGGCGCGCACGGTGTGGTCGGACGAGGTGTACGCGGCGCTGCTGGAGCAGGCGGCGGCCGATCTGCGCGACCGCTTCCAGCGGGACTTCTGGATGGCGGAGCAGTCCTTCCCCGCGCTGGCGCTGGACGGGGAGGGCCGCCAGGTGGACGCGCTGGCCTCGGACGCGGGCCATCTGCTGTGGTCGGGGCTGCTGGACAAGGAGTACGGCGAGGTGGTCGGCCGCCGGCTGCTGGAACCGGACTTCTTCTCCGGCTGGGGCGTACGGACGCTGGCCGCCGGACAGCCGGCGTACCACCCGCTGTCGTACCACCGCGGCTCGGTCTGGCCGCACGACAACGCGCTGATCACGCTGGGGCTGGCGCGCTACGGCCTGCACGACGAGGCCCGCACGGTCGCCCACGGCCTGGTCGACGCCGCGACCGCGACCGGGCACCGCCTGCCGGAGGTGCTCGCGGGCTACGGCCGCGGCACCCACGCCGAGCCGGTGCCCTACCCGCACGCGTGCGTGCGCGAGTCCCGCTCGGCGGCGGCCCCGCTGGCGCTGCTGACGGCGGTGGGCGGGGCGTAGGCCGCAGGTCCGCCCGCCGGACCGCCCCGGCGCCCGCCCCGGCGCCCGCCCTGGTGCCCGTCTCGGCGTCCGCCCTGGTGCCCGCCTTGGTGAGCCGTTTGCCGGGTGTTTGCCCGGAGCCGTGAACAGGGGAGGCGGGCAGGCCGTACGGGAGGACGGCGGGTCAGGCGGGCCCGCTTCCTCGTGGCCCGCCATGCCTCCCCAGCGTGGCCCGCCACCTCGCGACGCCGTGCACGGAAGGACCTTCGGGGTGCCCCAGCAGACGAGTACACGCGGACCGTCGGACACGGCGGGCGCAACCGGTACGGACACCCCGCCGACGGCGGCCGAGGAGCTGCCCGCACCCCGGGTCGCCCCCGACGAACCGGTCACCGCGGACGAGCGGGGCGCGGACGAGCCGGGCGCGCGCTCCGAGGACGAGCGACCAGAGGAGAACACGGAGGCCGTCGAGGCCGAGCAGGACGGCGAGGCCGCCGAGGCCGAGGAGACTCCGCAGGCCCCAGAGGTTCCGGAGGCCGCCGAGGCCGCCGAGGCCGCGGAAACCAAGGCGCCCTCGGCCCCCGCACCGGAAGCGGAGGCGGACGCACCCGCCAAGCCCGGCACACCCGCCACCTCGGCGGACGCACCGGACGCGGCCACGCAATCCGGCACCCCCCGTCCTCCCCGTGCCCCCCGTCCTCCCCTCCCCCTGCGGTTCCTGCGGGCGCTGCGCCCCCGTGCGGTGCGCCGGGCGTGGCGGGGATGGCAGGACGCGCATCCCGTTCCCGCGCGGGTGCTCTCCCTCGCCGTCACGCTGCTCGCCCTGGCCCTGGTCGTGGTCGCCCTGCTGCTGCCGAACAAGCAGGAGCAGTTCCGGATCGCGGCGTTCACCCGGATTCCGGTGGAGGCACTGCTCGGGGCGGCCGTCCTGGTCGCGCTGGGGCGCCGGACGCGGACCGCCGTGGCGGCGGTCGGCGGGGCGTGCCTCGGCGTGCTCACCGTGCTGAACCTGACCGACATCCAGTTCAACCAGTACCTCGGCCGCAGCTTCAACGTGATCCTGGACTGGGAGCTGCTCGACGACGCGCGGTCCTACCTCGCCGACGCCCTCGGCGGCACGGTCGCGCTGCTCGCGACGGTCGGTGTCGTGCTGCTGGTGCTGGCGGTGATCGCGCTGATGGCCCTGGCCACCGTGCGGGTCAGCGACTTCCTGGGCCGCGACCGGTCCCGCACGACCCGGGTGCTGCTGGTGCTCAGCGCGATCTGGATGACGTGCTCGTCCCTGCACCTGCACATCGCCGGCGTCCCCGTGGCCAGCGAGCACACGGTCGTCATGCTCAAGTACCACGAGCAGGCGCTGCGTTCGACGATCCGGGACGAGCGGGAGTTCGCGAGGACGGCGAAGGTGGACGCGTTCGGCGGCACCCCGGGCAGCCAGCTCGTGCCCGACCTGCGCGGCAAGGACATGATCTTCACGTTCATCGAGAGCTACGGCCGCAGCGCGATCGAGGATCCGATCATGGCGCCCGGCGTCGACCGGACCCTCGAGACCAGCACCCGGGCGCTGGCCCGGGCGGGCTTCCACGCCAAGAGCGGCTGGCTGACCTCGGCGACGTACGGCGGCGGCAGCTGGCTCGGCCACTCCACGTTCATGTCGGGCCTGTGGGTGGACAACCAGAACCGCTACCGCACGGTGACCGCGGGCGACCACCTCACCCTCACCGAGGCGTTCCGCAGGACGGGCGCCTGGGACACCGTCGGGGTCATGCCGGGCGTGCAGAAGGGCTGGCCGGAGGCCAAGTGGTACGGCCTGGACAAGGTGTACAACGCCTTCCAGGTCGGCTACGCGGGACCCAAGTTCAGCTGGTCGACGATGCCCGACCAGTACGCGCTGGAGGCGTTCCAGCAGCAGGTGCACGGCAAGAAGCACGACAAGCCGCTGACCTCGTTCGTCATCCTGACCTCCAGCCACCAGCCCTGGGCGCCGATCCCGAAGCTGGTCCCCTGGGACCGGCTCGGCGACGGCTCGGTGTTCCAGGGCATCGAGGCGGCCGGCACCAAGGCGGAGGACGTCATCGCCGACCCCATCCGCTCCCGTGAGGAGTACGGCAAGTCGATCCAGTACTCGGTGACGGCCCTGACCCAGTGGCTCCAGCGCTACGGCAACGACAACACCGTGCTGGTCTTCCTCGGCGACCACCAGCCCATCGCCCGGGTCAGCGGCAACCACGCCAGCCGGGACGTGCCGTGCTCGATCGTCGCCAAGGACCCCAAGGTCCTCGACAAGATCGCGAGCTGGGGCTGGACGGACGGGCTGCGGCCGGCGCACGACGCCCCGGTGTGGAGGATGAGCGCCTTCCGCGACCGCTTCCTGACCGCGTACGGCTCCGTCCCGCACCCGTCCAAGCGCTGACCCGCGCCCGCCCCGGTTCCGGCCCCCTGCCGGTGCCGCCCGGGGGCCGGGGCCGGGGACCGGGGGCCGGGGGCCGCGGGCCGGGGGCCGCGGGTGTCAGCCCCCGGAGGTGTCCAGTTCGGCGTCCTCGCCGACGCCCGCGCAGTCGTAGGGGTCCTTGAGCCAGCCGTCCGGGAGCACCACCCGGTTGTTCCCGGACGTGCGGCCGCGCGGGCCGTCGGCGCCGGCCGGCCAGGGCTGGTCGAGGTCCAGCTCGTCCAGGCCGCCGCGCAGTTCCTCCAGCGAGGAGGTGACCGCGAGCCGCCTGCGCATCTCGGAGCCGACCGCGAAGCCCTTCAGGTACCAGGCCACGTGCTTGCGGAAGTCGACCACACCGCGCTGCTCGTCGCCGAGCCACTCGCCGAGCAGGGTGGCGTGCCGGACCATGACGTCGGCGACCTCGCGCAGGGCCGGCCGCGCATAGGCGTCCGAACGGCCCTCGAAGGCGGCGACCAGGTCGGCGAACAGCCACGGCCGGCCCAGGCAGCCGCGGCCGACGACCACGCCGTCGCAGCCGGTCTCGCGGACCATCCGCAGGGCGTCGCCGGCGGACCAGATGTCGCCGTTGCCGAGCACCGGGATCTCCGGGACGTGCTCCTTCAGCCGGGCGATGGCGTCCCAGTCCGCGGTGCCGCCGTAGTGCTGGGCGGCGGTGCGGCCGTGCAGCGCGATGGCGCTCACGCCCTCCTCGACGGCGATCCGTCCGGCGTCGAGGTAGGTGAGGTGGTCGTCGTCGATGCCCTTGCGCATCTTCATGGTGACCGGCAGGTCGCCGGCGCCGCTGACCGCCTCGCGCAGGATGGAGCGCAGCAGGTTGCGCTTGTAGGGCAGGGCGGAGCCGCCGCCCTTGCGGGTCACCTTGGGCACCGGGCAGCCGAAGTTGAGGTCGATGTGGTCGGCCAGGTCCTCCTCCGCGATCATGCGGACGGCCTTGCCCACGGTGGCCGGGTCGACGCCGTACAGCTGGATCGAGCGGGGGCGCTCGCTCGCGTCGAACCTGATCAGCTGCATGGTCTTGTCGTTGCGCTCGACCAGGGCCCGGGTGGTGATCATCTCGCTGACGAACAGACCCTTGCCGCCGCTGAACTCCCGGCACAGCGTGCGGAAGGGGGCGTTGGTGATGCCGGCCATGGGGGCCAGGACCACGGGCGGCCGGACGGTGTGCGGGCCGATCTGCAGGGGGGACTCGGGCGTGGGCATTCCCCCATTGTCACGTATCGACGAAGATCATGTAACGGTCATTAGTTAACCGCACTATCGAAATCACGTACCATGGGCGTCATGCCCGAGCTCAGCCACCGCCGGCGGATGCTGGTGCTCGCGATCTGCTGCATGAGCCTGCTGATCGTGAGCCTGGACAACACCGTCCTCAATGTCGCCCTGCCCTCGATGCAGCGCGAGCTGCACGCGAGCACGTCCGGACTGCAGTGGACCATCGACGCCTACACGCTGGTCCTCGCCTCCCTGCTGATGCTGGCCGGCTCCACGGCCGACCGGATCGGCCGCAAACGCGTCTTCATGTCCGGCCTGGTCGTCTTCGGCATCGGCTCGCTGCTGTGCTCGCTGGCGCCCAACCTGGAACTGCTGGTCGTCTTCCGCATGGTGCAGGCGATCGGCGGCTCGATGCTGAACCCGGTCGCGATGTCGATCATCACCAACACCTTCACCGACCCGCGCGAGCGCGCCCGCGCGATCGGCGCCTGGGGCGCCGTGGTCGGGATATCCATGGCCGCGGGCCCGCTGGTCGGCGGACTGCTGGTGGAGTCGGTCGGCTGGCGCTCGATCTTCTGGGTCAACCTGCCCGTCGGCCTCGCCGCGCTGCTGCTGACCCTGCGCTTCGTGCCCGAGTCCCGCGCGCCGAGGGCCCGTCGGCCCGACCCGGTCGGGCAGGTACTGGTGATCGCCCTGTTCGGCGCCCTGACCTACGCCATCATCGAGGCCCCCGCCGCCGGCCTCGCCACCGTCGCGCCCTTCGCGGTGGTCGCCCTGGCCGCCCTGCTCGGTCTGCTGTGGTACGAGCCGCGTCGCGCCGAACCCCTGATCGATCTGCGCTTCTTCCGCTCCGCCCCGTTCAGCGGGGCCACCGTGATCGCGGTCAGCGGCTTCGCCGCCCTCGGCGGGTTCCTCTTCCTGTCCACGCTCTACCTGCAGAACGTACGCGGTCTCGACGCGCTGCACGCCGGCCTGTGGATGCTGCCCATGGCGGCGCCCACCTTCCTGTGCGCGCCGCTGTCCGGGCGGCTGGTCGGCAGCCGCGGGCCGCGGCTGCCGCTGCTGATCGCCGGTGCCGCGATGACCGTCAGCGCGGTGCTGTTCGCGGCCTTCGAGGCCGAGACGTCGAACCTCACCCTGGTGATCGGGTACGTCCTGTTCGGCGTCGGCTTCGGCTTCGTCAACGCCCCCATCACCAACACGGCCGTCTCCGGGATGCCCCGCGCCCAGGCCGGGGTGGCGGCCGCCGTCGCCTCCACCAGCCGTCAGCTCGGCCAGACCCTCGGGGTGGCGGTGGTGGGCGCCCTGCTCGCCTCCGGCGTCGGCGCCTCCTCCTACCAGGACGCCTTCGTCTCGGCCGCCCGGCCGGGGTGGTGGGTGCTGGTGGTGTGCGGGGCGGCGGTGCTGGTGCTCGGCGCGATCACCTCCGGCCGCTGGGCCCGCCGCACCGCCGAGCGCACCGCCGACCGCCTCCAGGAGAACGAGGTCCGCCAGGCGGCGGGCGTCCACGCCTGAGCCACCACCGGCGCGCCGGTACGGTCAGGCCCCGCGCGCCCGTACGGTCAGGCTCCCGTACGGTCAGGCCCCGCGCTCCCGTGCGATCGCGTGCAGCTTCTCCAGTCGCTCGCGCGACTCCTCGTCCGCCGGGGTGTACGTCACCAGGCGGGGCCCCGCGTCCGGGCCGAGCCACAGGTCGGTGTGGTCGACGGTGATCCGGCCGACGTGGGCGTTGCGGAACTCCTTGCGCTTGTGGGCCGGGCCCATCACCTCGTGCCGGTCCCAGATCTCGCGGAAGTCCGGCGACTGCTCGCGCAGCCGCTTCAGGAGCGTCTTCCAGGTGGGCTCGGCCAGATGACCGGCCATCGCGGCGCGGAAGCGGGCGGCCATGTGCCGCTGGGCCTCCTCCAGATGCACGATCGAGGAGCGCCACTCCTCGTGGGTGTAGGCGAGGATCATGCAGTTGCGGTCCCCGGGCGGCACCGCGTCCAGGTCGCAGAAGAGCAGTCCGTAGGTGCGGTTGTGGGCGAGGATGTCGTACCTGCTGTTCTGCAGGCAGGCCGGGAAGGGCTCGAGCTGCTCCAGGACGGCCCGCAGGGCGGGGGTGACCGACGGGCAGACGGTCGTGGGCGCCGGATCCGTGGCGCCGGCCAGCTGGAAGAGGTGGGCACGCTCCCCGGGGTCGAGCAGCAGGGTCCGGGCGAGGGCGTCGAGGACCTGGACGGAGACCTGGATGTCCCGGGCCTGTTCCAGCCAGGTGTACCAGGTGACGCCGACCGCGGAGAGGTGCGCCACCTCCTCACGGCGCAGGCCCGGGGTGCGGCGCCTGCGTCCGCGGGGCAGGCCGACCTGTTCCGGGGTGATGTGCTCGCGGCGGTGGCGCAGGAAGGCGGCCAGCTCGTGCCGCCGTATCTCGGAGGCCGCGGCCTGCGCGGACCGGGTCGCGCCCTGCGCGGGCGGGGGCGGCTGCGCCGCCCGGGGAGCCTGCTCCTGGCGTACCGGCGTCTCCTGGGCCATGGTGCTCATGCCTCCAGCCTGCCGCCGCGGGGACCCTGTTTCCAGGTGGTGCCGCTACCAGGATAAGAACACTCTGGTACCCCCCTCGGCGGACGCGCAGGCTCGGGACCGTGACGACCGAAACCATCTCCTCACGCCTCGTACGCTCCCCCGAGGCGCCTCCCGCGCTGGGCGGGACCGGACTGTTCACGGTGCTGCTCGCCGCGGCACTGCCCCTCATCGACTTCTTCATCGTCAACGTCGCCCTGCCCACCATCGGCCGCGACCTGCACGCGGGCGAGGCGGTCCTCGAACTCGTCGTCTCCGGCTACGGGCTGGCCTACGCCGTCCTGCTCGTCCTCGGTGGCCGGCTGGGCGACCTGTTCGGCCGCCGCCGGCTGTTCCTCGGCGGCATGGCGGCCTTCGGCCTCACCTCGCTGGCGTGCGGTCTCGCGCCCGGCGCCTGGCCGCTGGTCGCCGCGCGCGTGGCGCAGGGCGCCGCCGCCGCCGCGATGCTGCCGCAGGTGCTGGCCACCATCCAGGCGACCACCTCCGGACCCCGCCGGGCCAGGGCGATGGGCCTGTACGGCGCGACCGCCGGCCTGTCCATGGTGGCCGGGCAGATCCTCGGCGGCGTCCTGGTCGCCGCGGACCCGTGGGGCACCGGCTGGCGCGCGGTGTTCCTGGTCAACGTGCCCGTGGTGGTCGCCGGACTGCTGCTGGCCGCCCGGGCGGTCCCGGAGACCCGCTCCTCGCACCCGGAGCCGGTCGACGGCCCCGGCACCGTACTGCTGGCAGCCTCCCTGCTGGCCCTGCTCGCCCCGCTCACCGAGGGCCGCGCGGCGGGCTGGCCGCTGTGGACGTGGATGTCGCTGGCCGCCTTCCCGGGCGTGGCGGCGGCCTTCTGGGCGGTGGAGCGGAGGGCGGACCGGCTCGGCCGTACGCCGTTGGTGCCGCCGAGCCTGTTCCGGCTGGTGTCGCTGCGCCGCGGCCTGGTGATGATCGTGCCGTTCTCGATCGGCTTCAGCGGCTTCATGTTCGTCATCGCCGTGGCGCTCCAGCGGGGGGCGGGCCTCGGCCCGGTCCCGGCGGGTCTGGCGCTGGCCCCGATGGCCGTGGCCTTCTTCTTCGTCTCGCTGGCGGGGCCGCGGCTGGTCGCCCGGTACGGCACCCGTGTGGTGACCGCGGGGGCGGTCGTCCAGGCGGTCGGGGTGGGGCTGCTGGTGCTGGCCGCGTGGCGGTCGTGGCCGCATCTCGGGCTGGTGGAACTGCTGCCCGGTGCGGCGGTCGCCGGTGCGGGCCAGGCGCTCCAGCTGCCCATCGTGTTCCGGATCATCCTCTCGGAGGTACCGGCCGCCCGTGCGGGCGTCGGCAGCGGGGTCATGGTCACCACCCAGCAGTCCGCGCTGGCGCTGGGCGTGGCCACCCTCGGCACGCTGTTCCTGTCGCTGGTGCCCGGCATGGGCATGCGGGACGCCCTGGTGACGGCCCTCCTGGTCCAACTGGCGGGCGTACTCCTGACCGGCCTGCTGAGCCTGCGCCTGCCCCGCACGATCGGCTGACGCCAACGGCCCCCGCGGGGACCGTCCGAACACGCTCGCCCCGCCACGACCACCCGGCCCCCGCACGCCCGCGCACGGACGGCCGACGCACGGTCGCCCGACGCGCAGCCCGCCGGGGACCGCCCGACGCACGCACGGCTCGCGTGCGGTCCTCGGCCGCCCCGACGGCAAAACGCCGGACGGCCGGCGGGTCGGAAGGACCCGGCGGCCGTCCGGCGCCGAAGGGTTGCGGGGTCAGCAGCCCACGAGGCGGCCGGCCAGGTAGCCCTCGATCTGGTCGAGGGACACCCGCTCCTGCTTCATCGAGTCGCGCTCGCGCACGGTCACCGCGTTGTCGTCCAGGGTGTCGAAGTCGACGGTGACGCAGTACGGCGTGCCGATCTCGTCCTGGCGGCGGTAGCGGCGGCCGATGGCGCCCGCGTCGTCGAACTCGATGTTCCAGTTCTGCCGCAGGGTCTGCGCCAGGCCCTTGGCCTTGGGCGACAGCTCCGGGTTGCGGGACAGCGGCAGCACCGCGACCTTCACCGGGGCCAGGCGGTGGTCCAGGCGCAGCACGGTGCGCTTCTCCATCTTGCCCTTGGCGTTGGGCGCCTCGTCCTCGACGTAGGCGTCGAGGAGGAAGGCGAGCATCGCCCGGCCGACACCGGCCGCGGGCTCGATGACGTACGGCGTCCAGCGCTCGCCGGCCTCCTGGTCGAAGTACGACAGGTCCTGGCCGGAGGCCTTGGAGTGGGCGCCGAGGTCGTAGTCGGTGCGGTTGGCGACGCCCTCCAGCTCGCCCCACTCGTTGCCGCCGAAGTTGAAGCGGTACTCGATGTCGGCGGTGCGCTTGGAGTAGTGGGAGAGCTTCTCCTTGGGGTGCTCGTACCAGCGCATGTTCTCCTCACGGAGACCCAGGCCGGTGTACCAGTTCCAGCGCTGCTCCATCCAGTACTCGTGCCACTTCTCGTCCTCGCCCGGCTTGACGAAGAACTCCATCTCCATCTGCTCGAACTCGCGGGTGCGGAAGATGAAGTTGCCCGGCGTGATCTCGTTGCGGAACGACTTGCCCATCTGGGCGATGCCGAACGGCGGCTTGCGGCGCGAGGTGGTCTGCACCTGGGCGAAGTTGGTGAAGATGCCCTGGGCCGTCTCGGGGCGCAGGTAGGCGATGGAGCCGGAGTCCTGGGTGGGACCGAGGTGGGTGGAGAGCAGGCCCGAGAACTGCTTGGGCTCGGTGAACTGGCCCTTGTTGCCGCAGTTGGGGCAGTTGACGTCCGCGAGGCCGTTCTCCGGGGCGCGGCCGTGCTTGGCCTCGTAGGCCTCCTCCAGGTGGTCCGCGCGGAACCGCTTGTGGCAGGAGGTGCACTCGGTCAGCGGGTCCGTGAAGGTGGCGACGTGACCGGAGGCGACCCACACCTCGGGGGCCAGGATCACGGACGAGTCGATGCCGACCACGTCCTCGCGGGACGTCACCATGTAGCGCCACCACTGGCGCTTGAGGTTCTCCTTGAGCTCGACACCCAGCGGCCCGTAGTCCCAGGCGGCGCGCTGGCCGCCGTAGATCTCACTGCAGGGGAATACGAAGCCACGGCGCTTGCTCAGGCTGACGATGGTGTCGATCTTGTCGGCGGCCACGGTGCTCTCTTCATTACGACGACGGGCGACGAAGCGACGGCTGCGCTTCGACGAAGCGAGACGCTTCAGAGCGAATGCTTCAGGGTACCGGCGGGGGCTCCCCCTCAATCAAATCGGTGCCGGACACGGACCGCATCCGGGCCCCCGCGGGCCCCCACGAAGGCCCCACGGAGCCCTCACGAGGGCTTGTTGACAACGGTTTCCATTTTTGTTGAAAATGAGTGTCATGAACAAGGGACGACGTCACCTCATACCGGGCACCGCCCTCGCGGTGGCCGCCGCCGTGGGTGCGGGAGCGCTGACGGGCTGCTCCACCGGCGCCGCGGCGGGCAACACGGACAAGTTCGACGTCGTCGCGTCGTTCTACCCGATGGCCTTCCTCGCCGAGCGGATCGGCGGGAGCCACGTCCACGTCACCAGTCTCACCCGGCCCGGTCAGGAGCCGCACGACCTGGAGATCAGCGTCCGGCAGACCGCGCGCCTGGAGGAGTCCGACGCCGTCCTCTATCTCAAGGGGCTCCAGCCCTCCGTCGACGAGACCGTCGCCCAGTCACCGGTGAAGACCAAGATCGACGCCTCCTCCCTCACCACGCTGGAGAAGCACGGCGTCGAGGCGGGCGGCCCCGCCGACGGCCACGACAGCCAGGACGGCGGCCACGACGTCCCCGAGGACCACGACGGCCGGCGCGGCGGGGCGTCCGACGGCCGGGACCCGCACGTCTGGCTCGACCCGGTGCGCTACGCGCAGATCGCCGAGGGCGTCGGCAGGGTCTTCGCGAAGAGCGACCCGGAGCACGCCGCCGACTACCGGAAGAACACCGCGGCCCTGGTCGGGCAGCTCAGGGCGCTGAACACCCGGTTCGCACAGGGCCTCGCGCACACCCGGACCAGGGTCTTCGTCACCACGCACGCCGCCTTCGGCTACCTCGCCGAGCGCTACGGCCTGACCCAGGAGGCGGTCAGCGGCCTCGACCCGGAGTCCGAGCCCAGCGCGGCCCGCGTCCGGGACCTGCAGCGCACCGCGAAGGCCGACGGCGTCACGACCGTCTTCTACGAGACCCTCGTCAGCGACGACACCGCGAGGACCGTCGCCGCCGACGCGGGCCTGCGCACGGACGTGCTCGACCCGCTCGAGGGCATCACCGACGCCTCGCGCGGCCGGGACTACCTCCAGGTCATGGACGCCAACCTCCAGGCGCTGCGCACGGCCCTGGGCGCCCGGTGACACCGCCAGCGACAGCCGAGGAGAAGGACGCCATGACCGCACACCGACCCGACCCCGAGCCCGAACCCCGGCCCGACCCCGAGCCGGAGCCCCGGCCCGGACCCGGACCACAACCCCGATCCGGACCACGACCCCAGCCCGACCCCGACCTCGGCCCCGAACCCGTCATAGCCCTGCGCGGTGTCCGCGCCGACCTCGGCCCGCGGCCCGTGCTGCGCGGCGTCGACCTGACCGTCCGCCGCGGCGAGGTGGTCGCCCTGCTCGGCGCGAACGGCTCCGGCAAGTCCACGGCGGTCCGCACGGTGATCGGCCAGGTGCCGGTCAGCGCCGGCGAGGTCGAGCTGTTCGGCACCCCGCGGCGCCGTTTCCGTGCCTGGTCGCGCGTGGGCTACGTCCCGCAGCGCACCACCGCGGCGGCCGGCGTCCCGGCGACCGTCACCGAGATCGTCTCCTCGGGCCGGCTCTCCCGCACCCGCTTCGGCGTCTTCCGCCGCGCCGACCACGACGCCGTGCGCCGCGCCCTGGAGCTGACCGGCATGGCGGAC
Source organism: Streptomyces sp. NPDC004065 (assembly GCF_044903565.1). NCBI lineage: Bacteria > Bacillati > Actinomycetota > Actinomycetes > Kitasatosporales > Streptomycetaceae > Streptomyces > Streptomyces sp. NPDC004065. Next base: position 26,813 of record NZ_JBJDQT010000041.1, on the reverse strand, counting down.
CGCGCGAAGGACTCGGTGAACGCCCTGTCCGGCGGCCAGTACCAGCGGGTGCTGATCGCCCGCGCGCTGGCCGCCGCCCCCGAGCTGCTGATCATGGACGAGCCGATGGCGGGCGTCGACCTGGCCAGCCAGGAGGTGCTGGCGCGGACCCTGCGCCAACAGGTCGCGGCCGGTACGACGGTGCTGCTGGTGCTGCACGAGCTCGGCCCGCTGGAGCCGCTGATCGACCGGGCGGTCGTCCTGCGCGACGGCTGCGTGGTGCACGACGGCCCGCCCCCGAAGGCCGTCGGCCAGCACGCCCTGCCGGGCCACGACCACGTACACCCGCACGACGGCGCCGCCGGCGCCGGCCCGATCCGCACGGGACTGCTGAGCTGATGGACCTCCTGAACTACGCCTTCATGCAGCGCGCGCTGCTCGCCGCCGTGCTGGTCGGCGTCACCGCCCCCGCCGTCGGCATCTACCTCGTCCAGCGCCGCCAGGCCCTGATGGGCGACGGCATCGGCCATGTGGCCATGACCGGCGTGGGCCTGGGCTTCCTGCTGTCCACCTCCCCGGTGTGGACGGCGACCGCGGTGTCCGTGCTCGGCGCGGTCCTGATGGAGCTGATCCGCTGGTACGGCCGCACCCGCGGCGACATCGCCCTCGCCATGCTCTTCTACGGCGGCATGGCGGGCGGCGTCCTGCTGATCAACCTCGCCCCCGGCGGTTCCAACGCCAACCTGACCTCGTACCTCTTCGGCTCCCTGTCCACCGTCTCCCCCTCGGACGTCACCGCGGTCTGCCTGCTCGCGGGGTTCGTGGTGCTGGTCACCGTCGGGCTGCGCCGGCAGCTGTTCGCGGTGAGCCAGGACGAGGAGTTCGCCCGGGTGACCGGCCTGCCGGTGCGCGCCCTGAACCTGCTCACGGCGGTCACGGCGGCGGTGACGGTGACGGTCGCGATGCGGGTGGTCGGACTGCTGCTGGTCTCCGCGCTGATGGTGGTCCCGGTGGCGGCGGCCCAGCAGCTCGGCCGCAGCTTCGCCGCGACCTTCGCGATCGCCGTCGCCATCGGGGTGGGCGTCACCACCGGCGGCACGGTCACCTCGTACTACCAGGACGTGCCGCCCGGCGCGACGATCGTGCTGCTGACCATCGCCGCGTTCGTCGTCCTCACCGCGCTCGCCACCCCGCTGGCCCGGCGCCGCGCCCGGGCGCTCGCCGCGTCGCGGCCCGCCGGGGACCCGGTGGAGTGCGCCATTCCGGCCACCCGGAGCGCGGGCGGCCGGGCCGGCGTCTGACCGTGCGCGGATCCGGCTGGCACAATGGCCCGGCAGGCGCAGACGTGAGCCGCCGAAGGAGGCACCCGGTGACGACCGCAGGACCGCCCGTGAAGGGCCGCGCCACCCGGCAGCGTGCCGCTGTCGCGGCGGCCCTCGACGAGGTCGACGAGTTCCGCAGCGCGCAGGAGCTCCACGACATGCTCAAGCACAAGGGCGACTCGGTGGGCCTGACCACGGTCTACCGCACCCTTCAGTCCCTCGCCGACGCGGGCGAGGTCGACGTCCTGCGCACCTCCGAGGGCGAGTCCGTCTACCGCCGCTGCTCGAGCGGCGAGCACCACCACCATCTCGTGTGCCGCGTCTGCGGCAAGGCGGTCGAGGTCGAGGGCCCGGCGGTGGAGAAGTGGGCCGAGGCCATCGCCGCGGAGCACGGCTACGTCAACGTCGCCCACACGGTGGAGATCTTCGGCACCTGCGCGGACTGCGCGACGGCCGCCGGCCGCTGAGCCGGCGCGGGCGCCACGCGTGCCGGCGGGCACCGCTGGCATCGGCGCGGGCGCCGATCCGCGGGCCCCGGGACGGCGGGGGCGCCCCACCCGGCCGAAGTGCCCGCAGGCCGCGTCCCCGCCGACCGGCCGGCGTCCGTGGCGTCAGTCCTCCTCCGTGCGGCCCTCCATCGCCAGCAGCTCCTCGTTCGGGATGGCGCCACCGAAGCGGCGGTCGCGGGAGGCGAACTCGACGCACGCCCGCCACAGGTCGCGGCGGTCGAAGTCGGGCCACAGCACGTCCTGGAACACCATCTCGGCGTAGGCGCTCTGCCAGAGCAGGTAGTTGGACGTGCGCTGCTCGCCGCTGGGGCGCAGGAAGAGGTCGACGTCCGGCATGTCCGGGTAGTACATGTACTTCTGGAGCGTCTTCTCGGTCACCTTCGCCGGGTCCAGCCGCCCCGCCCGCACGTCCTCCGCCAGCGCCTTGGCCGCGTCCGCGATCTCCGCCCGGCCGCCGTAGTTCATGCAGAAGTACAGCGTCAGCCGGTCGTTGTCCTTGGTCTGCTCCTGGGCGACCTGGAGCTCCTTGGCGACCGACTTCCACAGCCGGGGCATACGGCCCGCCCAGCGCACCCGGATGCCCAGCTCGTCGAGCTGGTCGCGGGTCTTGCGGATGAAGTCGCGGTTGAAGTTCATCAGGAAGCGCACCTCGTCGGGTGAGCGCTTCCAGTTCTCCGTGGAGAAGGCGTACAGCGAGATGTTGCGGACGCCGATCTCCACCCCGCCCTGGAGCACGTCCAGCACCCGCTCCGCGCCGACCTTGTGCCCCTCGGTGCGCGGCAGCCCGCGCTCCTTGGCCCAGCGGCCGTTGCCGTCCATGACGATCGCCACATGCTCGGGGACCAGCTCGCCCGGCAGCTTCGGCGGGCGCGCGCCGGACGGGTGCGGCTCGGGCGCCCGGTACTGACGTCGCTGGCGCCCCAGGATCCCGCGTACGGCCATGTGCTCCTCGTCTTTCCGATCTCGCAGTTCCTACTGCTTTTCCACGTACCTGAGCGAGCGCAGTCCGCGCTCCAGGTGCCAGTGCAGATAGGCGGACACCAGCCCGCTGCCCTCCCGCACGTACCGCGGCTCGCAGGCGTCCGCCGTCGCCCAGTCTCCCGTGAGCAGCGCGCCGAGCAGCACGAGGGTCTGCGGCGAGGGTACGACACTGCCGGGCACCCGGCAGTCGGCGCAGACCGAACCGCCGGAGGCCACCGAGAAGAACCGGTTGGGCCCGGGCATCCCGCACCTGGCGCAGTCGCCGAAGCTGGGCGCGTAGCCGTTGACGGCGAGCGAGCGCAGCAGGAACGCGTCCAGCACCAGGTGCGGGGCGTGCTCGCCGCGGGCGAGGGTGCGCAGGGCGCCCACCAGCAGCAGGTACTGCTGCACGGCCGGCTCGCCCTCGTGGTCGGTGAACCGCTCGGCGGTCTCCAGCATGGCGGTGCCCGCGGTGTAGCGGGCGTAGTCGGTGACGATCCCGCCGCCGTAGGGCGCGATGGTCTCGCTCTGCGTGCACAGCGGCAGCCCGCGCCCGACCAGCTCGCTGCCCCGCGCGAAGAACTGCACGTCCACGTGCGAGAACGGCTCCAGCCGCGCCCCGAACTTCGACTTGGTCCGCCGCACCCCGCGGGCCACCGCCCGCACCCGCCCGTGCCCGCGCGTGAGCAGCGTGATGATCCGGTCCGCCTCACCCAGCTTCTGGGTGCGCAGCACGATGCCGTCGTCGCGGAACAGACTCATGGCCCCATTCTCGCCCACGGCGCGGCGGGCCCGGACCGGAGTGGCGCAACCCGGGCCCCGGACCCGGACCTGACCCCCGGCCCCGGTCCCGGACCTGACCCCCGGCCCCGGCCCCGGACCGGGCCTCGGACCCGGCCCCGGCCCCGGTCCCGCCTACGGCACCTCCCCGCGGCTGCGCGCGTTGGCGTAGGCCGTGGCGGCGCGGAGCCGCTCGGCCGGGGTCGCGGTGCGCACCGACTCCGGTGCGCAGTCCCACTCGCGGCCCCCGCCGAGGGGCCGTAACTGCACGTACGGCCCCTCGTGGCCCATGACGACCCCGACCCGGCCCGTACCGGTGTCCATGGCGTACGAGCCGACCGGGGGCCGGCGCGCGCCGCTCACCGCAGCACCGCAGCGAGCCGGGCGGCCGTCTCCACCGAGCAGCGGCCCAGGTCCACGAGCGGGCAGGGCGCCTCACGGGCGAGCCCTGCCGGGTCCAGCCCCAACGACGGCAGGGTGATTCCGGCCCTTTCGAGCGCGTCCCGCAATTCCGCCAGGGTTTCCTCCGCCTCCCGTACGCAGATCGCGGAGTGGACCGGGTTCGTCGCTGCCACAGTTCGCTTTCCTTTCCCGCACCGTTCTTCACCGTTCGTATCTCCACGGTGACGTTCCGCGTCTAGAGTCGGAAGGGTTTCGGGCCCTTTCGGGCCCTACAACGGCACGGCAGCAAAAGGGGGTTGGTAATGGCCAACGGTTCACGTCAGGCGGCGTGGGAGTTCTTCGGCGCGGAACTCAAGCGGCGGCGCGAGGACGCGGGGTTGACGCAGGTGGAGCTGGGTGCGCGGGTGTTCGTCTCCGGCGGCTACATCGGCCAGTTCGAACAGGCGATCAGGAAGCCCCAGCTCGATGTGGCCCAGCGCATCGACGAGGTACTGCAAACCGACGGTATTTTCGAGCGGCTGTGCAGGAAGCTGATTGACGATCCGCGGTATGCGGAGTATTTCGCGCGGGCGGCGGAACTGGAATCGCTGGCGACGGAGATCTACGAGTTCGCGCCCGCGCTGGTTCCGGGACTGCTGCAGACACGGGCGTACGCGTGGGCGGTGACCGTGGCGACGAACCCGTTCGCGGCGGACGAGTACATCGACGAGAAGGTGTCCGGCCGTCTGGACCGCGCCCGCATCCTCAAGGACGCCACGCGCCCCCTGTACTGGGTGGTGCTGCACGAGAACGTGCTGCGCATCCCGGTGGGCGGACCGGGGGCCATGGCGGAGCAGTTGGAACACGTCGCACGACTGGCACGGCAACGGACGGTGCGGGTCCAGGTGCTGCCGTACGCGGCGGCGGCGTATGCCCTGATGAACGGGATGCTCGTACTTATGGAGTTCGATGACGCACCGCCAACCGCCTATACAGAAGCGGTGTATTCGGGGAACTTGCTGGACGATCCGGCCGTGGTCAAGCGCTCCCGTGCGGCATACGATCAGATCAGGGCCGCCGCGCTGTCGCCTGAGGCGTCCCTGGCTCTGATCGAATCGGCGGCGGAGGACTTCAGACCATGCCCGAGTACGACCTGAGCAACGCCCGCTGGCGCAAGAGCAGTTACAGCGACGGCAACGGGGGCAGCTGCGTGGAGGTCGCGCACGACTTCCCCGGCGCCGCCCGCTGGCACAAGAGCAGCTACAGCGACGGCAACGGTGGCGACTGCGTGGAGGTCGCCCACGACTTCCCCGGCGCCGCCCGCTGGCACAAGAGCAGCCACAGCGACGGCAACGGCGGCAACTGCGTGGAGGTCGCCCACGACTTCCCCGGTGTCGTCCCCGTCCGGGACAGCAAGGTGCCGGACGGTGATGTGCTGGTGATCGGGGGCGCGGCCTGGGCCGAGTTCGTGGGCGCCGTGGGGACGGCCGGTCTCTAGTCCCGGCGGTCCCGGCGCCCGCTCCCCCTCCCCCGTACCAACAGGGCCGTCACCAGGTACGGCAGGGCCGCCCAGGTGAAGGCGGCGGCGTGCGAGGTGGCCGAGCCAACCGCGGCGTACGCGCCGTACACCGCCATCGTCGCCAGATCCGTGCCGAGGCTCGCGACCGAGGTGAGGGTGGCCCGGCGTGCGTCGTCGATACGGTCCTGGAGCCGGGCGTCGGCCAGCACGGTCGCCAGCTGGAAGCCGCCGAAGGCGAGGGCCACCAGCGGCAGTCCGGCCGGGGTGCGCAGCGCGGCGCCCGCGGCCAGGGCGAGCGCGGCGCCCGCCGGCAGGGCGGCGAGTCCGGTCCGGCCCAGGCGGGCGCACGCGCCGGACAGCAGGCCGCCGGCCGTGGCACCGGCCCAGATCAGCAGGAGCAGGTAGGGCACGGTTCCGTCGGGGACGCCGGTGGCCCGCACCAGCAGCGGGGTGTACTCGTCCAGCGCGCCCCACACCGCGCCCACGGCCGGGACCAGCAGCAGGGCCCCGCGCACGGACCGGTCGGCGCGCGCCTCGGCCCATCCGGCCCGCAGCGTCCGCGCCCAGCCCTCGTCGCCCGGGTCGGGGGGCGTACGGTGTTCCGGGAGCCGGGTGGCCGTCGCCGCCGCCAGCAGACAGGCGAGCACACTGGCCGCGCCGACGGCCGGGTAGCCGCCCAGGGAGAACACGGGACCGGCCAGGCCCATCGCCGCCACCACGCCCACCAGACCGGCCGCGCGGACCCGGCCCATGACGTGGGCGTAGCGGTCGGCCGCGCCGAGGGCGCCGAGTTCGTCGTACGCGAGGGCCTCCAGCGCACCGGAGCCGAGCGCTCCGCCGGCGCCCCAGAGGAGGAAGCCGAGCGCGAAGGAGCCGTAGGAGGGCAGGAGCACCCACAGGGCGAACCCGGCCGCGGTGAACAGCGGGCCGAGGGCCAGCAGCAGTCGCCGGGACACGGCGTCGGCCCAGGCGCCGGAGGGCACTTCCAGGACCACGCCGGTGGCCGACCAGAGGGCGAACAGGGAGGAGATCTCCCAGGACGACAGCCCGGTGTCGCTGAACAGCAGCGCGTACACCGGGTAGAGCGGCACGAAGTCGCCGAGGAAGGCGTAGCCGTACAGCACCGCGGCCAGTCGCCGGGTGCCGGGCGCGGCAGGGGCCGGATCACGGGATCAATGTCGCCAGGTCATGCGCCCAGGGTAGGCGGCGGGCCCGGTGCGGCGCAGTGGATTTACCGGCCGCCCGGGGTCCCGTGGGGCGGGAAGTGGCGTACGTACCGCTTCTGCCAGGGCGTCTCCACGGCACGGGGGTCGTAGTGCTCACGCACATAGGCGACCGCCTCGCCCGGCGGCACGCCGTCCAGCACCGCGAGGCAGGCCAGCGCCGTACCGGTGCGGCCCCGCCCGCCCCCGCAGGCGACCTCGACCCGCTCGGAGGCGGCCCGCTCCCACACCTCCAGGAGCACGGAGCGGGCCTCCTCACGGTCGGCGGGCAGCCGGAAGTCCGGCCAGCGCAGCCAGCGGGACTCCCAGGGGACGGCGGGGGGCTCCTTCCCGAGCAGATACACCCCGTACGCGGGGACCGGCGCCCCGTCCGCGAGCGGCCGCCGCAGCCCCCGCCCGCGCACCAGCCGCCCGGAGGGCAGCCGCAGTACACCGGTGTCCCGCAGGTCCCACAGTGCTTCGAGCCGTCCCGTCATGCGACGAGGCTAACGTCAACTCGCGGGCGCCAGCCGGACTTCGGCGTGCAGGCCCTTGGCGTCCACGGCGGGGAAGAGGGAGACGTGCCCGTCGGCCCAGCGGACGAGGAGGTCGTCGGCGGCGCCGTTGGCGGTGAAGGCGCCGGCGGTGACGACGGTGGCGTCGGCCCAGTTGGACTTGGCGGGCCGGACCTTGATCTCGCCGGGCAGGGCCTTGCCGGCGGTGAGGCCCGGGTAGAGGGTCGTCTCGCCGTCGCGCCAGCGCACCACGAGGTCGTCGGTGCCCTTGCCGGTGAAGGAGCCGGTGGTGAGCTGGTCGGCGTAGGTCCAGGCGGTGTTCTTGGCGACGAGCTGGGTCTGCTTCTTCAGGCCGTTGACGGTGAGGTCGGTGAAGACGGAGACATGGCCGTCCTTCCAGTCCACCAGCAGGTCGTCGCGCCGGCCGCCGGGGGTGAAGCGGCCGGCGACCAGGAGGCGGGCGTCGTCCCGCCAGGCGGCCGACTTGGGCGGGGCGAGCTGCTTCTCGCCGTGGAAGCCCTTGGCGTCCACGGAGGTGTACAGGGCCATCTCGCCGTCGACCCACCGCACGACGAGTCCGGCACCGCCGCTGCCGGTGCCGGTGCCGACGCCGGTGACGGCCAGGGCCTTGTCCCAGATGCTCTTGGGCTTGGCGAGCTGGTGCTCGGCGGTGAAGGGGTGGGCGGGGTCGTCGCCGTCGCCGCCCTGGTAGAGCGTGACCTCGCCGTCGTCCCAGACGACGATCAGGTCCATGTGGCGCGTGCCGCCCGCGGAGCCGCCCGTGTAGTAGCCAACGTCGCCCGCAGGACGGAGGCGGAGGACCTCGCGACGCGCACCAACGCGGCGATGGAGACCGCCCGGTCGCAGAAGGACGCCGCCGACGCCTTCACCTCCCAGTTGGCGCAGGTCGCCCTGGAGGACAAGAGGATCGGTGAGGACACCGACGAACTGGCGGCCGAGGCCGGCCGGCCCGGGGCCGACAGGCCGGCCGGCCCGGGGCCGACACCAAGGCCGTCGCCGCCAAGGGCCGCGCGGTGGCGCTGCGGGCGCTGAAGCAGTACGGCGCCTGGCGGCAGGAGGCCGCCGCCCGGGCCCTCGCCGGTGACGACGACGCGGTCCTGGAGTACCTGCGCACCGGTGCGCGACGGGCGGAGACGGACGAGACCCGCCAGCAGGTGTCGGACCTCGCCCAGAGCAGCCCCTACGAGAGCGTCCGCACCGGTGCGGCGCAGGCGCTGGCGGGCGGCGACGAGCAGATCCGCGACTTCTGCACCAGCGGCCAGTACACGGTGGCCACCGCGGACTACCGGGTGCTGGTCTCCCGGATCAACAACGCCGGCGGCCCGGCCGTGAAGGAGGCGTCCAAGGCGGCGCTGGCCGACGGCAGCCCGAAGGCGATGCGGGAGTTCCTGAACGGCGGCCAGTACCAGGCCCGCAACCAGGACGAGCGGGTCCAGGCCTCCAAGCTGGTCAACGACGGCGGCCCGGAGACCCAGGCGGCCGCGAAGATCGCCCTGTCCGGGCCCGCCGACCAGCTCCACGCGTTCATCGAGGTCGGCCAGTACATGGCCGACCGCAAGGACAAACTCGCCCGGACCCACGCGGCGCAGATGCAGCGGCTGCTCGACGAGGCCGACGGCATCGCGGCCTCCGCCCGCAAGGACAGCTGGCTGGCCGCGAAGGCCGCCGCGACGGCGAAGAACGCCAAGGACGAGGCCAACAAGGCGGCGGCCGAGGCCAAGAAGAACGCCGACCAGGCGGGCAAGTACGCCGACGACGCCAAGAAGTCCGCCGACCAGGCCCAGACCAGCGCCGACGAGGCCGCCGCCTCCGGGAGCATGGGCGGAATCATCGGACCGGACGGACGGGTCGTCTCCTTCTGGTACGACGAAGCGCACTAGGAGCCGGGAGAACAACATGCTCACTTTCATGGACGCCTACGCTCTCTGGCGCAACCTGCCGTTCCCCCGGAGCGGATCAAGCAGGGAACTGATCCTGGCGCACAGCGATCTCGCGGAAGCCGACGAGTACGTGACGACGGTCATCCGATTCGTGGAGCGCGGGATTTTCAAGCCTGCGCCGGTCGACGTCCTCGCGATGCTCCAGGAGCTGATGCAGCGGATCGACCGGCTCGGCGAAACGGTGTCGTCTCCCGACCAGGCGGTCGCCCGCTCGCAACACGCCTACGCGGCGCTGCTCGACCTGGTGTATCGGCAGTTCCTCGAACTGGGACCTTCGCACTCCTAGCAGCCGCGCCAGGCGCAGCCTGACACATCCGCATCCATGAGGGCCGCCCTCGCCGAGCCCGGGCTCGGCGAGGGCGCCGCGTTGCGAGCAGTCGCGAAATTGGCGATGCCAGGAATGGACCGACCGAATTGCCCACCGAACAGCAGCCCCTGCCCTCACTCCCCTACCGCCTCATCGACCAGGAGACCCAGGATGTCCTGCTGACAGCCGACGACCTGCGTGGCTTCTTCATCGCCGAGGACCTGGACACGCAGCAGACACTCATGCTCGCGGGTGTGCAGTCATGCGATGCCCGCGTCCGGCGCACGGAGACGGCGCTGCTCCAAGTCCTGGACCACCAGGGCGAGCCCATCGGCGAGTACTACCTGGGGCGCGCGCGCCTCACCCCGTCCGCCCCGGACGGACACCTCACCCTCCAGGGCTACACCTGCGCGTACCCCCGAGCAGGGGAGATCTGGCGGCGGTGGGCGTCGGCGGAGCCGCTTCCCTACGGGGAATGGGCCCGACACCCGGTCGACTGGCACGAGAGCTGGCTGCACGTCGTGCAGAACGCCTGGTTCACCGGCGGCCACCGCGCCGCGCGCTACGGGACCGACGAAACCGTCACCCTCGACGGCCGCCTCCTCACCACCGGGGCCGGCTTCTACTGCGCACTCGGCGAGGCCGTCAACGGCCCCGGAGGCTACTTCGGGTCCAACCTCGACGCGCTCGACGACTGCCTCCGCGGGAGCCGCGCGGCTCCCGCGTTCCGCATCGAATGGGCACACTTCCCCCACTCCCGCCGGGCCCTCGGAGAGCGATTCATGACGTCGCTGTTGCGACTGTTCGCCGAGTTCCGTATCGAGGTGAGGCAAAGGTGACCGCACGCCCGCCCCGCATCGTCGAGGACCAGCTCGCCGCGTTGTCGCGGATGGCGGCCGAGCACATGGCCAGGCCTTTCCCCGCGGGGTTCCGGGGGCGGGACGTCGAGGGCCGGGACATGGTGTCGCTCGATGCGGATGCCTGCGGTTACGTCTCCGGCGTCCTCGAGGGTCCGCTGGATGCGCTGCGTCGGGCGGGGCTGAGGGGGCTGCCGGGGGTGTTCGAGGCGGTGCTTGCGGCGATCGGTGACGCGTACGCCGCCGCGTACTGCGCGCACCTGCGCGACATGGTCGTACTGGCTGTCGAAATCGAGGCATTGCGTGACACGCGGCGCAGTGGTGCGGCGGCTATACAGAGCACTACAAGGCATCTGCAGCGAACCGCCACCCCCAGGGAGCCCTCCCATGACCTTCGCCGCCCCGCTCACCGGTGTCGTCCCGCCCGTGTGCACGCCGCTCACCGAGGAGCGGGAGGTGGATGTGCCGTCCCTGCTGCGGCTGGTCGAGCATCTGGTGGAGGGCGGGGTGCACGGGCTGTTCGTGCTGGGGTCGACGTCCGAGGCGGCGTATCTGACGGACCGGCAGCGGCGGCAGGTGGTGGAGGCCGTGGTGGGGTACGTGGGCGGACAGCTGCCCGTGCTCGCCGGGGCGATCGACATGGCGACCGCCCGGGTGCTCGAACACGTCGCGGCGGTCACCGCGGCGGGCGCGCAGGCCGTCGTCGTCACCGCGCCGTTCTACGCCCGTGCCGCGCACCCGGCGGAGATCGCCCGCCACTACCGGCGGGTCGCGGCCGGCAGCCCGGTCCCGGTGCTGGCCTACGACATCCCGGTCTCCGTGCCCGCCCGGCTCCCGGCCGCCCTGGTCCTGCAGCTGGCCGCCGAGGGCGTGCTGGCGGGGCTGAAGGACTCCAGCGGGGACCTGGGCGGCTTCCGGGAGGTCGTCACCGGGCTCAGGGCCCACCCCGAGACCGCCGCCTTCAGCGTGCTCACCGGCTCGGAGCTGATCACCGACGCCGCCCTCGCCGTGGGCGCCGACGGGGCGGTGCCGGGGCTGGCCAACGTCGACCCGCACGGCTACGTGCGGCTGTACCGCCTCGCGCGCGCCGGGGACTGGGACGGCGCCCGCGCCGAGCAGGAGCGGCTGTGCGCGCTGTTCGCCATCACCCGCGCGGGCGACCCGGCCCGGATGGGCGCTGGCTCCTCCGCGCTGGGCGCCTTCAAGACGGCCCTCCACCTGCGCGGCATCATCGACTGCCCGGCCACGGCGGACCCCCAGATCCCCCTGTCGCACGAGGAAACCCAGCAGATCGCCAGACTCCTGGCCGCAGCCGAACTCCTCTGACCGCCGCCCGGCACGGCCACCGTGGAACAGTCTCAGCCGACCTTGCGCAACTCCCCGTCGTCGAAGACCGCGACCACCATCAGATTCCCTCCCAGCGCCTCGACGTAGCGGGCCACGACGTCGGTGCCGGAAGCCTGACCGTTCTCGATCTGTGAGACACGGCCCTTGCTCACGCCCATGCGTTCGGCCACCTGCGCTTGGGTGTACCCACGCTCCTTGCGCATCTCGACCAGCCGCCACGCCCGGGCTTCGGCCAGCAAGCGCTCGGCCCCCTGAAGAAAGGCGTCCCGGCCGCCGGCCAGCCCTTCCGCACGTTCACGGTGGCCACCGACGGCCGACCACGCGCTGTATCCGCTCACTTCCCCGACTCCTCCTTCCGATCAGCCAGGTATTCCGCGTACGGCGCTCGGCCAACGAGATCGCCCGTTTAGCATTCACTAAACCTCGCGTCGGTCGGTGAGGAAGGCGCAGCCGGCGGCGTTCACCCGAACGAGGACAGCGGCGCAGGAGGCGGTGACAGCGTCTTGGAGTCAGGCCCCGCGGCGCCGGGCGTCGGTCACGCGCGCGCAACGCGCCTCAGGACGGCGTCCGGGCCGCCGCCAGGAGGCGGGTGACGTCGTCGGCGCGGATGGTCAGGGCGGCGCCGACCGTGGTGAGGGCGTCGTGCTCGGCGGGGGTGTAGGGGCCGTCGGCCAGGGCGATGCGGGCGGCCTGGAGGAGGATGGACTCGCGGCCGGCCGGGGCGAGGTGCGGGGCCAGCGGGTCGAGGGCCTCGTGCAGCTCTATGGCCAGGCCCGCCACGCACGGCTGGTCGTCGTAGACCCGGCCGGTGTCCGCGGCCAGCGCCTCCACCAGGGCGGCCAGCCGCTCCTCGGTGCAGTCGGCGGAGCCGGCCGCGCGGACCGCGACGGCGGCGGTCTCCAGCGCCGTACGCGAGCAGGTGCCGCCCGCGGAGAGCACCGCCAGCGCCACGGTGTGCACGGCGTCGCGCAGCATCGCGGAGAAGCGGGAGGTGGTGGGGTGGTCCAGGACGTCCGTGCCGAAGTGGGCGCGGCAGGCCGCGCACTCGACGACCGGTCCGGTCACCCCGCGCGGCAGCAGGGGCACGCCGAGGACGGTGAAGCGACGGCGGCCGCTGAGCCGCTGGTAGTTGCGGTCGCCGCCGCAGCCGGGGCAGTAGAACTCGCCGTCGCCCACGGGTGTCCACGCGGTGCGGGTGCCCAGCATGCGGGCAAGCCGGACGGCACGGCCGTTTCGTCCCCGTACTGGCAGCACGTCGCACCTCCGTAACCCCGCGGCAACATCGCCGCGCTGGCGTGATGTTAGCCACAGCGGTGAGGCGGCGTCAGTACCCCGGAAGAGACCTTTCCGTGACCTCCCTGCCCGCATGGCCGGTATACGACGGGGCCCCGGCCGCCCGAAAAGGCGGCCGGGGCCCGGAAAAGTGCCGGTCGGAGGGGGTCAGCGGGTCGCGCGGTTGACGGCCGAGACGACCGCCTTCAGCGACGCACGTGTCGTGTTCGCATCGATGCCGATTCCCCACAGGACCTTGTCGCCGATCGCGCATTCGATGTAGGAGGCGGCCTGCGCGGAGGCGCCCTCGCTCATCGTGTGCTCCTGGTAGTCCAGCAGGCGTACGTCGACGCCGATGGACTGCAGGGCGTCGAAGAAGGCCGAGATCGGACCGTTGCCCGAGCCGGTCAGGACGGTGTCCTCGCCGTCGACCGTCGCCTCGACGGTGAGGGTGTCCACGCCGTCGGTGTCGGTGGTCGACTGGCCGGTCCTGACCTGGATGCGGCCCCAGGGGTTGTCCGGGTTGGGCAGGTACTCGTCCTGGAAGACCGCCCAGATCTCCTTCGGCGTGATCTCGCCGCCCTCGGCGTCGGTCTTCGCCTGGATGATCTTCGAGAACTCGATCTGCATCCGGCGCGGCAGGTCCAGCTTGTGGTCGTTCTTCAGGACGTAGGAGACACCGCCCTTGCCGGACTGCGAGTTGACCCGGATGACGGCCTCGTAGGAGCGGCCGACGTCCTTCGGGTCGATCGGCAGGTACGGCACCGCCCACTCCAGGTCGTCCACCGTGACGCCCTTGGCCTTGGCGTCGGCCTCCATCGCGTCGAAGCCCTTCTTGATGGCGTCCTGGTGGGAGCCGGAGAAGGACGTGTAGACCAGGTCGCCCACGTACGGGTGGCGCGGGTGGACCTCCATCTGGTTGCAGTACTCCCACGTACGGCGGATCTCGTCGATGTCGGAGAAGTCGATCTGCGGGTCGACGCCCTGCGAGAACAGGTTCATGCCCAGGGTGACCAGGTCGACGTTGCCGGTGCGCTCGCCCTGGCCGAACAGGCAGCCCTCGATGCGGTCGGCGCCGGCCATCAGCGCCAGCTCGGCCGCCGCCACCGCCGTGCCGCGGTCGTTGTGCGGGTGCACGGACAGGCAGACGTACTCGCGGCGGGACAGGTTGCGGTGCATCCACTCGAAGCGGTCCGCGTGCGTGGACGGGGTGGAGCGCTCGACGGTGGCGGGCAGGTTCAGGATGATCTCGCGGTCCGGGCCCGGCTGGTAGACGTCCATCACCGCCTCGCAGACCTCCAGCGCGAAGTCCAGCTCGGTGTCGGTGAAGATCTCCGGGCTGTACTGGTAGCCGAACTCGGTCTCGGGACCCAGCAGCTTCTCGCCGTACTCCATCACCAGGCGGGTGCCGTCGACGGCGATCTGCTTGATGTCGTCCCGGGAGCCGCGGAAGACGACCCGGCGGAAGACCGGGGCGGTGGCGTTGTAGAGGTGGACGGTGGCGCGGCGGGCGCCCTTCAGGGACTCCACGGTCCGCTCGATCAGGTCCTCGCGGGCCTGGGTCAGCACGGAGATCGTGACGTCCTCGGGGATCGCGCCCTCCTCCTCGATGATGGAGCGCACGAAGTCGAAGTCGGTCTGGCCGGAGGCGGGGAAGCCGACCTCGATCTCCTTGTAGCCCATCCGGACCAGCTGGTCGAACATCCGGCGCTTGCGCTCGGGCGACATCGGGTCGATCAGGGCCTGGTTGCCGTCGCGCAGGTCGGTGGAGAGCCAGCGGGGGGCGACGGTGATCCGCTTGTCCGGCCAGGTGCGGTCGGGGATGTCGACCTGCTCGTAGCGGCCGTACTTGTGGATCGGCATGGAACTGGGCTGCTGGCGGTTCGCCATGGTTGCGTGGGCTCCTCGAGAGTTCCGCGAGTGGCGCGGGTGCCGGAAGGACGGCCGACGGCGCAACGCCAGACTCCGCGGGGAGGGGGTCGGCCTACGACTACAGGCCCTCGCCGCGGCAGCTAAGGAGAAGCAGCCCGAAAAGCATGGTGCTCCGCAGCCTAGCCGAGCCGCGCCGGACGCGCGGGCCTGTTCCAGTATGCGAAACCAGAGGGATGTACCGGACCGAAACGGACGAACAGTGTGCGAGGTCACGCGGCACGGCCGCCACCTCGCGGTCGCTCCGCGGTCACGCCGCGGCCGCCGCACGGCCGCCGTACAGCCGTCACTCGGCCGCCACTCGGCCGTCGTGCGGTCGTCATGCGGCCGCCACTCGGCCGTCGTGCGGCCGTCGCGCGCCCCTACCACCGGTGACGAGGCGAAGGGGCGCTTGCCCCGATATTTCACCAATCATGGTTGCAGGTAGTGACAAGCACGTAACACAGTGCAAAGGTGCCGGGCATGACGACCAACGGGGGCTTCGAGCCCGTCTTCTGCACCATCGTGCCGCCCCACGTCCTCGACCGCCTCGCGCGCCACGAGGACCCCGCGCTCGCCCACCCCGCGCGCCGCACCCTGGAACGCGACGCCTTCGAGCGCACCCACCGCCGGCTGACCACCGTCATCGGCGCGCCCGCCGTCGCCGCCCCGCCGGGCAAGCAGGACGAACAGCCGCACCGCACGGTCTACGACGCCCGGCACGGCACCGAGCTGCCCGGCAGGAAGGTCCGTGGCGAGGGGCAGCAGCCCGGCAAGGACGCCACCGTCAACCGGGCCTACTCCGGCCTCGGCGCCACCTTCGAGCTGTATCTCACGGCCTACGGGCGCGACTCGATCGACGGCGCCGGCCTGCCGCTGGACGCCACGGTGCACTACGACGAGAAGTACAACAACGCCTTCTGGAACGGCGAGCAGATGGTGTTCGGCGACGGCGACGGCGAGATCTTCCTCGACTTCACCATCCCGGTCGACGTCATCGGCCACGAGCTGACCCACGGCGTCACCCAGCACACCGCGAACCTGACGTACTACGGCCAGTCCGGCGCGCTCAACGAGTCGCTCTCCGACGTCTTCGGCTCGCTGATCAAGCAGTACGCCCTCGGCCAGACCGCCGCCGAGGCCGACTGGCTGATCGGCGCCGGGCTGCTCGCCCCGCGCGTCACCGGCATCGCACTGCGCTCCATGAAGGCCCCCGGCACCGCCTACGACGACGACGTACTGGGCAAGGACCCCCAGCCGGCCACCATGGACGACTACGTCCGCACCGGCAGCGACAACGGCGGCGTGCACATCAACTCCGGCATCCCCAACCACGCCTTCTACCTGGCCGCCACCGCGCTCGGCGGCCACGCCTGGGAGAAGGCCGGGCAGATCTGGTACGACGTGCTGACCGGCGGCGGGCTGAAGGAGGACGCGCTCTTCGCGGACTTCGCCACCCTCACCGTGCAGGCGGCCCGGGAGCGCTACGGCGCGGGCGAGGAGCTCCAGGCGGTGCGCAAGGGGTGGGAACAGGTCGGAGTACGGACGCTGTAGCGCCGCGGTGACCGTGGACGCTGGGGTTCCGGACGATTCCGTACTAGACACGGACCCATGCGGATTCGAGTGAGGCGTACGGGAGGATTCGCGGGCATCGAGCGCCGCGCCGAGGTCGACACCTCGGGGCGGCCCGATGCCCCCGAGTGGCGCGCCCTGGCCGAGCGCGCCCTGGCCGCCGGACACGGCACGCGGCCGGCCGGGGTGCCGGACGGGTTCAGCTACGAGATCACCGTGGACGGCAGGACGGTCTACGCCG
Source organism: Streptomyces sp. NPDC004065 (assembly GCF_044903565.1). NCBI lineage: Bacteria > Bacillati > Actinomycetota > Actinomycetes > Kitasatosporales > Streptomycetaceae > Streptomyces > Streptomyces sp. NPDC004065. The sequence continues at coordinate 10,181 of NZ_JBJDQT010000041.1, read as the reverse complement.
CCGATCCCCGGCTGACCGGGGACCAGCGCGAGCTGATCACCCGGGTGCTGAAGGAGGGGGCGTGAGGCCGCCCGAGGCGTGACGGCCGGAGCGTGACGGTCGGCGCCTGGCGTCCGGAGCGGGGCGTCCGGTGCGTACGTCCCGAGCGTGACGTCCGCCTGCCGCCGGGGCGTTGACTTCCGTTACCGCGGGTACGGATGATCCGCGCATGGCGACTGACGCAGGCGCGGGCACCGGGGCGGGTACGGGTACGGGCAGCAGCACGCCCCCGCAGACGAGCACGGGCGCGGACAGGGGCGCCGGCACGGGCACGGGCGCGAACCCGAGGCCCACGGAACCGGGCGCGGACCCGGGCGCCGCGGACGCCCCGCTCCCCCGGTTCCCGGCCGGCTTCCTGTGGGGCGTGTCCACGTCGGCCCACCAGATCGAGGGGGCGGCCGGTGAGCGCGCGCCGTCCGTGTGGGACGCCTTCGCGGCCGAGCCGGGCCGGATCAGGGACGGCTCCACGGCGGCGGTGGCCTGCGACCACTACCACCGCCACACCGAGGACGTGGCGCTCCTGGCCGGCCTCGGCGTGGACGCGTACCGCTTCTCCGTGTCCTGGCCCCGGGTGAACTCCCCCGGCGGCCTCGGCTTCTACGACCGGCTGGTCGACGAGGTGTGCGCGGCCGGTGTCCGCCCGGTCCCCACCCTCTTCCACTGGGACCTGCCGGCGGAGCTGGACTGGCTGGACCGGGACACCGCCGCGCGTTTCGCCGACCACGTGGCGGCGGTCGCCGGGCGCCTGGGCGACCGGGTGGGCACGTGGATCACCCTCAACGAGCCCGCCGAGCACACCCTGCTCGGCCACGCCCTGGGCGTGCACGCGCCGGGCAAAATGCTGCTGTTCGACGCCCTGCCGGCCGCCCACCACCAGCTCCTCGCCCACGGCCTCGCGGTACGCGCCCTGCGCGCGGCCGGCGCCGCCGACGTCGGCATCGCCAACTCCCACGGCCCGACCTGGCCGGCCTCGGACGGGCAGGCGGACGTCGAGGCGGCGGACTTCTACGACGTGCTGCTCAACCGGCTGTTCGCGGAGCCGCTGCTGCTCGGCGCGTACCCGGCCGGGCTGGGCGAGCTGATGCCGGCCGGCCCCGGGGGCGTCGAGGCCGACCTGGAGGTCATCGCCGAGCCGCTGGACTGGTACGGCGTGAACTACTACGCCCCCACCCGGGTGGGCGCGCCGCACCCCGCCGGGACCGAGTTCGGCGGGGTGGCGCTGCCCGCCGGGCTGCCCTTCTCCCTGCACCCCGTCGAGGGCCGCCCGGTCACCGACTTCGGCTGGCCGGTGGTCCCCGAGGGGCTGACCGAACTGCTCACCGGCTTCCGCGCCCGCTACGGCGACCGGCTCCCGCCCGTGATCGTCACCGAGAACGGCTGCTCCTACGAGGGCCTGGAGGACACCGACCGCATCGCCTACCTGGACGGCCACATCCGCGCCCTGCACCGGGCGGTCGAGGCCGGCGTGGACGTGCGGGGCTACTTCGTCTGGACGCTGCTGGACAACTGGGAGTGGGCGGAGGGCTACACCCGCCGCTTCGGCCTGGTCCACGTCGACCACGACACCCTCGAACGCACCCCGAAGGCGTCCTACCACTGGTTCCGCGACGCCCTGCGCGCCCAGCACCGCGAGCGCTGACCGGTGCGCGGTGGCGGGCGGGGCCGCCGAAAAGTCCTGGGGCGTTGTCACCGCCCCGTCGTACCCTGGGAAGCGCGAGGCCGCCCTCAGCCGTGCGGCCGTGACGAGGAGGACACGCAGGCCTTAAGCGCCGGCCCATGACTCAGACACCCGCAGCCAACACCCCCGCGCAGGGGCAGGCCAGAGCACAGTTCACCGTCCCCGCCCAGCACCCCATGGTGACCGTCCTGGGTTCCGGCGACTCCCTCCTGCGCGTGATCGAGAAGGCCTTCCCGGGGGCCGACATCCACGTCCGGGGCAATGAGATCAGCGCGGTCGGCGACCCGGTGGACGTCGCCATGATCCAGCGCGTGTTCGACGAGATGATGCTGGTGCTCCGCACCGGGCAGCCGATGACGGAGGACGCAGTGGAACGCTCGATCGCCATGCTGAAGGCGAGCGAGAGGGGGGAGAGCGACGGCCACGAGACCCCGGCCGAGGTGCTCACGCAGAACATCCTGTCCTCGCGCGGCCGCACCATCCGCCCCAAGACGCTCAACCAGAAGCGGTACGTCGACGCGATCGACAAGCACACGGTCGTCTTCGGCATCGGCCCCGCCGGCACCGGCAAGACCTACCTGGCCATGGCCAAGGCCGTGCAGGCCCTGCAGTCCAAGCAGGTCAACCGGATCATCCTGACCCGCCCGGCCGTCGAGGCCGGAGAGCGGCTCGGCTTCCTGCCCGGCACGCTCTACGAGAAGATCGACCCCTATCTGCGCCCGCTGTACGACGCGCTGCACGACATGATCGACCCGGACTCGATCCCGCGCCTGATGGCGGCGGGCACGATCGAGGTCGCACCGCTGGCGTACATGCGTGGCCGTACCCTCAATGACGCCTTCATCATCCTGGACGAGGCGCAGAACACCAGCCCGGAGCAGATGAAGATGTTCCTGACCCGGCTGGGCTTCGACTCCAAGATCGTGATCACCGGTGACGTGACGCAGGTGGACCTGCCGGGCGGCACCAAGAGCGGTCTGCGGCAGGTGCAGGACATCCTGGACGGCGTCGAGGACGTCCATTTCTCCCGGCTATCGTCGCACGACGTCGTCCGGCACAAGCTCGTGGGCCGTATCGTCGACGCGTACGAGAAGTACGACAGCGAGCACGGCACCGAGAACGGCGGCGCTCCCCGGAGCGCCGGCGGTCACGGCAGAGCCGGCCACGGGCACAAGGGGAAGTAGACCAGCACGACCATGTCGATCGACGTCAACAACGAGTCCGGCACCGAGGTCGACGAGCAGGCGATCCTCGACATCGCCCGCTACGCGCTCGCGCGGATGCGCATCCACCCGCTCTCCGAGCTCTCGGTGATCGTCGTGGACGCCGACGCCATGGAGCAGCTGCACATCCAGTGGATGGACCTGCCGGGGCCCACGGATGTCATGTCCTTCCCGATGGACGAGCTGAGGCCGCCGTCGAAGGACGACGACGAGCCCCCGCAGGGTCTGCTCGGCGACATCGTGCTGTGCCCGGAGGTCGCCGCCAAGCAGGGCGCCGAGGCGGAGACCCGGCACTCCATGGACGAGGAGCTCCAGCTGCTCACCGTCCACGGAGTGCTGCACCTGCTCGGCTACGACCACGAGGAGCCGGACGAGAAGGCCGAGATGTTCGGCCTCCAGGCCGCGATCGTGGACGGCTGGCGCGCGGAGCGGGGCCTGGAGGGCCCCTCCCCGGCGCCGACCGTCTCGTGAGCCGCCCATGAGTCCGCAGATCGTCGTCGGGGCGATCGCCCTGGTCGTGGTCGCGTGGCTGGCCGCCTGCGCGGAGGCGGGCGTGGCGCGGATCTCCAGCTTCCGGGCCGAGGAGGCCGTGAAGTCGGGCCGGCGCGGCAGCGCCCGGCTCGCGCAGGTCGCCGCCGACCCCACCCGCTATCTGAACGTGGCCCTGCTGGTCCGGGTCACCTGCGAGATGGCGGCCGCGGCCCTGGTGACGTACGCCTGCCTGCAGGAGTTCGCCGCCACCTGGCAGGCCCTGCTGGTCGCCATCGGCGTCATGGTGCTGGTGTCGTACGTCGCCGTCGGTGTCTCCCCGCGCACCATCGGCCGCCAGCACCCGCTGAACACGGCGACGGCCGCCGCGTACGTCCTGCTGCCGCTGGCACGGATCATGGGGCCGATCCCGTCGCTGCTGATCCTCATCGGCAACGCGCTCACCCCCGGCAAGGGGTTCCGCCGCGGCCCGTTCGCCTCCGAGGCGGAACTGCGCGCGCTGGTCGACCTGGCCGAGCAGGAGTCGCTGATCGAGGACGAGGAGCGCCGCATGGTGCACTCGGTCTTCGAACTCGGCGACACCCTCGTGCGCGAGGTGATGGTGCCGCGCACCGACCTCGTCGTCATCGAGCGGTACAAGACGATCCGGCAGGCCCTCACCCTGGCGCTGCGCTCCGGTTTCTCGCGCATCCCGGTCACCGGGGAGAGCGAGGACGACATCGTCGGCATCGTCTATCTGAAGGACCTGGCGCGCCGCACGCACATCAGCCGCGACGCCGAGAACGACCTGGTGTCCACGGCGATGCGCCCGGCCGTGTTCGTGCCGGACACCAAGAACGCCGGCGACCTGCTGCGCGAGATGCAGAAGGAACGCAACCACGTCGCCGTCGTCATCGACGAGTACGGCGGCACGGCCGGCATCGTCACCATCGAGGACATCCTCGAGGAGATCGTCGGCGAGATCACCGACGAGTACGACCGGGAGCTGCCGCCCGTGGAGGAGCTGGGCGAGGACCGCCACCGGGTCACCGCTCGCCTGGACATCACCGACCTGGGCGAACTGTACGACCTGGAGGAGTACGACGACGAGGACGTGGAGACGGTCGGCGGGCTGCTCGCCAAGGCCCTCGGCCGCGTCCCCATCGCCGGGGCGTCCGCGGTGGTGGTACTGCCGGACGGGCGGGAGCTGAGGCTGACCGCGGAGGCCGCCGCCGGCCGCCGCAACAAGATCGTGACGGTGCTGGTGGAGCCCGTGCCGTCGGCCGGCCCGCCGGAGGGCGAGGAGAAGGGACCGGAGTGACGCCCCAGGAGCTGCGCGCCCTGTGCCTGTCGTTCAACGCGGCCGTGGAGGACTTCCCCTTCAACCCGCGGACCTCGGTCTTCAAGGTGCTGGGCAAGATGTTCGCACTGACCGACCTCCAGGCGCGGCCCCTGACGGTGAACCTCAAGTGCGACCCGGAGGACGCGATCCGGCTGCGCGGCGCCCACCCGGGGCTGATCGTCCCCGGCTGGCACATGAACAAGCGGCACTGGAACACGGTCACGGTGGACGCGGAGCTCCCGGACCGGCTGGTCCGGGAGCTCGTGGAGGACTCCTACGACCTGGTCGTCGCCGGGCTACCGCGCGCCGAACGACTCCGTCTCGACCGTCCCTGAGGCCGCCCGCGCCGCCCCGGCCGTCCGCCCCGCCCGCAGCCCCAGCCCGGCGGCCACGGCCGCCACGAGCACGACCGCCGCGTCCAGGGCGAGCACCGTGCGGACGCCGGACAGCAGGTCGCCGGAGGTGGTGGCGAGCACGCCCAGCAGCGGGATGCCGACGGTGACGCCGACCTGCTGGGTGGAGGTGACCAGGCCGGTGGCCAGGCCCTGCTCCTCGTCGGGGACGCCGGAGGTGACCGTCAGACCGTAGGAGACGATCGCGCCCAGGTGGCACACGCCGGCCAGGGAGACGGCCGCCACGGCGAGCCAGACCGACCACATGTGGGCGTTCAGGAGCAGCAGGGCGGCGGTCAGCGCGCCCTGCCCGGCGAGCGAGCCGGCCAGCGTGCGGGGCGCCCCGAAGCGGCCGATCACCTTCGCGGCGTACGGGCCGGCGAACGCCGACAGCAGGCCCTGGGCGCCGAAGACCAGGCCCGTCTCGAAGGCCGACAGGCCCAGCACCTCCTGGAGGTACAGGGTCAGCACGAAGATGACCGTCGACATCATCGAGAAGGTGACCAGGCCGCCCAGGTTGCCCCAGGCCACCGTGCGGCGGCGCAGCATGGGCAGCGAGACCAGCGGCTGCGGGGTACGGGACTCCACGGCCGCGAACACGGTCAGCAGCAGCACGCCCGCGACCAGCGTGACGATGACGTCCGCGCCGCCGAAGCCGCGGTCGGCGGCCGTCGACAGGGCGTAGATGAGGGACAGCAGGCCCGCGGTGACGGTGACCGCGCCGGGCACGTCCAGGCGGGGCCGTTCGGGGGTGCGCGACTCGGGCAGCAGGCCGGGCGCGAGCGGCAGCACGATCAGCGCGAACAGCGCCAGCAGGCCCATGGTGGAGCGCCAGCCGAGGACGTCGGTGAGGACGCCGCCGGCCACCATGCCGACGGTGAAGCCGAGGGAGAGCAGGGTCCCGGAGACGCTCAGGGCGCGGTCCCGGGCCGGGCCCTCGGGGAAGGTGGTGGTCAGCAGGGACATCCCGGTGGGCACGATCGCCGCCGCGCCCAGGCCCTGCAGCGCCCGCCCGGCCAGGAAGGACGCGGGGTCCTGGGCGAGGGTGGCGAGCAGTGAGGCCGCGCCGAACAGGGCCAGTCCGGCGAGGAACAGCCGGCGCCGGCCGTACAGGTCGCCCATCCGGCCGAACAGCAGCAGGAAGCCGCCCGAGGGCAGGGCGAACGCGGTGACCGCCCACTGCAGGGCGGAGGTGCTCAGGCCGAGGTCCGGGCCGAGGGCGGGCAGGGCCACGTTCAGGACGGAGAAGTCGAGGGCGACCATGAACTGGGCCGCGCACAGGATGAACAGCACGAGTCCGGCGCGGGCCGGCGGCCGGGCCCGGCCGCGCGGTGCGCGGTCCCGGCCTCGCGGGCCGGTGGAGGAGGAGGTGGTGGTGTCGAGTGCCATGGCACGAGCCTGCGGCGGCGGGAACAGCCGTGGGGAGTGGCGGCTTATGGTGGTGGTGCCACCACCGGCCAGCACGCGAGGGGGGATGCGTACGTGCCCGAGGACCTGTCCAAGTCCCGCCGGCTGCGCGAGTTGCGCGAGTTCCTGATGAGCCGTCGGGCCCGGGTCACACCGGCCGAGGCGGGTCTGCCGGACGGCGGCGCCCGGCGCCGCACCCCCGGGCTGCGCCGCGAGGAGGTCGCGGTGCTCGCGGGGGTGGGCGCGTCCTGGTACCAGTGGCTGGAGCAGGGCCGGGACATCTCCGTCTCCCCGCAGGTCCTGGACGCCGTCGCCCGGGTGCTGCGGCTCAGCGACGCCGAGCGCCGGCATCTGTACCTGCTGGCCGGGCTGAACCCGCCGCCGCCCCAAGTGGCGCCGGAGCGGCGGGAGATGGGCGAGGGGCTGCGGCGGCTGATCGACGCCTGGATGCCGTATCCGGCCCACATCATGGATGTGTACTACAACTGCGTGATGTACAACGACGCCGCCGCGGCGGTGCTCGGCATGCGCCCGGACATCACCCAGAACTGTCTGGTGGACTTCTTCACCGACCCGCTCTACCGCTCCCGCAGCAGGAGTTGGGAGCGCAACGCGCGCACGGTCGTGGCACAGTTCCGGGCCGCCTCCTCCGGCCGCCCCGGCGACGAGGGCTACCAGGCCGTGCTGGAGCGGGCGTCGGCGGCGAGCGCGGAGTTCGCCGCGCTGTGGCAGGAGCGGGACATCGAGGACGCCGGACAGATCCGCAAGGAGCTCGACCATCCGCTGGCCGGGCTGCTGTGCCTGGAGGCGACGGCGCTGAAGGTGCCGGCCCGGCCGGATCTGACGATCGTGCTGCACACCCCGCTGGACGAGGCGGACACGGCGGCCAAGCTGGAATGGCTGGCCTCACCGCAGGCGCGACGCGGGACGATGCACCCGGTGGCGGGCTGAGCCGGGCCCGCCACCCGCGCGGTCACGGCACCGCGTGCCGGGCGGGTGGCCGGGCGGGCGGGCGGTGTTGGGCGGGCGGTGTTGGGCGGCCAGTACCGGGCGTCCGCTGCCGGGCGGCCGGAGCAGGAGCCGGAGCCGATGCCGGGCGTCGGCTGCCGGGCGGCCAGTGCCGTACGTCCGCGCCGGGCGTCGGATGCCGGGCGGCCGGAGCCGACGCCGAGGCCGGGCGTCCGCTGCCGGGCGGCCAGTGCCGTACGTCCGCGCCGGGCGTCCGCTGCCGGGCGGCCCGCGGGGGCTCCGTATGCTCGGATCATGACCGACAGCAACGCGCTCGACCCCGAGGACCGCAAGATCGTCACCCTGGCCCGCTCCGTACGGGCCCGCAACGGCGTGCCGGAGGGCGCGGCGGTACGCGACGAGACCGGCCGTACCTACGCCGCCGGGTCGGTGGACCTGCCCTCGCTGCGGCTGAGCGCCCTGCAGACCGCCGTCGCGATGGCGGTCGCCTCGGGCGCGCGGTCGCTGGAGGCGGCGGCCGTGGTGAGCGAGGCCGAGGAGGTCGCGGAGCGGGACCGGGCCGCCGTGGCGGACCTCGGCGGGGCCGGGACGCCGGTGCTGCTCGCCGGGCCCGACGGACAGGTGCGGCGGACCGCCCCGGCGGGCACCGCCGACTAGGGCGGGGCCGGGGGCCTGGGCCGGGGGCCGGGCGGTGCCCGTCAGAGGGCGTCGGGGCCGCGCTCGCCGGTGCGGACCCGGACGACCGTCTCCACCGGCAGCATCCAGACCTTGCCGTCGCCGATCTTCCCCGTCTGCGCCGCCCCGACGATCGCGTCGATCACCTGGTCGGCGACCGCGTCGTCCACGACCACCTCGATGCGCACCTTGGGCACGAGGTCGACCCGGTACTCGGCGCCGCGGTACACCTCCGTGTGGCCGCGCTGCCGGCCGTAGCCGCTGGCCTCGGTGACGGTCAGGCCGTGCACGCCCATGTCCTGCAGGGCGGTCTTCACCTCGTCGAGGCGGTACGGCTTGACGATCGCGGTGATGAGCTTCATGCCCGGGACGTGACCTTCTGCGCGGAGGAGGCGGCGGCGGACGCGCCGACCGGGGCACCGTGCCCCAGGCCCCGTGATCGTAGGCGGTCCCGGGGTGCACCGTAAGGTCCGGGCCGGTGTGTTTCTGCTCCTCGCCGCCGCCGAGGTCCGGTCGCGTACGGCTGCGTTCCGGTGACGTTGCGTGGCGCGCGGGCGTCACCGGGGCCTCACCGCGGGGCGGCCGGTGCGAGCGGGGTGCGGCGGGGCCCGGTGGATCAGGGACAATGACGCCATGAGCGTTCGCACCCAGTCATCCGAGCAGCCCGCCGAGGCCGTGCACCGGGCCGGTTTCGCGTGTTTCGTGGGCCGTCCCAACGCGGGCAAGTCCACCCTTACGAACGCTCTGGTCGGGCAGAAGGTGGCGATCACCTCCAACCGGCCGCAGACGACCCGGCACACCGTGCGGGGCATCGTGCACCGGGAGGACGCCCAGCTGATCCTGGTGGACACCCCCGGGCTGCACAAGCCGCGCACCCTGCTGGGCGAGCGGCTGAACGACGTGGTGCGCACGACCTGGGCCGAGGTCGACGTGATCGGCTTCTGCCTGCCGGCCGACCAGAAGATCGGGCCGGGCGACCGCTTCATCGCCAAGGAACTCGCCGGGATCAGGAAGACCCCGAAGGTCGCCATCGTCACCAAGACCGACCTGGTGGACCCCAAGACGCTGGCCGAGCAGCTGATCGCGATCGACCGGCTCGGCGAGGAGCTGGGGATCACCTGGGCGGAGATCGTGCCGGTGTCGGCGACGGCGGGCAAGCAGGTGGACCTGCTGGCCGACCTGCTGATCCCGCTGCTGCCGGAGGGCCCGGCGCTCTACCCCGAGGGCGACCTGACGGACGAGCCCGAGCAGGTGATGGTGGCCGAGCTGATCCGCGAGGCGGCCCTGGAGGGCGTACGGGACGAGCTGCCCCACTCCATCGCGGTGGTCGTGGAGGAGATGCTGCCGCGCGAGGACCGCCCGGCGGACAAGCCGCTGCTGGACATCCACGCCAACGTCTTCATCGAGCGCCCCAGCCAGAAGGGCATCATCATCGGCCCCAAGGGCAAGCGCCTGAAGGAGGTCGGCATCAAGTCCCGCAAACAGATCGAGGCCCTCCTGGGCACCCCGGTCTTCCTGGACCTCCACGTCAAGGTCGCCAAGGACTGGCAACGAGACCCCAAGCAGCTGCGCCGCCTGGGTTTCTGACGGGGTTTCCCTGACGGGGCTTCCGTCGCGTCCGGGCCGCCCGGGGCGCAGGGGCGCAGCCCCGCATGGGGCGCAGCCCCGCATGGGGCGCAGCCCCGCATGGGGCGCAGCCCCGCATGGGGCGCAGCCCCGCCCGGGGTGCAGGGGAGCAGCCCCGCATGGGGTCCGGGGCGCAGCCCCGCCCGGGGTGCAGGGGTGCAGCACCGCATGGGGTGCAGCCCCGCATGGGGTGCAGCACCGCATGGGGTGCAGGGGCGGAGCCCCGCGTGGGGTTCGGGGCGGAGCCCCGTGACGGCAACTCCTCCCCCCACCGAGTCGGGCGGGTCGGATGGGGCAAAGGGGGGTGCAGGGGGCGCAGCCCCCGCCCGGGGTCTGGGGCGGAGCCCCAGGGACGGTGACCC